>NZ_JADEXU010000165.1 GCF_015206895.1 Nostoc sp. LEGE 12450 | reverse complement strand
TGTAATCAATGGCGTTCAAGCTAGAGGGGAAAAAAGCAATTACAGTACACGACGTGTAAAATTTAATTCTAAAAACTCTGGTTAAAATTCTGTTACATAGCGGAAAATTTTAGCACCCACTTACTTATATAGCCTTTGGGGAATAGCCAACACGTTGTCCACTTTTGCTGATCGATTTAAAGGTGAAGGTGAGGATTTAACACGTTTAAGTAAACAAGTGCGATCGTTAATCGGGCCGCTATATGGTTGTATGATTGGGTCAAATCTTTTGAATCGGCTCGCTTTTACAGAAGCTGTTAAAAATCCCGAAGATAAATTTCTGCCCTTTTGGTTTTTATTCTCTTGTATTTTAGATTTAGGTCTTACAGCTATTTTGCTACAACTAGCAAAAACTATGCAGACTGCTATTACTCAAAAAGCTAAAAGTGCTATCTCCTAATATTCCAGCATGAATTTTGATTCTGCCGATGCCATAACAATATCAGATGCGGTGCGTGCAGCCAAAGTCAGCGCGGTGGAAGTTACCAAAGCTGCGATCGCACGAATCGCTGCGCGAGATCATCAACTCAACTGTTTTACGGCTGTGACTACTGAAACAGCTTTAATAGATGCAGTTCGCATTGACGAAGAAATTGCCCAAGGTAATAATCCTGGTTTGCTTGCTGGTGTGCCTTTTGCGGTGAAAAATCTTTTCGATATTGCTGGTTTAACGACTATGGCGGGGTCAAAAATCAATGCAGATAACCCAGCAGCAAGCCTTGATGCAACCGCAATAGCGAAGCTGAAACAAGCGGGTGCTGTGCTAGTTGGCGCTTTGAATATGGATGAGTACGCCTATGGGTTTGTTACGGAAAACTCCCATTACGGTGCTACTCACAACCCCCATGATTTACAGCGAGTTGCTGGTGGTTCATCGGGTGGTTCGGCGGCGGCTGTTGCTGCTGGGTTAGTACCCCTGACGCTGGGTTCTGATACTAATGGTTCAATTCGCGTTCCGGCGGCGTTGTGTGGCGTTTTTGGTTTGAAGCCGACTTATGGAAGGTTATCTCGTGCTGGGGTAGCTTTATTTTCTAGCAGTTTTGACCACATTGGCCCTTTTGCGCGTTCGGTGCAAGATATTGCTACGGTGTTTGATGTGCTTCAAGGAGAAGACGATCGCGATCCAATTTGCACTAAGCGTCCGCCTGAATTGGTTTTACCACAACTCAAACAAGATATTTCTGATATCAGAATTGCCATTGCTGCTGATTATTTCATCAAAGGCGCAGAACTGGAAGCTTTAGCAGCAGTGCAAAAGGTAGCTGATGCTTTAAATGTGACTGAATACATAACCATACCAGAAGCACACCGCGCCCGTGCAGCAGCGTTTGTGATTACAGCTAGCGAGGGTGCAAATCTGCATTTGGATAATTTGCGATATCGTCCTCAAGATTTTGATCCAGCGACACGCGATCGCTTTTTGGCTGGGGCGTTAATTCCTAGTAGCTGGTATCTGCAAGCACAACGGTTTAGGAAATGGTATCGCGATCGCGTTCGGGAAGTCTTTCAAAATGTGGATGTGATTCTTGCCCCAACTACACCAATTTCCGCACCACTAATTGGTCAACAAACTATGATTTTAGATGGTGAAGAAATTCTTGTCCGTCCTCATTTGGGATTATTTACTCAACCATTATCTTTTATTGGTTTACCAGTTTTATCAGTACCAATTCAGCGCCCAAATGCTTTACCTTTAGGCGTGCAATTGATAGCAGCACCATATAATGAAGCTTTCATTTTACGGGTTGCAGCTGCGTTAGAGCTAAAAGGTGTAGTTTCAACAATAGTATAGTTATAGCGTTTGCAATATTTATTAATAGATATAATCAAGTGATCTCTCATAAAGTCAGGAGATAAATATGTACTTAACCAACTGCAAATCCTGTATATTGCCTCACCAATGGTTCATGAAATGCCAAAACAATATCTTCTTTGGGGACTCCTAAATTAACTAACTCATTAGCAATGCCAATCTCAGTACCATCATGCTGTATCCAAATTTTGTTGTCCTTAATGTCGAGATGCAATACGCACCCATACATCGGCGTGCGATTTTTCCAACCTGTATAAACAACCTGATAATGATCCCGTTCCGTGTCAAAGATTAGTTCTGTTTCCACTTCATCATCCGATGGACTTCCTTTAGCGTATTCAGTTAATAAGTCTTGGATATATGTGCGATATTGTTCTATCTTTTCCATTCTAAAATCACCTCATTGTTAGAGTCATAAACTAGCAAGCTGAGTTGAAAATGCTCAATAACAGTTTCCACAAATGGCAGGTTAAAAAATGTTTTATAAGCACCCTGTGGAACTGCTAAATATAAAACACGTTCAGGCTGCTGTTCTTCCAAAGCTATACGATAGTTAAGAAATTGACCCAATGCCGTATGAAATTCAGAAATATTTGACGGACTAATAAAGCTCTTAATCTCAACCGCGATCTTTTCTTCTCCTTTCTCGGCAGCTATGATTCTTTTGGCTCCTAAGTCGATTTGCATATCAACCCTACCGGCTCGAATTCTTAATGGGTCATCTGTAATTACCCAACCCTCTTTTTCTAAGCCATTTCTAACCGCATCATGAAAAATATCTTTAGCCGACATCAACTTAAAATTTAGTCTTTTTTATCGATCATTATAGCAATATTTTCTCTACCATGACTTTAGTTTGACAGCACAAACCTATTGTGCGATCGCACGAGCATCTGTTTACCAAAATCACAGCTCACTTATTGATTGTAAATATTTGCGTAAATAATACTATACTTCCTCAAAAACAGCCGGATAAACAACCTTACCTTTATACTTTTTTTCATAGCTTTGCAGTGTTTTAACCATGAAGACATCCTTTGGTACTAGAAAAGGAGACTCGATTTCATAAATAACAGAAGGCTGAAAGCCAAAACGATTATAGAAATGAGGATGACCAAGTACAACAACTACGGCTTCTTTCTTTGCATCTGCTTTTTCTAATCCTGCTTGTACCAGTGCGCTACCAATACCTTGTTGTTGAAACTGTGGATGAACCGCTAAAGGTGCTAGACCGATTACCTGTAGTCTTTCTTCACTCACCAGGTTAATGTAGCTGAATAAAATATGACCAACTACAACATTTTCAACCTCTGCAACCAGAGAAAGTTCTGGAATGTAGCGGTCAGAACGGCGAATTTTCTCCACAAATTTAGCCTCATTTTCCTGCCCAAAAGCTAATGTATTCACTTCAGCTATTACTGTGTAGTCTGGCAGAGTTTCACAACGAATATTGATCATTTTAAAACCAATTCCATAAAAACCCAGTTTGCTCGATGTTCGAGAGGAATCTCTATTTTTTCTAAATACGGCTCGATATCCTGAAAGCCATATACACGATAAAGTGTATGTGCTTCCTTTGCAAAAGGGGCGCTGTCTAAACGAATCTTTGAGTAACCAATACTAGAAGCTTTATTGACGATAGTTCCTAATAATGCTCTACCGATTCCTTTTCTGCGAAATTCTGGACTTACATACATTCTTTTAATTTCGCCAACATCTTCGCCAATTTTTCGCAAGCAAGCGCAGCCGACAATTTGTGCCTCGTATTGTGCTAAAAGTAAGCGTCCTGAAGGGGGTATAAATTCGTGCAGTTGAGTCATATATTGCTCAAAGAATGTATTCACATCTAAATTGATGCCGAACTGATGGCTGAATATCAACTTAGTCTCGTTAAAATATTCCCAAAAGAGTTGGTGTATATGAGATTTATGTTGGTCAGTCTCTACCTGTATAATTTCAAGCAAAGTTTATCCGTCCGCTAAGTAATTGAATAATAATCGGTATAAAGAGAATTTACTTACAGTTAGATCGTGATAATTTAAACACAGCACAAAGCTCTTACTCAAGGGTGAGGGATATTATACATCATAAATTTATGTTGGAAATAGTACGGGCTATAGCTAGCGTAAAGTGGACAATTTGACAATCTTTAATACTCAAACTACTTGGCGTATAGTCATAATCTGTCCGCACGCAACAAGAACGCAAGACACTTAATATATGGTTCGAGAGCTAGAAAAAAAACGCCAGAGTGCAAAGTTTCCCGAAACTGCACCGGCTGCAAATCCCGTATTTTTTAGAACCTATAGCCGCCGCACAAAGGCGGGACTAAGGGAAACATGGGATGAGGTATGCGATCGCACTCTCCTCGGCTTAGTCGAGTTGGGAAAGCTCACTCAAGCAGAAGCTGCCATACTGGATAAGATGCAGCGCAACTTGAAAGCCATGCCCAGTGGACGCTGGCTATGGGTTGGTGGCACAGACTGGATAACCAAACCAAAGAACTTTTCCGGCGCTTATAATTGCACCTCTACCAATCTCGAAGACTGGAGTGCCTTCGGCTTAATGATGGATCTGGCAATGATGGGCTGTGGTACCGGAGCCGTCCTAGAACCACAATTTATTAACCAGTTACCTCCTATCCGTAATCAACTGAATGTCACTGTAAAAGGTGAAATTGGCAGCACTCCTGTGCAACAGCGACGTGAATATACTGAAACTCATATAGAAGGCAATAATGTCACTATTCACGTTGGAGATAGCCGTGAAGGTTGGGTTGAATCATATCAAGCCCTATTAGAACTCTCCACTAATGAACAGTTTTCAGCAGCAGTTGAAGTATTAGTTGATATCAGCGATGTCCGAAAAGCAGGAGAAACTCTCAACGGCTTTGGAGGAGTTGCTAATCCTGTGAAATTGCCCGGACTCTATCAGCGTTGTGCTTCCATCCTGAGTAAAGCTGTAGGACGGCAATTAAATTCAGTTGAATGCTGTCTGTTAATCGATCAAGGTGCTGTAACAATTGTTGCTGGAAATATACGTAGAAGTGCAGGGATGCGTCAGTTTGATTCTGGCGATCGCCTAGCAGCCACCGCCAAAGATAACTTATGGCAGCAAGATGAAAATGGCAACTGGCGAATTGATCCAGAGCGTGATGCACTCAGGATGGCAAACCATACCAGAGTTTTTCACCGAAAACCAACCTTAGAAGAATGTCTTGATGCCGTTCGCAAACAGTATTATAGCGGCGAGGGAGCGATTCAATGGGCTGGTGAAGCCGTAGCGCGATCGAATATTGATTTGCTGCCAACACAAGCTCTAAAAGTTGAGTTTTTGCAAGCTTATGAACAAGGAACAGCAAAACAGTGGTTAGAAGAACGTTATTCAAATCTTGATGCTAATGAGTTAGAACATCGTTTAGCTCGCTATGGGCTAAATCCGTGTGGTAAGTGATTTTGCCTCACGTTAAAAACCTCGCAAAAACGGGGAAAGCTGAGATGCTAATCCCGTGGTAATCAAAGGAACTAAAAAGCTTTTGACACCGTACAGCGTAGAGAGTGAAACTAGATAACATGAGAAATTTGTGTCTAGAATATAATCTCTCCAAGAGTGCGGGGGTGGATGTGAAAAACACTTGTGTTGAGCGGCTTGCCCTGAGCGTAGCCGAAGGGAGCCGAAACACTTTTATTATCTAAAGTCACATCTGCAAAAGGTACGCGGAGCTACTGCAAATAATCAAGCAGTAGAACTAGGGGATAAAAAGCCTCTAGGGTAACAAAGAAAGGAAATCATCGGTAGTAACTTCCACTGCAATTTGTCAGAGGTTCACCTTAATCAAATCGACCCACGTAATTACAAAGAACAAGAAGAAGCTTTCACTGCTGGGGCGTTATCTGTTGCGGCACTTTTAAATCACAAATTCTTAGAACCACGCTATCAATACAGCCGTGAATTAGACCCGATTGTGGGAGTTTCTTTTACAGGTTTATTTGATTTCTTTGTCCATGCTTTTGGTGTTGATTGGCTGCGCTGGTGGGAAGCCGGAAGACCTGCAACTCCACAAGGATTAGCTTTCAAGCGTGAGGAAGAAAAATATCTAAGTTCTTGGAAAGATATTGTACATCGGGCAGTTTGGGATTATTGCGATCGCCACAATCTCAAACGTCCAAATCGCTGTACCACAGTCCAACCCAGTGGTACTAAGGCTTTGTTAACTAATGCTAGTTCAGGATGGCATCCCCCCAAAGCCCAAAGATTTATTCGCCGCATCACCTTCGGCAAAAATGATCCAGTAGCCTTAGCCTGTATTGACTACGGTTACAATGTCATTCCCTCACAATCAGACAAAGATGAACAGGGCAATTTGCTCAACGATCCCTTTGATTCACGGGTGAGTGAATGGCTAGTAGAAATCCCTGTTTCTGTATCTTGGGCAGATTTACCAGGTGCTGATGAAATTGATGTTTCTAAGTTTTCAGTCTTAGCCCAATTTGATTTTGTCCTCCAGGTTCAACGTTGGTATGTAACTCACAATACATCAGCTACTTTGGAACTGCGTTCTGATGAAATAGAACCTTTGGGGCAGAAAATCTACGAAACTATTCAGAGCGATCAAGGATATATTTCAGCAGCCCTTTTAGCTCGTTTTGATGACTTGCAATCATTCCCCCGTTTGCCATTTGAACCAATAGATAAACCAACCTACGAGCGCTTGAATCAAGAGGTGAAAGCACGGCGGAAAACAGATGATTTCTGTGCAGTCTTAAGCCGCTACGATTTAGGTGAAATGTCAGAGGCTGGCCCTAGTGGTTGTGATTCTGATAAATGTATGTTTCCCGATCAGCAACCAAGCTCATAAGGTGAAATAACACTAACTTAGAATAGGCCTATTTATTTATAGGACTTAAGCACGAGTTACGGAATAACGAACCACAGAGACGCAGAGGACACAGAGAAATGAGAGTTTGAGAAATATTGTGCGTAAGTCCTAATTTATTACAATAAACAGCAGTGGTTTAATATGACATTAAACCACTGCTTTTTGTATGAAAGCTTACGAAATTCAAAGCAACGCTGGGATTGATGCGATCGCATTAGTCGATCGCCCTGAACCAAAACCAACTCCGGGACAAGTTCTCATTCAAGTCAAAGCAACATCCTTAAATTACCGCGATTTGCTCGTCGCTGAGGGTGCTTACGGTGCTGGACAGAAATATCCCTTAATTCCCCTATCTGACGGTGCAGGGGAGGTTGTGGCGGTAGGGGAAGGTGTGACACGGGTGAAAATAGGCGATCGCGTCGCTGGTATTTTCTTCCAAGACTGGATTTATGGCTCTTTAACCAAAGAGAAAATGAAATCCGATCTCGGAGGCGGTATCGATGGAATGCTGGCTGAATATGTCGTATTACACCAAGATGGTTTGGTAATATTACCTGATTATTTATCCTACATTGAAGGGGCAACTTTACCCTGTGCAGCAGTCACAGCTTGGCATGGACTGGTAACAAAAGGCAATATTGGCGCAGGTGATAATGTTTTATTACTCGGTACTGGGGGAGTTTCGATTTTTGCTCTCCAGTTTGCCAAGATACATGGTGCTAGAGCAATTATTACTTCCAGCAGTGATGATAAATTAGCACGAGCTAAACAGCTTGGTGCTGACGAGACAATCAACTACAAAACAACACCAGATTGGGAAAAGCAAGTTTATCAATTAACTAATCGCACTGGTGTAGATCATGTAGTTGAAGTAGGCGGTGCAGGTACTTTGCCAAAATCACTACAAGCAGTCCGCATTGGGGGACGGATTAGTTTGATTGGCGTATTGTCAGGAAGAGGAAGTGAAATTGACCCCATGCCAATACTTTTTAAGAGTTTAACAGTTCAGGGTATTTATGTTGGTAGTCGGGAAATGTTTGAGGCGATGAATCAGGCGATGCAACAGCATCAAATTAAACCAGTTATTGATCGAGTTTTTCCCTTTACTGAAGCACAAGAAGCTTACAGTTATCTCAAAAGTGCGGCTCACTTTGGTAAAGTCGTAATTCGTAATACTTCGGCTACGCTCAGTACAAGTTCGTAATTTTAAAGAGTTTAATCAATACTATTCGGTTAAGGCAACAGCGATGAATCGCCGTCTCTACAAAAGACTGATTATTGTAGAGACGGCGATTTATCGCGTCTTTGTGATGGTTTATCGTGTCTTTACGATCTAGAATTTCCATCAAAAAACATTAACCGAACCGTATTGAGTTTTTAATTCTATGTTTCAAGTGGAAATTTAAACCCTACTTGAAACATAATTATTAATTACGTTTAAACGGCAGCGAGAGTAGGTGCAGCGAATTTAGCATATCGCTCGATGTAGAATTCCTTAGAATGAGCGATCGCTTTCACAGATTCACGCTCTTTCAAAGCATGTTTCCATTGGCGTACACGGGTAAACTCTTCTGGTATCCCAAAACCACGATACTGCTTTAGTGCAGCCCAGCGCTCAAACCAGGGAAAATAGGTGAAATCGACCAAACTGATAGATTCACCAAACCAGTAAGGGCCTTCCCCAGAAAGCTTTGCCAAACCTTCGTTTTCAATGAATTCCAGGTGTTTGGATAGTTCCTGTT
Organism: Nostoc sp. LEGE 12450; assembly: GCF_015206895.1. Classification (GTDB taxonomy): domain Bacteria; phylum Cyanobacteriota; class Cyanobacteriia; order Cyanobacteriales; family Nostocaceae; genus Nostoc. Next base: position 10,649 of record NZ_JADEXU010000165.1, on the reverse strand, counting down.
TAGCTTCCTCTTGTTTTTGGGGATCTGAACTCCGCAGTAGGGTAGAAAAAGCGGGGACGAATCTGGTATTAGCAAAATCAATCCAGATACGAGCCTGCGCCCTAGCAGCAGGATTGCTGGGTAACAGTGGTGGATTGGGAAATACCTCATTAAGATACTCGTTAATTACTGCTGATTCCCAAACTCGGTTATCGCCATGAGCGATCGCAGGTACTTTACCATAAGGAGAAACTTTGGTAAAACCTTCAGGCTTATTCTGCAAATCAATCTCAATCAAATCGAAGTCAATGCCTTTCTCTTGCAGTACCAACCGGGTACGGTGAGCATAAGGACAAACAACTGCACTGTATACTTTGATTTGGGCCATGTTTAAGTACCTTGGTAAATAGGACTTGTTAATCGGCATCGGCATTGGGAATTGAATTTGAATCCAAAATCCCAAATCTTCAATTGTTAGTGTCCTGAAGCCCCTTTGAGGCGCATGAAGCGTGAAAAATTCTCGACACTAACCAAACTTTTAATATGAGAAGTTCGTAGTAAGGACTTTAGTCCTTAATTTTCTAAGCACTGAAGTGCTTACTACGTACCAAGATTTTATTAGCTTGACAAACTACTAAAGCCAAGGCACTTCTTCAGCTGCATAACGAAAGGCGCGGAAGACTGTATTTTGCTCCCCACGAGTTACCGGCGATTTTTCACCTGGAATATTCCGAGATGCAAAGTGGGGGTTGATGTATTCCCAAACAATCTCTCCTGCAACTGTCACCTCGAATATCCGGCCGTAAGCACCTTCTGTAATCAAGGTATTGCCATTCGCTAAACGTTGCGCTCCTGATATGTATGCACTGAAGAAATTTTGAGGCGGGTTGTCGGTGTATTCCCAAACTATCTCTTTCGTTTGACGGTTTACCTCAATCACACGTGAGAAATTGAGAGCGACGTTACGGCGATGTGCGCCATTGTCGAAAATTAGGATATTACCGTTAGCTAATTCGTTCGGGAAGTGCTGCTGCGCTAGCACGTCATCACCCAACGTCCAAATAATTTCTCCGGTTTTGCGATCGATAATGACAACTGTGGAGATATTACGAAAGCTCACTATGATGTTGCCATCAGCGAGTTCCCCCACAGTATTCCCATGAGTCCATTCGTGTCGATGATCCTGGGGTGTAATGGTAAATTTATCTAAATCGAGGTGTTCGTGGGCGTGCCAAGTCCAAATAATTTCACCTGCTGGAGTCACCTCATAAAGGACATCAGCATAGATATTCCCATCTGGTTCTGTACCTGGTACGCCGCCTTTGATACGAGGTACTAACGACTGAGGTATTTTTTCAATGGCGAGTAAAATTGTGTTGCCATTGGCTAGTCTGCGCCCATCGTGATGATGATCTGGATGCTTATATTCCCAAATAATATTTCCTTTGGGATCTGCCTCTAAAACAACACCACTTTTGAAGGCAGCCCACAAAGCAAAACGTAGTGGTTCTTCTGGTGGAGTCTTACCGTTATAAAAAAGGTTGCCATTAGGCAAGAGATAACCATATAACCCTGGTGGATATGGCAGATTCCACTGGTGTACTACTTCTCCTTCTAAGTTCAGAAGATAAACTTCACCTTGACCTGTCAGAGGCGTGAAAAGTGTGTATCCTTTAAATGCTTTTTCGGGATTGTAAGCCTTTAAACCAGTACCCCGACGACGAATAGTATTTTGGTCAATCGATGTTGCTGTAAAAGTCATATCCTACCTACTAAATATCTAGTTTTGAATCTAATAATGAGAGCCAGAACCTCTAGGGAGGCATTACCAGGCTGGAGCCTGGTAACGAGGTGAACTGTCTAAAATGTTTGAATTTCTAATTTCTAATTTTTAATTTTTAATTGTTCATGGTGCTGGGTTTGGCGACTGAGCATGAACTATATCCAACTCTTCCAAAATGTCTTTACTGAGAACTACATCCACACTTTCCAAATTCTCTTTGAGTTGTTCTAGTGTCGTAGCACCAATAATTGTGCTAGGGACAAACCAACGACTCCGCACAAATGCTAAAGCTAGATGTGCTGGAGTGAGTTGATAGCGCTTGGCAATTTCCACATAAGCTGCTACTGCTTCGGTGACTTTTGGTTTTAAGTAGCGCTGACCAAAATTTTCAAATAAACTGACTCTTGCTTTCTCTGGTTTGCCATTTAGGTATTTGCCGGTCAAGAAGCCAAATGCTAAAGGACTATAAGCCAATAACCCAATTTCTTCGTGATAAACTGCTTCTGCTAAAGCTCCATCAAATACTCGATTCAGCAAGTTATAGGCATTTTGAATTGAAACAACTTTGGGTAAACCTAATTGTTTAGCAGCGTTACTAAATTGTGCTACTCCCCAAGGAGTTTCATTGCTCAAACCGATATAGCGAATTTTTCCTGCCTTAATTACATCGGCAAAAACTACTAGCTGTTCAGCGATGGGAACTGTTTCTCCCACCTGAGTCGGATCGAATACCGTTTGCCCAAACCTTGGTACATAGCGATCGGGCCAGTGGATTTGGTAGAGATCAATATAATCGGTTTGTAATCTTTTTAAACTATCATCTACAGCTTGTTTGATATTATCACGGTCAATTGCTTTAGCTCCATCACGTAACCATTTAAAGCCACGTCCGGGGCCAGCAATCTTTGTAGCTATAATCAGTTTTTCTCTTTGTTTATGCTTTAACCATTCTCCAATGTAAGTTTCAGTTAATCCATAAGTTTCGGCACTTGTTGGAACTGGGTACATCTCCGCAGCATCAATAAAGTTGACTCCTTGAGCAATAGAATAATCTAACTGAGCATGGGCTTCTTCAATAGTATTTTGCTGTCCATAAGTCATAGTGCCCAGACAAATTTCAGAAACTTTTAAGTCACTCTTACCAAGCTGGTTATACTTCATGTTTTCGTGTTTTATTCTGTTTAATTTAACAGTGATATTTTTATTGGTAATTTTACATTTTGTCAAGTATGTTATTATTTTTAATTAACTTAGCTTCAAACAACACTTAGTTTGGCACCAAGCCAATATAAATTTTTCAGCAGAATAATATTTTGCTGATACTACTAAAAATGGATAGATAAATTGTAGTTAATGGATACAATTGCTTATTATTGCATAAAGCAACCCGATGAGTAAGGTCGTTTGTGGAGTCATAAAATCTAAAATTGTAGTACAGAGTACTTGCTTTTATTAGGGTTTTGTGGAATCGACTGTTTTAGACTTAGCATATACTACGATAAATCAGTTAATTTACCGTAGTATACCAGAAATCTTAAGATTATTCTGGAATTAAGTCTTAATAAATGTTCATGTTAATATGCTTCTGAAAAAGTATATTATTTTGGTAAACAATCAAAATGTGCCGAGCTTATCGGTAAAGATCACAATATCCGATCGCAACACCAAAGGCTTAGGGTTGTAAAAGCTTGTTTGTATAACCAAGAATTTTTTGCTGCGATCGCTGACAAAGATGCTCGTGTCTATATGATTAGTGAACACAATTTGACTTAAATCTGCGATCGCAAGTGCAATTCCTGTGGAATTTCGCAATTCCAATTGTTGGGGTTCCTTACCTTGAAACCGACCTATTGATTTTTTTATACTTTCTATTAACTTTGCTAAAGCCAGTATTTAATAAGAGAAATATAGTTTTTTGCAGTATTATGTACTTAATCCTTTGCCATTAATTTGTATTATTCTTTTTTCACTCTTTAGATAGATGCCTCATACACCTATACCAAGATTTTTGATTTATAATCTGGATTTTTTGTTACTATGAATAACTAATTTAGTTATGTTATATTATAGATATAAGTATAAAAATCTCAATTTTCTATTATAAGTTTTTTAGGAAAATACATCTTTTGACATTAGGGTTAGACTCTTAATTTTCTCCTTGTGCCGCAAGTTGCCTTTTCTAGAGACTGCTAGATTCAGGAGAATCCCAATGTCATTAGACAGAAATACCCTTGAGCAACCAGCAAATAATTTGTTGGCAATTCTGCCACCCAGTGATTATGAGCGTCTTGTCCCCCATCTAAAGCTGGTTAAGCTCCCACTTCGGAAAATCCTTTATGAACCAGGCGAACCGATCGCACAGGTCTATTTTCCTAATAAGGCAGTGGTTTCTATAATCAGTACAATGGAAGATGGCTCGACTGTGGAAGTTGGTTTAGTGAGCAATGAAGGCATGGTAGGTATGCCTGTAATTTTAGGAGATAACATCACAACCACAACCGCATTTGTGCAGATTCCAGACAGTGCTATGCAGATCGATGCAGATATACTAAAAAGCGAGTTCAATCGGGGTACAGCTCTCCAAAGCGTGCTGCTACGCTACGTCCAAGGTGTATACACTCAAATAGCACAAGGATCTGCGTGCAACCGTCTTCATAAGCTAGAGAGGCGGCTGGCTCGATGGTTGTTAACAGTTTCTGATCGTCTTGAATCAGATGAATTCCCACTTACGCAAGAATTTATCTCGCAGATGCTGGGTGTACGTCGCGCTGGTGTCACCGAAGCAGCTAATATCTTGAGCGAAGCCGGAATGATCACCTACCACCGTGGTCAGATTAACATCCTGAATCGAGAAGCTTTAGAAAAAACCTCGTGCGAATGTTATCAGATTATAGAAAAGGAATTTGTTCGTTTATTGGGCAATAAGCCAAATAAACAGCAAAAATAATTTTTTTAGCTTCTATGTACGAAACCGCACAGACTTACACAAGTGTGTTCATTTAAGATTTTCTAGATTGTCCCCGTGTTCCTTTAGAGAATACACCTTTCGACATTAGGATCAAATTCTGAAATTCTTTCCTTGTGCCCTGAGCTGACTTTTCTAAAGTCACCTACCTTAAGGAGAGTGACTTCTAATGTCATTAAACAAAAACCTTTTTCAGCAACCACCAAATAAGCTGCTTGCAGCCTTACCAGCTAGTGATTATGAGCGTCTTGTTCCCCATCTAAAGCTAGTTACGCTTTCAGTTCAGCAAGTTCTTTACGAAGCAGCCGAACCGATTACGCAGGTCTATTTTCCTGATAAGGCAGTGGTTTCTATAGTCACCACTATGGAAGATGGCTCAACGGCAGAAGTTGGGATAGTAAGCAATGAAGGCATGGTGGGTATCCCAGTAATTTTAGGAGACAACACCACAACCACAACAGCGTTTGTGCAGAAGTTATACAAAAGGAATTTTCCCGGTTACTGGGCTTCTTGCCCAGTAACCGGGCCAGAAAAATTTTTTGAGTTATGTGTACGAAACCGAACAGACTCGTAAAAGTAACTTGATTTAAAGTATTTTGAGCAAATTTCTCTTTTAATGTTCAGTGAGTGAAAATACTCTTAAGCCGCAAGTAAATAGACTACTAGCGGCTTTGCCAACTAGTGATTATGAGCGTCTTGTTCCGCACCTGAAGTTAGTTTCGCTTCCCACTCGGCAAGTTATTTACGAACCTGGAGAAACTATCACAGAGGTCTATTTTCCCCAAAACGCAGTGGTTTCTATAGTCACTATTATGGAAGATGGTTCGACGGTAGAAGTTGGGATAGTGAGCAATGAAGGTATGGCGGGTATCCCAGTCATTTTAGGAGGTAATACAACAACTACAAAAGCGTTTGTCCAAGTTGCGGGCGCTGGAATGCAGATGGATGCAGATGTTCTGAGAACCGAGTTCAATCGGGGCGGAGCTATTCAAAAGCTGCTGCTGCGCTATGTACGAGCTATATATACAGAACTTACGCAAGGATGTGCTTGCAACCGTCTTCATACACTAGAAGAACGGCTGGCTCGTTGGCTTCTCACAGTCTCTGACCGTTTTGAATCAGAAGATTTTCCGCTCACGCAAGAATTTATCGCCCAGATGCTAGGTGTACGTCGTTCTGGTGTAACAGTAGCGGCTAGCACCCTCAGCCGAGCCGGAATGATTCGCTATCAGCGTGGTCAAATTAGTATTCTCAACCGAGAAGATTTGGAAGCAACTTCCTGCGAGTGTTATCGAGTCATCCAAAAAGAATTTGCTCGGTTACTGGGGAATTAGCCAAGTCGCGTAGGTGTAGCCCGTCGTAGACATCGCTGATGAATAAATGTTCTAAGTTATTATGTCCGAAACCGGACAGACACTTAGCAATTAGTCCATTAAGATTTAGTAAAGTATGCATCAAATGGTATTTACAAACACGTGCCATTTGATGCAATTGTTACTCTAAGTGTTTGAGCTAGACGGCGGTGACAATAATGTCTAATCAATCAATGTCTTTTAAAGGTCTGCGATTGCTTGTCGTAGATGATGACCCTGATACCAGAACTTTACTTACCTTCTTGTTCGAATTAGACGGAGCAGAAATTATCACAGCTGCTTCGGCAGGTGCTGCTATAGAAATAATGTCATTTTTTAAACCAGACATCTTGATTAGTGATATTTACTTACCAGATGAAAACGGCTGCTCACTGCTCATAAAGCTCAGAAATCTGGAAGCAAAGCGAGGGAGAAAGATTCCAGCTATTGCTCTGACAGCATCTGCTTTCGACGAAGACCGGAATCGGGCATTATTAGCAGGTTATGATATATACCGATGCAAGCCGATAGACTTAGATGATTTATCTTCTACGGTTGCTAGTCTAGTTCTGCTCGAAGAATACGCTTGAGACATTTAGATGCTTTAGGGATGAGGCATTAAGCAAGAAAGCTTTAAATAAATTAAATTTATTTTGAAAATGCGATGTCTACCGAGGATTATACCAACGCCTGATGATTTTTAAACTAAATCAGCGTCTTGGCGTAACCCTTCGTAGATATCGCATTTTTTTAGAAGTTTTTTGAGTAATTTTATAGAAGAAAGGCAGGAGGCAGGAGGCAGGAGGCAGAGGGCAGAAGGAAGAAAAGGTACAAACCTCGCCCGCAAGTGGCGCGAAAAATTAAAAACATTCTTTGCGTTAGCGAAGCGGCACGAAGTGCGATGCGTAGCACGAGAAAAGATACGTCCGTTTCATACCTCTTCCCTTTATGGGAGAGGTTTCCCTTCTGCCTCCTGCCTTCTTTGATTCTTTTTTAATTCCGCTATCAGCAAAAACCTTTGAAAGAGCAGGGATATAAAATATACTAAGAATAAATACAGAGAAGGCTAAAGTAATTCTCTGTAAGTACTCATTTTTTCATATAAAGGGCTGCATTATGGAATATCTTGCTTATTCTCACATGTTTATAGCTCAAAAAGAGGCATCTGGAAACACCAAATATAATCTCCCTAAATCTCAATTAAATGGGAAAGAACCTCTTAAATCTTCTAACATAGTTATTGCTGAAAAACAGGCATCTGCAAACAGCAAAACTAAGTTTAATTGGAAAAAACTACTTAAATCTTCAGCTTGGTTAGCTTTAGCTGGTGTTGGTGTATTACTTCTTGCTGCTACCCAAATTCAAATAAGTTCGGCTGCTTATGTAAAAACTAACGGCAGTTGTTTGCGTATCCGTACAGGCCCAAGCACCAACTACTCTTATATTGATTGTGTATCAAACGGTGCAACACTTCCAGCGATTGATAGGTATGAAAACGGTTTTGCTCGGCTTTCTACGGGTAGATATGTTTATGCCCGATGGGTTGCTGATAGACCTAACAACCCTCCTGTGACTAGTAGACCTGGTGGCGTTGGCGGTTCAGTCATTCTTACCCGTGGTTCTAAAGGTCAGCTTGTAAGAGACGTTCAGACAGCTTTAGGTAATCTCAGAGTTGATGGAATTTACGGTCAAGAAACTGTTAACCAAGTCCGAAGCTTTCAGGCAAGTAAAGGTTTATTTGTAGATGGTACAGTGGGACCCGAAACTAGAGCAGCTCTGGGTATTTAAAAGTTAGAGACAATTTCATCAACCAGCCACTCTTGAAAAATCTCATTTCTAGGTTATATCTATTTCCTTAGAAATCTAAACTAAGGAACTCTTAGATTAAAACTTCTCTTATCAGAGACGCTGCGCGAACGGAACATCTCGCCCGTCTGAAAGCGGGCAAGATGCTCACCCCACAACATTGAAACTGTGTTGAATTGAAATAAGAAAAGTCGATTTTATACACCCTGAAAAACAGAAATTTTGTATTTTGTTTAATCTAAGTTGATATTTCGGATGAAACACCCAAGTAATTTTGCACAATCTGCAAAATGCGCTCTGCTGCATGACCATCCCCAAAGGGATTAATTGCATTTGCCATTGCTTCATAGGCATCTGGATCGCTCAGTAACTCAGCCGCAGATGCAAAAATATTCTCACTCGTAGTGCCTACAAGTTTTGCTGTACCGGCTACAACAGCCTCTGGTCTTTCGGTAGTATCTCTCAAAACCAGTACTGGTTTTCCCAAACTGGGGGCTTCTTCTTGCAAACCACCAGAGTCAGTGAGCAAAAGATGCGATCGCCCAATTGCACCCACCAACTCCCCATAATCTAGAGGATCTGTCAAGAAAATTCGGGGATGATTCCCTAAAAGCTCTTGCAATGGAACTCGCACTGTGGGATTGCGGTGTAATGGTAACAATAAAGCTGTATCAGGGAACTTGTCTAAGATTTGTAAAAACCCCTGAGCGATCGCTTGCAGGGGTTCTCCCCAATTTTCCCGTCGATGAACTGTTGCTAACAGAACGCGATATGAATCCCAGTCTAAGCCTGGTACATTACAAACAGCTTGGGTTGCAGCTACATTCAACAGCGCATCAATTACCGTGTTACCCGTCATGTGAATTTCACCCAAAACACCAGAACGGTGCAGATTTTCCACAGCCCAAGGAGTCGGCGCAAAGTGCAACTGAGTAATTTGAGAAATCAACCGCCGATTAGCCTCTTCTGGGTAAGGATTGAAGATATCATCAGTTCTTAAACCTGCTTCTACATGACCAATAGGGATTTTTTGATAAAAAGCTGCCAAAGCTGCGGCAAAAGCCGTTGTCGTATCTCCCTGCACCACCACTAAATCTGGCTTTTTCTCTTTAAATAACGCTTCTAACCCTTGTAAACTGCGGCAGGTAATATCATTTAAAGATTGCTGAACCTGCATAATTTCCAAATCATAATCTGCCTTGATGTTGAACAGTTGCATAACTTGCTCAACCATTTCCCGATGCTGTCCAGTTAGAATTACTTGCGACTCAAAAGCTGAAGACTTCTGGAAAACCTGAATCACTGGAGCAAGTTTAATCGCTTCGGGACGAGTACCCAAAATAATGCAAACCCGTTTTTGATTAGTCATTAGTCATTAATCATCTGTCATTTGCCAATGGTTATAGTCAATGGTCTATGACCAATAGTCAATAGTTGACGGTCAATCATTACACAAATCATAAATATAAAAGGAAAAATTATATAAAAAGCATGAAAAAACCCGGCTTAATCGGGTAGATGAACTGTATATCGAATTCAATTGTAATCACATCATTATTAGAGAGCATGAAAAAACCCGGCTTAACCGGGCAGACGCACTGTTTGTCGTATTCACCTGTGATGACTACATTTTAATCTCACAAGTTAAAGGGCAAGCAGCATAAACAGTAGTCTGCATTTGGTCTGCCTCTCCATGCAACCAGCTTAACCATTTAACTTCACTGGGATGAACTCCTTTAATAGTTAGCACACCCGCAGCAAATACAACTGCCATGACATTAAACATGATTAAAGCGCCTGCTACAAGCAAAACAGCACTAACAGGCATCACAGATTGCAAGATGATCGATAACAGACATCCAACCGTAGCCATCAAGACAACTAATGGAAAACCGACAACCAACAAGCATACTGCTAATGTAAAAGTCCATATTAAAAAGCTTTTAATCATCAACAAGGAGTAGGTCTTTCCTAGATTAGAGCTTTGAGCAGAAACCATGACTTTTCCTCCCAAAAAATACACAGCAAATTTTAATTTTCAGTCATATCTCGCTTTTGGCGAGTTAACTGATTTGTTTCTCAGTGAAATTCAGTATATAAAAACTAATCAGGAAAATGAGCATTTGTTTACTAAAGTTTACAGTTAGTTTTTTGTAATTGTGGATATAAAATCAAGTTTCTATCTATTAAAATAACTTATTTTCTGCATCTGTCTTCAGGTATATAACCTAAAAGGTATGGGCTTTTAACGTTGATCCCCAGATATTGCTCCTACCAAGCTTAACATTTCTTATAAAAATTGATAGCGCTTCTCATAATTGATAGATGGGCTGAATAAATGAATAGTTAGTATTTATGCTGTTAATTGCTGGCAATTTGTATTCATGCCCAAGATAAATTTCTCATCTAATGGCTGAGAATATTCATATTTTATTAAAGGTATTATAAAGCACTATACAATCTCTGGATTTTTGCTGAGGCGTTTTAAGCTATTAGGTGTGTTAACCATTATATATAGGTTAAATAATTTTTCTAAATCTTCTGAGTAGCGGAATCTTAGGAAAAAAAGATACCAGTTTAGGTGAATGAAATGGATTGACCGTGGTTCTAGATTTTCAATCGCCTCCCATCACCATTAGGGCTTGCACGCAAGCATTTTCCAAAAGTCATCGAAGTAAGTGACTTGACTTCTCACTAATTCAAATTTTTACCTGCCAAATGTGAAGATATATGACAGAATCACAGTCTCCATCAAATTCTAGCC
>NZ_JADEXU010000164.1 GCF_015206895.1 Nostoc sp. LEGE 12450 | reverse complement strand
AAATCTGGCTCTTACCATTGTTGGCAAAGCTGAAGCAATACGCTTAGTGCTAGTAGCCTTGCTAGGTGGTGGTCATGCCCTGCTAGAAGATGTTCCTGGTGTTGGTAAAACCCTACTCGCTAAATCTCTAGCTCGTTCACTGGATGGTAAGTTTCAACGCCTACAATGTACCCCCGATTTACTGCCAACTGATATTACTGGCACTAACATCTGGAACCCAAAAAGCGGCGAATTTACTTTTCTTCCTGGACCAGTCTTTACCAATATTCTCTTAGCTGACGAAATTAACCGCGCTACACCTCGCACTCAGTCAGCTTTGCTGGAAGTGATGGAAGAACATCAGGTAACAGTTGATGGTGTCTCTCGTCCAGTTCCTCAGCCCTTCTTTGTCATCGCTACTCAAAACCCGATCGAGTATCAAGGTACTTTTCCTCTGCCGGAAGCGCAAATGGATCGGTTTATGTTGTCGCTGAGTTTGGGCTATCCTTCGGAGGCAGAAGAACTCCTTATGCTGCAAAATCTTCAAAATGGTGTGAAGGTTGCTGATTTGCAGCCTTGTATTACTTTGGCAGAAGTGCAGGAATTGCGTTACATCTGCTCTCAAGTAAAAGTGGCAACTTCCTTGCAACAGTACATCCTCGAATTGGTGCGGGCAACACGCCAAGATGAGGAAATCGCCCTTGGTGTCAGTCCGCGTGGCACATTAGCATTACAACGTGCTGCCCAAGCGCTTGCTTTTCTATTAGGGCGTGATTATGCCATTCCCGATGATGTAAAGTTTCTCGTTCCTCACGTTCTTTGCCATCGCCTTATTCCTAGAGGAGGACGCAACGCTAGAACTGTTGTTGAGCGATTATTGCGATCGGTTTCTATTCCTTAAGGTAAAAAAGGTAAATAAGGGTTGTTTCTCAATATTGGTCTAATTGCTTTTTCTTGAAATACTACTAACAGAATCTGAAATCCAATGCAACCCTGTATTAAAGGAAGGGATAGGCTTAAATTCCCTTCTCTTGCTTGGATTTCAAATGTTAGGATCTCTTACAAAATAAGATAGAAAACAAATGAAAGCGATCGAAGTTACCGGCAGGATTGACTCTCAGGGAAACCTGCTTCTAGATGAGCCGATTCATGGAAACACTTATCCTCATCAGGTTCGGGTTATTGTGTTGGTTCCAGAACAGGCAGAAGCAGAAGAGGTCGATCCTGACGATACACCAGTAGAAGAGATTAAAGCCAGCTTGAGAAGAGCCTTGCAGCAAGCAAAAGCTGGTCAAACTAGACCACTTAGTGAGCTGTGGGTCAGGATTGATGCAGAGTAACAATACGGTTTCAATCCGATTTTCTGATGAGTTTGAGCAGGAACTTTACAGACTCTCTAAAAGATTTCGCAATATTCGTTCGGATGTTCAACCAGTTATTGAGCAATTACAACAGGGGAATATTGTAGGCGATCGCATTGCGGGTATCGGTGAAGAGTATATTGTTTACAAGGTGAGAGTTCGCAACAGTAGTATCCAAAAAAGTAAGAGTGCTGGATACCGATTGATTTATCAAGTTGAATCACCTACAAGTATTTTGCTACTAACGATTTATTCCAAATCTGACCGAGAAGATATAGGTGCGAATGAAATCCGAGATATTATGGCTGATTTTTCTGGTGAGTCAGCTTAAAACTGCCAACAGATTTTTTCTGGCACAGTCAGTTGTATACCACTGTGATTAATCTTAAAGAGGCTTAAACGCACAAAGGCTTGCCATTACTAAAACTACTTATACAAAATTTGAAACACTGCCAATACTGCGTAAGTCTTATGATTAGCACAAGCGCAACTTCTAAATATCTGGGAATGTGAGGAATGTCAATTTTTGTTAAGCGCAAAACCCGCGATGAGCTACGCTCCGCCCGAAGCGATGCCTACGGCGGGCTACGCCAACGCCAAGGGTTACAGCAAAGTGCCGAACGTGAATTCAAACGCCAATTTTTCGGTTTACTTTTGGTAATTGTAACGTGGAGCCTAGCTATGGGTTGGCTTCTAGCCTTGGCAACTAACGCTCACAGTGCTACTCCTCCCGTCGAAATTGGCACTGTTGACGTAGTACCTGCACAGTACCAACTTGGGCAAGAGCTGTATTTGGAAAACTGCTCCACCTGCCACATTGCCTTACCACCAGCCGTTTTACCCACCCAAACTTGGAAAAATCTCCTGCAAGACTCGCAGCACTACGGCGCACAACTACAGCCTTTGGTCGATCCGCCGCGCATTTTGGTGTGGAAATATCTTTCAACTTTCTCGCGTGTGCAGCGAGACGACGAAGAAACACCCTATCGCCTCAGTAACTCGCGTTATTTCAAAGCTTTACATCCAGGAGTTAAGTTACCACGTCCCGTCCAGCTTGGCAGCTGTGTCAGCTGTCATCCCAGCGCTAGCGACTACAATTTCCGCCGCCTGACAGCAGAATGGAAGTGAGGAGTAGAGACGCGATTAATTGCGTCTCTACAGGAGTTAGGAGTTGAAAAAATTCATAACTTATAACTCATAACTCCATTCCTCCACTCCTTCTCTGGCCCCATCTGGGGGCAAAATGATACTATGAAGAAAGACTAAATATAAGATAAGAGTTAAAACCAATCAGTTTACTAAATGATTGGCTAGTTTTTCTCCTGTTTTTGAGGTAATTCTCATTTGACACCCATCCACAACCAAGACGGTTGGTTTGGGTTAAATGTTTATAATCAATGCCGAACCTTTAATCCCCATCCCCCTTGATTCAGTTCTATAATCTGCCATGCTAAAACTTTTGTTGGGCGACCCCAACGCTCGTAAGCTTAAAAAATACCAACCTTCTGTTACTGAAATTAACCTTTTAGAGGAAGAAATTAAGGTTCTTTCCGATGAGGAGCTAAAAGGTAAAACTGTCGAATTTAAACAACGACTCGCCAAAGGTGAAGCCCTGGATGACCTTTTACCAGAAGCTTACGCCGTTGTTCGGGAAGCAGGACGGCGAGTGTTAGGCTTGCGGCACTTTGATGTCCAACTCCTTGGCGGTATCATTTTGCACGTAGGGCAAATTGCCGAAATGAAAACTGGTGAGGGTAAAACGCTCGTAGCAACCTTACCAAGTTATTTAAATGCCTTGAGTGGTAAAGGTGTACATGTCATCACCGTGAACGATTACCTGGCTCGTCGGGATGCTGAATGGATGGGGCAGGTGCATCGGTTCTTGGGGTTGAGTGTGGGGCTAATCCAGTCAAGCATGACTCCCAGTGAACGCCAGAAAAACTACGATTGCGATATCACTTATGTCACCAACAGCGAAGTCGGCTTTGACTACCTGCGGGATAACATGGCGACATCAATGGCAGATGTGGTGCAACGTCCGTTCAATTATTGCGTAATTGACGAGGTAGACTCAATTTTAATTGATGAGGCGCGGACACCTCTGATTATTTCTGGGCAGGTGGAAAGACCTACAGAAAAGTATCTGCAAGCGGCTGAAATAGCATTCACACTCAAAAAAGACGAGCATTATGATGTAGATGAAAAAGCTCGTAACGTGCTATTGACAGATGAAGGCTTTGCGGAAGCCGAAAATCTTTTGGGAGTCACAGATTTATTTGACCCGGAAGATCCTTGGGCACACTTCGTTTTCAATGCGATTAAAGCTAAAGAACTTTTCCTCAAGGATGTAAATTACATCGTCCGCAATGGGGAAGTAGTAATTGTGGATGAATTTACCGGTCGGGTATTACCTGGACGGCGTTGGAGTGATGGTCTACACCAGGCTATTGAAGCTAAAGAACACGAAGAGATTCAGCCAGAAACTCAAACTCTAGCGACAATTACTTATCAAAATCTGTTCTTGCTGTATCCAAAACTCGGTGGAATGACCGGAACAGCAAAAACGGAAGAACCAGAATTTGAAAAAATTTACAAACTGGAAGTTGCGGTAATTCCTACCAACCGTGACAGAAGACGCGAAGACTTGTCTGATATGGTCTTTAAGACAGAACCGGGCAAGTGGGGTGCGATCGCCAAAGAATGTGCGGAAATGCACGAACTCGGCAGACCTGTATTAGTGGGAACCACTAGTGTAGAAAAATCCGAACTTCTCAGCCGATTGCTGAAGCAGCTAGAGATTCCCCACGAATTACTCAACGCCAGACCGGAGAACGTCGAGCGTGAAGCAGAAATAGTCGCCCAAGCTGGACGCAAAGGTGCTGTTACTATCGCTACTAACATGGCTGGTAGAGGTACAGATATCATTTTGGGTGGTAACTCCGAATATATGGCACGTTTGAAGCTGCGGGAATACTTCATGCCCCGCATCGTCATGCCAGAAGATGAAGATAGCTTTGGCGTGCAAAGACCAGCCGGATTGCCTACAGGACACGGTGGTGGTCAAGGCTTTGTCCCTGGCAAAAAAGTCAAAACTTGGCGGGCTTCACCAGAAATTTTCCCCACCCAATTGACAAAAGAAACAGAGAAATTACTCAAAGATGCAGTAGAAATTGCAGTACGAGAGTATGGCGATCGCAGTTTACCGGAACTGGAAGCTGAAGACAAGGTGGCTGTGGCTGCCGAAAAAGCTCCCATCGACGACCCTGTGATTCTGAAATTGCGGGAAGCTTATAACCGCGTAAAACAGGAATATGAACAATTTACTACCCGTGAACATGATGAGGTAGTGGGAATCGGTGGCTTGCACGTAATTGGTACAGAACGCCACGAATCGCGGCGGATTGATAACCAGTTGCGCGGACGTGCAGGAAGACAAGGCGACCCTGGAACCACGAGATTCTTCCTCAGCTTAGAGGATAACCTACTGCGGATTTTTGGTGGCGATCGCGTTGCTGGGTTAATGAATGCCTTCCAAGTGGAAGAAGATATGCCCATCGAATCTGGAATGCTTACCCGCAGTTTAGAAGGCGCACAGAAAAAAGTTGAAACCTACTACTACGACATTCGGAAGCAGGTATTTGAGTATGACGAGGTGATGAACAATCAACGTCGTGCTATTTATGCTGAACGCCGTCGGGTGTTAGAAGGTCAAGATTTGAAAGAACAGGTCATCAAGTACGCTGAAAAAACGATGGATGACATCGTTGACTACTACATCAACATAGACTTACCCTCTGAAGAGTGGGAGTTAGAAAAGTTGGTTGAGAAAGTCAAAGAATTCGTCTATCTGCTAGCAGACTTGCAGCCAAATCAATTAGAAGATATGACAGTCGGCGAGATTAAAGCTTTCCTCCATGAACAGGTGCGAATTGCTTACGACCTCAAAGAAGCCCAAATTGACCAAGTTCAACCCGGACTGATGCGCCAAGCTGAACGTTTCTTTATCTTGCAACGCATTGATACCCTGTGGCGGGAACACCTGCAACAAATGGATGCCTTGCGCGAATCGGTGGGATTACGTGGTTACGGTCAAAAAGACCCACTAATTGAGTATAAGAGCGAGGGTTACGAACTCTTCTTGGATATGATGGTCAACATCCGCCGAGATGTGGTTTACTCGTTGTTTATGTTCCAACCGCAGCCGCAGCAGATGATGCAGGCATCATCAGAGATGGTGTAAGTAGAGAATATCTCATGCAGAGACGCAGAGGCGCAGAGGCGTTTTTGCGTCTTTGTATTTTAAGGCATCTCTCAAAAATATTTTGTTTTCAGGAGTTTGCTGAAATGGGTAAGCTGATACTACCAAATCTTCAGGGTAAGCAAATGGGGCAAGTAATAGTTACCCTTACTGTCACGAATCGAATTGATCAAGTTTTGGCTCAACGAGGCTTTATTTCTTCGGGGGAAGTTCGCTCTTATACTCTGGATAATGTTTTAGTTGATACGGGTGCGACTTTGCTGTGTTTACCTGCTAGCATTATTAATCAACTAGGTTTAGTCCAAGGTGGAGAAGCCCAGGTAGAGACTGCTGCAGGAGTGCAGCAGGGGCGAATTTTTCGCGATGTAGAACTAAGTATTGGAGAACGTCAAGGAACCTTTGATTGTCTGGAACTCACAGAAGTACCTTATGCCCTTTTGGGTGTAACGCCAATGGAAGTTTTAGGATTAGAACCAGACCTTAAAAATCGGAAGTTGCGGATTTTGCCGATGAATTCTGAGCAAACTTATTTGAGTGTATTGTAAGCGATCGTATGTTTTATGCTGAAAGCAGGTACTCAGTTTTTGGGGTATTTGTTATAACCGATAATTAAGTTATACCTCTGTTAAGAATAGATTATATGGCAGAAAACATTGATTATGAGCAAATCTATCAACTGACATTCCGTAAACAATGGGCTGAGTTATTGGAGCTTGTTTATAAGTATTCTAAATTTGCTTCTTCAGATGAATTAGTTAGAAGAGCAGTAAATACTTTTGAAAATGAGTTTTTTGGAGAATTAGATAAAGGAATTGCAAAGGATGATATTGAAACTGTATTAGAAAATCTATTTCTACTTCATAAAGGTAAAATTTATAGTTTAACAGAAGATAGAGCTATTACAGTCGTTGTTGAGTTGGTCAATATATATAGAAATAAAGGCTTACTCCTTGAAGCATATAATTATGCTGTCTTTTATCCTAAACAGGAAATATGTGCCGAAGTAATTAGGCTGCACCAGGAATCATTACCTAAAGTTGTAGAACATTCTCAAAGTGATCAAATCAAGGTAACAGAAAATAGAAATATAGCTAATGTCAAATATACTACCAGCCTCTTTAAATCTCATCAAGAGATGGAATTTTTTATGGCTGTTAGAGAAAACTTTCAAATGTTTGTAGTTTATCCTAATGTTGCATTAAGTTGTTTAATTAACTTTGACAAAATTAAGAGTAATTTGTCCCAAGAAGAGAGGAACTTCTTTTTTAGAGGAATTGTAGATTGTGTTGTATTTGATCAACATGAAAGCTATAAACCAATTAAATTCTTTGAGTTAGATAGCTCTTATCATGATTTGCCTGAACAAAAACTAAAAGATACTTATAAGGATAAGATTTTGGCATTAGCTGGACAAACACTTTTTAGGATTAGAAAAACCTCAGATAATCAGGGGAGGACAGAATTCATGAAACTAATAAGAGAAATAGTAAATTAATGAATGAAAAAGCTCTTATTTATCTGTAGCCAGAATAAATTGCGAAGCCCTACTGCCGAGGCTGTGTTTTCTGAATATGAAGGATTTGAAACAGACTCGGCAGGTTTAGATCGCCATTCCGAAGTACCATTCTCATCTGAGGCTATTTGATGGGCAGATATGATATTTGTGATGGAAAAAACTCATAAAAGCAAGCTATCAAAAAATTTTCAGCCCTTTCTTAAAGATAAAAAAATTATCTGTTTAGATATACCAGATGAATATGAGTATATGGAACCAGCTTTATTTGAGCTGTTAAAACAGAAAGTTCTACCAATATTAAAAATTAAAAAAAAATGAATATTCAAGAAGCTTTTAATGCTACCGCAGTAGATTACGATAGCTTACGTCGGATTCTAATTCCCTGTTTTGATGAATTTTACAAAACAGCTGTTGAAATCATCCCAAGCGATGTCTACGACGGGCTACGCCTACGCACCACACCAATAAAGGTTCTAGATTTGGGTGCTGGTACTGGACTTTACTCAGGTATGGTGCAATCTGTTTTCCCAAATGCAGAGTTCACCTTACTAGACTTAGCTCCTGAGATGTTAGAGAAAGCTAAGTTGAGATTTAGCAAAATGGGTAAATCTCCCAAAATCTTAATTGGTGACTACATTGAGGCTGATTTGGGTGATTCCTACGACCTGATAATTTCTGCCCTATCTATTCATCATCTTTCTGATTTTGACAAAGAACTTCTTTATCAACGGATTTATGATGTTCTCAATCCTGGAGGGATATTTGTCAACGCTGACCAAGTTCTCGGCAAAACCCCTGATTTAGAAGAACTTTATCGTCAACACTGGTTAGATTCTATCCATGCTAAGGGTATCTCAGAAGAGGATTTTAAAGCTGCACAAAAACGCATGGAATACGATCGCATGGCAACCCTTGAGATTCAACTTCACTGGCTAGAAGTGGCTGGGTTTCAAAATGTGGATTGCTGGTACAAAAATTTTAGCTTTGCGGTTTTTGGTGGTTATCGACCGACTATTTAAGCACTATTTTTGTAATCAAGATTCCATGCAGAATTGATTATTTAGCAGAACAGTAGGTATTAATTTCCTTAACTATTGAACTTTCTTCGGTACTACTTTTTTTCAGAGATACCAAAAAGCCCTTTGCTGCGGGTAAGTTCTTTTTATCTATAGCTCCTGCTGCATTATTCAATTCCTTACTGATGTTCTGATAGAGTGTGATAAAGCGACCTTGAAAACCTTGTAACTTTTCATCTTTAATTTCGAGGGTTTTCATCTCTTGGGCAAGTGGATCTATCTTACCAGCAAGTTCAGTTAAAGCTTTAGAACCTTTTGCCGGATTGGGATTTTTACCAAATTCCTGACCTAGAGTAGATGCCTGATTAGCAACCTTTATAACTTTATTACATTGGGCAACTTTACTTTCTCCACAACCTGCAAATAATAATGCGATCGCAGTAGTGACTGAAAGCATAAAACTTTGTTTAAATACGCGTTGCATAAATCCTATTATCTCCAACTAGGTTCTGGGAAAGTTGGACAGCAGAAATAGATGGCCAGCGAAAATAGTTTTTTCTAAAAATAATCTTGATTTCTGTTGCCCTGTTACTTTATACTTCATTTTTGCTAGATTGTGTATGTAATTACACTGAAACAGCAAAATTTAACATTCTATAGTCGAGTTGCACTTTATTCTCCCAATTTGGGAATTAGCTTCAATGTCGCAGCAGTGTTATCTGTGACGTTCTTTTGTTGCGACAACATAGGGTAATATTCAATATTGCGCCAAGAGTCAACCATATCGTTGTAGTGGGTATGGAAAGCATGGCCTGATTGTCCGGGTGTATGAATTGCAACTGAATTATCCAATTTTCCCAAATCTACAATCATCCGCAGGGAAGGAATATCTGTCACCTCAAAGGATTTATTTGCTCTCCATCGGTTAGCATTAACTGTTTCACCGTTACCAGCCGTCGCAAATGCACCACGATTAAATAAACCTTCAATAGGTGCAACCCCAGATTTACCCAAGGTGGCATTACGGAAAGTAACAGTATGTAGTTTGCCCCAGTTCCAGTTTTTCGGATCTTTGCTTTGAATGCGTTCTAGTTCATCCACGGCTTCTGTAAAGGATTGCCGCAGAATTTCGTCTCGGTTCTCAACTTTTGGGGTGTTGCGATTATCCCACCAAGAACTATTGGGCTGTTTTACTAAATTTGCTACCACAGCATACCAACGATCGCCTCCATTGGGAAAGTATCTCTCAGGTAACTGATCGTGAAATGTGTCTGCTAGCAAGTGTTTCCAGAATACTTCAAACAAAGCAGCAGCCGATGATGTCATTCCCAACTGCAAATTCCAATCTTGTAGAAGTTTTTGGGCTGCTTGCAAGCGAGGAGTATCAACAGTGATAGATTGCAGTAGCGGTACTAATGTTTGTGCATTGAGATTGCGATCGTCACCCTGTATTTGCTGCACATCTTCTAGGGAAATCGGTTCGGTTTTTTGTGAAATCATCTCAACGATGCGCTGTGCCCGATAGCCATAAACCCAGTCTGCGGTAATCAAGTAAGGGTATTTACGCATCACTAAATTATTAGCAGTAGCAATATAGCCTTGAGAGGGATTGAAACTTTTGGGTAACTTCTCAAAGTCAATATAGCCTTGCCACTCATATTCATCTGTCCAACCAGGAACGGGATAACGTCCATTTCCCTTGGCACGAATGGGGAATTTACCAGGCATTTGGTAGCCAATATTGCCATCAAGGTCAGCGTAGACCAAATTTTGAGCCGGGACATCATAATTACTAGCAGCAGTGCGGAATTCTTGCCAGTTTTGGGCGCGATTGATTTGGGGAATAGCATACCCTAATTTGGAAGGTTCTAGGGCTGTCCAGCGCAGTGCTACAGCGTAGTTTTGAGGTATTTCTAAGGGCTGACTTGCCTGGAACTTCTTCAGATTGGGTGAAACATCAGAGAGAATCGGCCCATGTCGGGTATAGCGCACCGTTTGCACAATCGGCTGACTACCCGCAACTTGAATCGTCTCTTGCACGAGTTTCATATCAACCCATTTCCCATTTACCTCATACTGATTGGGGTTTTTGGGATTGATTTTCTCGATGTATAAATCCATCACATCAGATAGTACATTAGTTACACCCCAGGCAATGCGATCGCTATGACCGATAATTACCCCGATCATTCCTGCAAAGGAAAAGCCAGTAACGTTATAAGGACATTCTGCACTCTTAGATATGCAGTGCAAACCAACCTCGTACCATATAGAGGGTATTTGTACACCTAAGTGGGGGTCATTTGCCAAAATCGGCTTACCTGTATCTGTAAGCTCACCGGATATCACCCAGTTATTGGAACCAATGCCTATTCCCGTAGGCCCTATGAGTTGTTCCAAAGCTATCATCGGCTTGGTAATTGACTCTATTACCTCCTCAATACCAAAGGCGGTGAATTGTGTCTCGTCAGAATTTTCATCCTCTCCTGTTTTCCCTTTTTGGAACTCAGGTAAAATCGCTGGTAAGTCTTGAGGATAAGGTGGATAAAGTTCCTCTACTTGAGTGGGAGTAAGGGTTTTAAGTAGTATGGCACGTTCAACTTCACTCTGGAAATTTGTACCCAAATCGTAAGCCATCACTTTCCCCCAAGTCAGAGAATGCAATATTTGCCAAGGTTCTGGCTTATACCCAGGATTGAGGAATTTTAGCACAGCATATTCTAGACTCAGGGCGTTACCTTGATGCTCTTTCAGGTACGCATTGACACCATCTGAGTATGCTTCAAGATATGCCTTCATCTCTGCATTAATTTCCTGAATTTCTTGCTGCGCCACCCTCGCCCAACCCATTGTCCGCAGATATCTATCAGTGTCAACCTGAGAGGAACCAAACATTTCTGAGAGTCGCCCAGAACCGATGTGTCGCCAAAAATCCATTTGCCAAAAACGGTCTTGGGCGTGAATATAACCTTGCGCCATAAATAAATCGTGAGAGTTGGCAGCATAAATGTGGGGAATTCCCCATTTATCGCGCTGGACGGTTACTTCAGCTTTGAGTTCAGGTAGTTGAATTGTGCCACTCTCTTGCGGAAAGGATTGGCGCACAGTGTAGGTGGCGAATCCCACTAACAATAGCCCCAGCACTAACAGCACAATTAAAGTTCTTTTGAGAATCCGAGAAAACCAACGTTTCCGAAAGCTTTTTATTTGGGCTGGCTGTGGCATTGTTTAGTAAAATCACACGATATTACAACGTTGATATTACAGTAGAGCGAGCAATATTAATTTGATGCCCACAAAATTCTGGGAAACTTCTCTAAGCAAGTTGGCTAGTTGAAAAAGAGGCAAGGGAGCAGGGGGACAAGGGGACAAGGGGGAATTATTAAACAAGTCTCTCCGTCTCCCACCTCTTCCTTGTCTCTTCTTCATGCCCCTTCTGCCTGCTCCCTTCACCCTGCCTCTTCCTCGACAAGCCTATTAGTCAAAAAGCTTACTTCAAAGTTCCCAAAACGGGCGCTACCTCAACCTCTGAAATTTGCGGAACTAATAAACCCTTAGCATAAATCTGAGGATTTGTTTGCGAGACTATGGCATAAGACTGGCGAAGATTAGCATTCACTGCCACAGTCTTCACGTCGTACATCTGCATCGCCATCTTGGGATAGAAACCAATACCAATAATCATCAGCAGAAAACAGGCAGCGATAAACACTTCACGAGGTCTAGCATCGTCGTAGACTGCATCCTCTGGCACGAAGCAATCTGTACCAAAACAAACTGTTCCCTCATCTTCTTGATTTTCTGAGCCTGCATTATTAATGTCGCAGATGAGTGCTGCACCGTCACCATAAAATACCTCTCGCAGCATGGAAAGTAAATAAATGGGTGTGAGGATAACTCCAACTGCGGCGAGAAAAACTGTGACAGTACAGAAAGTTGAACTGTAAACGTCACTGCTTGTCATGCCAACAAATACCGATAGTTCGCCAGCGAAACCGCTCATACCGGGAAGTGCTAGGGATGCCATTGCTCCGATGGTGAACAGAGCAAAGACTTTGGGCATAGCTTGACCAATGCCACCCATATCTTTCATTACCATTGTGTGGGTGCGATCGTAAGTAACTCCAGCCAAGAAGAACAGCACTGAGGCAATCAAACCATGCGAGATCATTTGCAACATCGCGCCGTTGATTCCCAAATCAGTGAATGAGGCAATACCAAGAAGTACAAACCCCATGTGGGAAATCGACGAATAAGCCAAACGCCGCTTCATATTCGTCTGAGCAAAGGAGTTTAATGCACCATAGATAATGTTGACAACACCCAGAATGGCTAGAACTGGCGCAAAGTAAATGTGTGCATCGGGGAGTAGCTCAAGATTCAGGCGAATTAGTCCATATCCACCCATCTTTAGCAACACACCAGCCAAAATCATCGATACAGGAGAGGATGCTTCGCCGTGGGCATCAGGCAACCAGGTATGCATCGGGAAAACAGCAAGCTTGACACCAAATGCAATCAATAACCCTGCATAAAGTAACAGTTGTAGACCAAGGGGATATTCCTTACTTGCGAGGGCAGTTATGTCAAATGTCGTATCACCGCCGCCGTATAACCCCATTGCCAAGGCTGCGACCAAAATAAATATAGAAGCTGCTGCGGTATACAACAAAAATTTCGTAGCCGCATAACGCCGTCTTTGTCCACCCCAAATGCATACTAGTAGGTAGACGGGGATTAGCTCTACTTCCCACATAATGAAAAATAGCAGCAAGTCTTTGGCAACGAACACCCCTACTTGTGCAGAATAAAGCACCAGCATTAAAAAATAGAAGAGGCGGGGGCGGTGATCAACTTGCCAAGCTGAAAAAATCGAAAGTGTGGTGACAAATCCTGCTAGAAGCACAAGTGGCACTGAAAGTCCATCAACTGATACTGCCCAGTTCAAGCCTAACTGAGGCATCCAGGCATAACTTTCTACAAGTTGAAAACTAGCACTGCTGGCATCGTAATGCTTCCAAAAGGCATAGCACATCAAGGCAAAGTCTGCAATACCTACACCCAGTGCATACCACCGCACGAGCTTGCCATCTTTATCAGGTAGCACAGGAATGAGCAAGGAAGCAACGAGTGGCAGCAAGACAATCGCGGTAAGCCAGGGAAATTGATCCGCTATCATGTATATAAGGAAAAATACTTATTTGTTCGTCAATTATGTCATTTTACTAAAGTGTGTAACAATTTCTTAATAAATCTTTTTACAAGTAATCGTTTTGACTAAAAAACAATTATTATTCAGCATATTTACGGTACTAATCCAGCCCGCAAAGCACGGACGGCAGCCTGTGTCCGGTCAGCAACACAGAGTTTATTGAGAATACCTCTAACATGTGTTTTTACTGTTCCGACTGTTAAATAGAGCCTTTTAGCTATTTCTGCATTGTCACACCCAGCGACAATCAACTCTAAAACATCCATTTCCCGATGAGTTAAAGGATAGCTGACTATACTTTTCTCAACATCGGGATCAATACCTTCAATCAAGACTCTTTTTCCAGATGCGCCTCTGCTACCATCGGGGAAATCTTGACGTATTTGTTGTAGTACAAGGTCTGCGATCGCAGGATCGATCCATGAGCTACCTGCGTAAGTCGTTCGCACAGCCTCAACTAGTCTCTCAGTTTCGATATCCTTCATGCAATAAGAATCTGCACCTGCTGCAAATGCTGCTAAAACAGCCTGCTCGCTATTTTGCATCGTTAAAATTAGCAGCTTTGTAGTATAATCTTCATTCTCTGCTTGATATTGCCTAAATGTGCGTGTTAGCTCAATACCATCCATGTCAGGCAAACCAATGTCAATAGTCGCAACATCAGGCTGGAGAGTTTTCAGAAGCTTGATGCCGTCGGCTGCATTGGCTGCTTCACCAACAATGTTAAAATCTGGCTGGGTTTGTAAGGCAGACCGTAAGCCGATTCTTGTAAGGTTGTGATCTTCGATCACGAGGATCTTGATTTCACTCATAGTTGCTTAATTTTACTGTTATCTATCTAGAGTACAGATTAAAATAATTTCGTTCTTCTATTGGGTATCTTATACAAAAAGCAATGCTTTTGGTATTTTTCCTGAACTTCATCTACCATTAGACATAAATAACCTTATCTTGAAAGTTTTTCTCAGGCAAGAGTTTCCATCTGGGAATATAATTCAATCAAAAAACATTTTTATACATTCACGGTTGATAGATGTTTTATGGTAAACAATTTTTCACTGAAAATCCGCTAGCAAGTAAGAGTCGGTAACTATTAAATAATAATCCTTGCAATGGCTATGATAGTGTAAATACAATGGATTAAGCGACCTTAACTTAAGACCCAGACACAGATATTGTTTAGAGAAGTAAACAAATAATCTACTCAGTAGAGAATAAAAATTTTAAAATAATTAATGCTAGTTTTGTCTTTTGCAACAGTGTTATTACTTAGAAAGTAAGATACTCAATTCGGGAAACTTTAAAGGAAAATGTGAATCCTTAATAATCTCAGCGCTGGTAAAGTAAGTTATTACTAGATTTGCTAGGGATAGCCAAGCACTTCTTTTTTTTATTCAGCCATGTCTTTAACTAAAAGTGTCAAAAAAGATAAAATTCTCGCTGTCGATGATGTTTTTGACAATCTACTGGTCTTAGAAGCAGTCCTAGAAGATGAGGGCTATGAAATTAGCTTGGTGGAAGATAGCAAAATTGCTCTGGCTATGGTTGAGGAGTCACCACCAGACATCATTCTCTTAGATGTGATGATGCCAGAGATAGATGGCTATGAATTTACTCGACGCATCCGACAGAATCCGGCGTTGCCATTTATCCCTATTCTGCTGCTAACGGCTCACTATCAGTCTAGCGTTGTGGAAGGACTCGATGCTGGTGCAGATGACTTTATTCGTAAACCATTCGATCCTGATGAACTACATGCACGAGTGCGATCGCTCCTGCGCCTCAAACACAGCATCGACGAACGAGATCAGATGGCTAACCTGCGTGCAGATTTTGTCTCGCGTTTTACTCACGATTTACGTATACCACTAGTAGCCTCAAACCGCGTCTTAAAATTATTGCTGGAAGGCAGGTTTTGCGAAGTTTCACCACAATTGCAAGAAATTATTGATACCATGATTGGCAGTAATCAAGACCTGCTGGAAATGGTAAATACCTTGCTAGAAGTTTATCGTCATGAAGCGGGCTGTAAAACCTTAAAAATTGCTCCCTGCAATATTGAAGAACTAGTTAGTGAAGTTTCCCAAGAATTAACTCCCTTAGCTGAAGAAAAAGGATTAGCTCTAAACATAGAGCGAGATGAAACTGCAAGCACTGTCATGGGCGATCGCTTAGAACTGCGGCGAGTTTTAACAAATATTATCGGCAATGCTATCAAATTTACAGACAAAGGTTCTGTAGATATTCGCTGCCATCTCACTCCAGCAGATGTGACTATTGATATCCAAGATACGGGACCGGGAATTTCTAAACAAGACCAGGCAATATTATTTGAGCGATTTCGCCAAGGTAAACACCAGCGTTCTGGTAGTGGTTTAGGGCTATATCTATCTCGCTGTATTATTGAAGCACATCAAGGCACAATTGATGTAACATCTGAGCCAGGGCAGGGTAGTACATTTACTATTCGTCTACCTGTAGCAGCCGACAATTAAAAGTGAGGAAATTTTAGAATAAAAAATAGTGTTCACAGACAAAATCCGTGAACACTAAAAGATGGGAAGAGTCAAGCAAAAAATTATTACTTATCAATTTCTGGAACAACATTGGGACGTTCTTTCTCTTCCCAACCTACGGGACGTTTGGAATTGTACCAAGCAATTGACCCTATAGTAACAGCAGCGATAAAGCCCAATCCTAATAACGCTGTCAGTACAATAGAATAACTAGAATTACCTTGTGATGTTAAAGGGATGTCTGTTAAAAGATAGGTAAATAAAAGATTAATCATGAATCGACACCTTTTAAAAATCTATGAGAGGTTGCAAAATTATTGTGGAATCGGTATTTTAAAAATGGCTAAAACCCAAGCTAAAAACAGATTTAATAGAGGAAGAAGGTTTAGTAAATAATTATTTACCCTACACCTTCTTCCTAGATTAAGTTCAGCCTATTCTAAAGTCTTTTTTACTTCATCTTTGATATTTTCAGCAGTGTGACGAACTTGGGCTTCAGCTTGTTTAGCTTTACCTTCAGCTTTATCGTTAGGGTTGCCAGTTACTTCGCCAACTGCTTCTTGTACTTTTCCTTCGACATTCTTTGCAAAAGCCTTTGCTCTATCTTCGATACTCATATACTTTGTTCCTAAATATGTTAACTAGTGATTATTTATTGCTTGCTAATAAAGCGCTGCAATGTTTATATATTACTTTTAGACAAGTTTTAATTCTTCTATCTGACGATGTTTTTATGAAGAATATTTGTATCCATTGTACATAACTATTTAAAGGCTAAATTCATCTTTAAGAATTCAAGTAATATCCAAAAGATAGAAAGGATTTATTCTATTGTTCTATCTTGAGATAAAATCATTTGCTACCTTAGCTACATAATGATGCAAATGCCTAGCCTAAATTAGCGGTTAAGAAATACTCAGAATGTGATAAGCCACAACTTTATTTACCAGTACACCGCAAGAGCAAGTAATTTATTATACTTAAACTGTAATTACTTAAACCGCAGTTAGAAACATCTGGCACAACAAAATAGTTGAAATATAAGAAAATCTCCTAATATTCCTAGTTCCAGAAAAATGGTGTTGTCACAAATCTTAGGCGGAAAGAAACATAATTTTTCAAGTTTTAACTGAAGAGTAGTTTAGCTAGTGCAAGAAAGCAGAGAGAAGTCTGTAGATTTTTCTGCGGCTTTCCACAGGGTACGGAACTTCAAAGAGACAGCAGGAAATAAAGCTTGATTTACAAGCTTTTCTTACGTTTTTAAACTGGAAAGTTATTTATGCAATCAAATTCTACTACTCAACCAACTTCTAACTCCCAACATGTAGATTCTCGGATGCAAACTGATGTATCTGTTAACATTTTCATCGGATTTTCTATTTTGATTCCAATGATTGTATTTGTAGGATTTAATATCTATAAGAAACACCGTGCTGCTGTTCTCAGTAAGCAAATTGCTTCACTAGAAAAACTGTGGCTTTTGAATATTAAGAAAAAAAGAGCTTGAAGAAAAACAATATAGACAATGAAGTACTTATTTATAATTTGGGTGCTTATACTCTCTTTAATCGCTCCTAATGCAGCGATCGCTCAAGCAAGACAACCCTACAGCTTAATATCTGGACTTGGCGCAATCCACCATCCAGTTTCCACTGCTAATGCCCAAGCGCAAGACTTTTTCGATCAGGGATTAAATTTAATTTATGCTTTCAATCATGATGAGGCGGTGCGTTCTTTTCAACACGCTGCCAAACTCGATCCGCATTTAGCGATCGCATATTGGGGTATTGCTCTGGCTCTAGGCCCTAATATTAATTTAGAAATCGATCCCAATCGAGAATTAGCTGCTTACCAAGCAGTACAGCAAGCTTTGGCACTTTCCACCCAAGCATCTAACCAGGAACGAGACTACATTACTGCCTTAGCAAAACGTTACTCCCAAGATCCTGGTGCAGACTTGTATCAACTAGCGGTAGACTACGCAAAAGCAATGGCAACCCTAGTTGAGCTATATCCTGATGATTTAGATGCAGCAACGCTTTATGCTGAAAGCTTGATGGATCTGCATCCGTGGCAGCACTGGACTAAAGATGGTAAGCCACAGCCAGATACAGAAAAAATTGTGGCTATTTTAGAATCAGTTCTCAAACGTAACCCGAATCATACGGGGGCCAATCATTACTATATCCATGCGGTGGAAGCCTCGCCTTCCCCAGAAAGGGCCCTTGTCAGTGCCAAAAGACTAGGAACCCTAGCGCCAGCAGCAGGACACTTGGTACACATGCCTTCCCATATTTACTTTCGTGTGGGAGATTATCAAGGGGCAATGCAGGCCAACGAGCAAGCGATCGCTCAAGATGATATTTACATCAAAAAATATCAAGTCCAGGGTACTTACCCCATGATGTACTACAACCACAACGTACATTTCCTGATGGTGGCCAGCAGTATGGCAGGAAAATATGAAGATGCTCTCCAATCCGCAGATAAATTAGTCGCAAATGCTACTGCTATTAACCCATACATACCAATGCTTGAGGGCTTTCTGGGCAGCAAAATGCTGATTCAGACACGCTTTAGTGACTGGGATGCCATCTTAAAAACTCCTGCACCCGATGTTAAATTGCCTACTACTACAGCACTTTGGCATTTTGCTCGCGGTATGGCTATGGCTGCCACAGGCAAACTTGAAGATGCAGCAAATGAAAGCCAGGCATTACTTGCTGCCAAACAGGAAATTTCTACCGAAGCAACTATCGGATTCAGTCCT
Organism: Nostoc sp. LEGE 12450; assembly: GCF_015206895.1. Classification (GTDB taxonomy): domain Bacteria; phylum Cyanobacteriota; class Cyanobacteriia; order Cyanobacteriales; family Nostocaceae; genus Nostoc. The sequence continues at coordinate 580 of NZ_JADEXU010000164.1, read as the reverse complement.
GCCAGTCGCATTTTAGACATTGCCTCAAAAGTTCTCAATGCCAAAATTGCTGCGAAAAAGCATGATTATGAATATGCTATTCAATTACTAGAAAAAGCTGTAGTAGCAGAAGATGCGCTCGATTACGTAGAACCACCAGATTGGTACCTTCCTACGCGGGAATCTTTGGGCGCTGTGCTTTTGGCTAAGGGTGATTATAGAGAGGCGGAGAAAGTCTTTCGTACCGATCTAGAAAAGTATCTCCATAATGGGCGTTCTCTATTTGGCCTACAGGCAACTTTGCAGGCATTGGGAAAAGATGAGGCTGCTCAAGTTGTCAAAGCCGAATTGCAAACAGCTTGGAAAGGTGATGATCGGCAACTTGACCTAGCAACTTGGGTTACTTATTAAACCCGAAGAACCCCATACTGCCAAAGCTACGCTGGGAGCGATGCGAAAAAGTGAGATCATCGTGAAAAAAGCTTTCTTGAGCAGGGGGAACAGGGGGGATAAAGAGAAATTTATAGTAATTTTTATGACTGTTATAGCCTTGAATATACTTGTTTATTTCTCTCCCCCTGCCTTCCCTGCCTTCCTTGCC
>NZ_JADEXU010000163.1 GCF_015206895.1 Nostoc sp. LEGE 12450 | reverse complement strand
CCATGCCCCATTCCCCAGTGCCCATGAGTGGTAATATATTCTCATGGCTGCTCTAATCCTTGCTATTGATGAACAAACTACTGGATGAAACGCTGTCAATGGAAACTGCTGAACGCATAAACAGCAGAGCTAGCACTCCGTTTGATAATGCTTACAAAGCAGCATTGTCTACTGAGGGAGCAAGATATGTCCAAGGATTTTTAACTTTTGTGGGAAAGCCATACAGGCCGATTGAACACAGTTGGATTGAACTAGGCGATGCCTCTGAGGTACGCATTATCGATCCCACATTACCGCACCTGAACAAAAATCCCCAAGAACTCTGGTATTTTGCGGCACAAAGGCTAACGGTTAAAAAATTGAAAGCCATCATTGAAGAATCGAAAGAAGATTATCCAGAAGATGAACCATTACCAATTTATGGCGATCCACCTTATGAATATTATGGTGATGTGATGTTGGGTGGTCAGGACTATTTGGCAGCATATCAAGCCGCAGAAGCTAAGTGCAAAGAAATCAACAAACTCAATCCTGAGAGAAACTAAATAATTCGTAATTACGAATTATTTAATAGGATTTACCATCGCTGCCAAAGTATTCCCTATAGCCACAAATTTTGTCTCCACGCACATCAAAAGAAACCGCTACCCGATTTTTGTAAAGCTGTCCAAACAAAAGTCCCTCATCTCGAAACTCAAAAACAGCCGTTGTTTCATTGCTAGTAACACGGTCTAAACCAGTCAGGTTCAAACCAGGACTGAATGCTTCAAAAACGTACTCAAAAAATTCTCTAGCCCGCTGTTTACCGACATTCAAACCGTGGAATTTGCCCATTGGAAACCAAAGGGTAAAGTCTTCTGTGAGCATATCTAACAATGCTTCCCACTCTCCAGTTGCCATACCATACGTAAGATGCTCAAATGCCTGTCGAGCAACTTTTAAAGTATTTTCTGAGTCTTGTGTCATTCCCACGCACCCTAACTAGGTATAGACTAATGCTGTGTGGCTTAAAACCTCACAACTACTTTGCCACAATTCTGACCACTGAAGAGATATTCTACAGCTTCGGGTATTGATTCTATGCCTTGAAACCGTGTTGGGTCAACGGAAACTTTGAGTTTGTCTGTGTAGAACAGGTTTAATAGGCGATCGCTCGCGTGCCTCTGCCAAATATTCTTTATAATGAGGCATGACAAAGCCTCTCAAATTACTTCGTCCATAAAAATAAATAAAATCGTTACAACACAATAATTTTCGCCGAAAAAGGCGATCGTATCTATAATATTAAAAAATAAAAATGTAAAGCCCATTATTGTCTAAGATTTAGAATCCGCCTTCGATTGAAGATCGCTAATAACAAAATTATTCACCATAAATTACTATGAGTAACAATAATCTACCTCCTGTTTGGAATCTAGTAAAAAAACATGCAGTATTTCCAGAAGCAAAGCATGACGAAATTGCTCGCTATAATTTTCTAGCTAATTTGAATCGCTTTTTGTCAACAGTAATATCTCCTGGCAACAAAATTGTATATGAAAAACGTGTTCGTCCAAATTTCCAAAAGGAACACGGACGGGACTTTCAAGACCGCGAAGAAGTTCATAAAGCCATGAAACAAGACGAATACTATCAGGTTTGGAGTGCTTTCCGCAGATGTGCGATGGAAATGAGACAACAAGCAGGACGTTCAATGGTATTACGTCAAGCCAATAAATTAGCACAAAAAGCACAAGATTTAAATCAGGGAAAAGATACCCTTAAGCTTAATCCAAACTTAAAAATACCCTATTATGTCCAAGCAGTAGATCATCACTGTATGCCTGGTAGTTACTACACAGAACTTATCGAAGACGATGTAACAGCCGCAGCTAATTATGACTCTGGACTATTTGTGACAACGGCCGGTTTACTAGGAAGAATGAACGATGGAGGAGGTAGAGCTATTGTCCAGTGGTTGAAAAATGAGTTTCCCAAATTTCAGCCTAAACGCATACTTGATATAGGTTGTGGGTTGGGACATAACGTAATTCCCATAGCGCAAGCCTATCCTCATGCAGAAGTTATTGCCATTGATGTAGCTGCTCCCATGTTGAGATACGGACATGCTCGTGCCCAAGACCTTGGCATAAAAAACGTAAATTTTATTCAGTTAGATGGAGCAAATACAGGTTTTGTAAATGAGTCATTTGATTGGATACAAACTACCATGTTTTTGCATGAAACTTCCTCCAAAGCCCTTCACCAAATTATGGCAGAGATTTATCGGATGCTGGCATTTGGTGGTTTAACCCTTCATATTGAGCAACCACAGTACACCAAGGATATGGATTTATATGAACAATTTATCCGTGATTGGGATGGTTATTACAACAATGAACCATTCTGGTCTAAGATGCATGATATGGATGTAAAAGAAATCATGCTCCAGAAAGGTTTTCAAGAGAATGCATTTATCCAGATAGGTGTTAAAGCAGTTAATGATATCTTAGAAAGTCAAAGTATCGATGAAGTAGTAGAAGACTATGGCCGTTCTCCTATCTGGAATGTATTTGGTGCTTGGAAAAGCTAGAATTTTGGGTTTTAAAGTAAGTGATATGCAAGATATTAATGACATTTTTTTAGCGAACAATAAGAGTAAAGGAAAACGTCCTTATTTTTTTGGAGATCCTGCTGTTGAACGAGTACTCAATATCACTATGGCGATCGCTATGGAACACGCAGTTACACGCGAACGTTTGGATACCATAGAGCGTCTCCTCGCGGATAAAGGTATACTAAGTCAATCAGAAATCAATGCTTACGAACCTGACAAAATGGCAGCTGATCAACGCCAGCTATGGCACGCAGAATATATTTCTCGTATCCTGCGGATTATTCAACAAGAATTAGAGGCGTTAGAATATCCCGAAAAAAACCAGGATATAGAAGAGATTGCTGAAGAACTCGGAAATAATTAAAAACTACCATGACAACAGCACTAGAGCAAATAAATAGCTTTTTTCACGCTATTTTAAGAAAAGAAGTAGTTCAAATTTCTCAAACTTATATTCCTAAAGAGGATACTTACGTTTTTGTAGAAGGGCCTCGCTACTCTACTATAGGCCAAACCAATATTGCCAAAGGTTGGCAGGATTTTTGTGATTCTGTACTCAAGTTAGAAAAAATTGAGTGGGTAGAAGGCCCCTTCACCGAGGAATATCAACAAGTGGCTTGGGTTGCAGGCATAGTAATATTAACAATAGCTGTGGAAGATAAAATTATTCAACGAAAATTTCGGGCTACATTTATTCTGCAAAAAGATGAAGTAGGTAGCTGGCAGATACGACACGAACACGTCTCTGCCCCGCTAGAAGACCCTTATGGTATTGGAGATTGGTTGAAAAAAGATTAGAAGGATTGATAAGAAAAGTTTTAAAGGAAGCTTGAGAGTTGCTATTAAATTATCAATTAGTTTCCCAAATATTGTCGAGTTGATATTTCTTTTATAAAGCCTTATCCCACTCTAATTGATGAGCTAAACCATACTTGATAAAATCTTCTTCTTTAGCCTTATCGCTTTTACCAAAAACGCCTAAGCTGTAAGGATTATCTTGCATCCGTTGTGTGACTTGCTCTTTTTCAAATCCTATTACTTCATCTCTAGGCTTATCCGGTTTAAAAAAGTCTACAACTAAAACAGTTCTATCATAATTAGTGTAATTATGTGGACAATGGGGATAGCTATGATCTAAAACCATAAACTTTCCTTCATGCCAATAAAGTTGATCGTGGCATATTTTCATAGCCACATCTCCCTCCGGCACTATTAATCCTAAATAGCCACGATTTGTATGAGGGTTATAGTTTACATGCAGCTTGATATCCAAGCCTGGATGGAATGTACCATAATACACGTTTCTGATGATATCATCCTCAATCAGGTTTACATCTTTTATCACATTGGCTAAATTCGTAAAATATTTTTCTCTTAATACAAGTGCTTTTTTTGATGCTTCATCTGACTCATAATCAGGATATTTTATTTGATGCGCCTGAATATATTTTTCAATAAACATACCTTGAAACAAGATACCAAAAGCACTGTATTTCGACTTTCCCTTAGTTTTAATTGTTTGGCTTTTAGGGCCAAGAACATCGTAAGTAAATTTTACCTCCTCATTAGATGCATTATTAATAAAGCTTGTATACTCATCTCTAATGACTTGCCAGTTATCTTGAAAATTTTTCAGAAAAGCAAATTGCTTTGGGTCTATATGATATTCATTAAAGCTCTCCATTGTCTTTTCTCCTGAAGATGATTTCATAAAAAACCGTTATATAATGATGGGATTTGGCCTTCGTCTCGATTCGATGTTGGAATTACTGACTAAACTCATTTTAGTGTGAGGTCTACTGTGTCTGAAACTCCCGTATTAGATCAAATTATCAAAAATGTGCGGGTAGTTCGTCCCCATCAGGATGTAATCGAACTACTTGATTTAGGCATTAAGGATGGAAAATTTTCTCAGATTGCCTCTAATATTAGCGCAGACACAGGCAAACAGGTATTTGATGGCAAAAACCTGCTAGGCTTTCCTGGAGTCGTGGATGCCCACATGCACGTCGGTATCTATCAACCCCTCGACAAAGATGCTGTGACTGAAAGCAAAGCAGCCGCAATGGGAGGCGTGACTACCAGCCTGAATTACATCCGTACAGGGCAGTATTATCTTAACAAAGGCGGCTCCTACCGCGATTTTTTTCCAGAGGTTTTGGCGTTATCCGCAGGTAATTTTTTTGTAGATTACGGCTATCACATCGCACCTATAGCAAGCCAGCATATTGACGAAATACCTTTATTGTTTGAGGAACACGGTATATCTTCGTTTAAAATATTCATGTTTTATGGCGGCTATGGGTTGCATGGTTTGTCAGACCAGCAAAACCTCTTTTTGATGATTAACAAAGAGGAAAGATACGACTTCGCACATTTTGAATTTATTATGCGCGGTCTAACTCGCTTGATGGAAAAACATCCAGAAGCGCAAGATACTATCAGCTTGAGTTTGCACTGTGAAGTTGCAGAAATTCTTAATGCTTATACCAAAATAGTTGAAAATGATTCTAGTCTGAGCGGATTACACGCTTACAGTGCAGCGCGTCCTCCTCATTCAGAAGGTTTAGCAATTTGCATTGCTTCTTATTTGGCTAATGAAACTAACTGTGCAAATATAAATTTGTTGCACCTCAGTTCGCGTAAAGCAATGGAGGCAGCTTTGACTATGCAAACTGCTTTTCCCCATATCAATTTTCGACGAGAAGTTACTGTTGGACATTTGCTATTAGATGTCGATACTCCTAATGGTATTTGGGCAAAAGTAAACCCTCCTATCCGTCCTCGCGCTGATGTGGAATACTTGTGGCAAGCAGTATTAAACAATCAAGTAGATTGGATAGTTAGCGACCATGCTTGTTGTTCTGCTGAACAAAAAAGAAGTGCTAAAGACCCGAACAATATTTGGTTAGCAAAGTCTGGTTTTGGCGGTACAGAATATTTACTTTCTGGTGTATTTAGTGAAGGTAGCAAGCGGGGGATGTCTTACAGCCAGATGGCTAAGTTGCTATCTTGGAACCCATCGCGGCGCTTTGGGTTGTTAGAAAAAGGTGATATTGCTGTTGGCTATGATGCTGATTTGGTGATGGTAGACTCCAATGAAAGCTTTGTAGTAAGTGCTGCTGAGTCGGAGTCACAACAAGGTTATACACCTTTTGAAGGTGTAGAGTTAACTGGACGAGTGAAAAGTACGTTTTTGCGTGGAAATTTGATTTATAACAATGGACAGGTTTTGGGTTCACCTATTGGGCGGTATTTGAAAAGATGTTAAAGTAATCTCCGCACAAATATAAAACTATTTGCGATCGTCCAGTAAGACATCAAAGTGTTTAACTTGAATTTCTGGTTTTATGAGATATTCGTTATCTCTAGGAAGAGGTCTAACTTTTTCAATGTTGTTACCAGCAAATTTGCGAATTGCATCCCGTGATTCCCAATAAGAGATAACAGTAAATTCCGTATTATTATCATTAATCCGGCGAAGTACTTGCACGCCCAAATTACCAGGAATTGACTCGATTTTTTTAATTCCAGCTTCTAGCAAATAACTATAATATTCATCTGCTTTCGATGTCAGCGTTGTACCATGCCAAATACGTGCAACTACTTTCTTCGATTGGGTACTAGCAGGATTTCTTGGTATGGTTTGTGCTGAAACTGTCAGTATTTCAACCTGTATAACAGAAGAAATTGGTAAAATTGAAACTGAAATCGCTAATCCACAAAGAATACTAAAAAAAATACTGAATCTAATCATTAAGTATCTCCATGTACTCAGTTTGGTTTTCTTCTGTGGAATTAAAATTTATATTCTCTTCGCCCACGACTTCACATTTTCCTGTTTATATATATCTCATTAGGCATTGACTCGACTTACTTTAAAAATTAAATTGTTAATTCAGCAAATTACCTTTTTTGTGCTAAGTTTTGCAACCATTCAATCAGTGGTCTTAAGGTTCCTGGCAATGCTGCCTCACTAACAGTCACCGTATGCTGCTTACCGTTATCTTCTACTGTTAACTTATACTGAAAGCGATCGCTCTGGGGATTTGGCGAGGTAATTAGTTCAGGTAGCCTAAATAAATCTGCAACTTCCACCAGGCGGGGAAGTGTCGCAGCTTCATCTGGCGGGAGAGTGTCTGTATCAACGGTTGTCTTCTTGCTGATTCCAGCAAAGCCACCTGTGCGTTCAAAGGATATCCGCATTTTTTGCTCTCCGTTGTGTTATTTAGTTGGGATAAATACTTAGAATGGGAGACGATAGTTCTCACACCCCACTTTAGCAACAATACACAACAGATTTATCAGTCCTGAGTGTTGAGTGAGGGAGTGGAAGGTATTGACTATTTATTCCTGACTCCTCACTCCTCACTCATAACTTCTAGATAACTCCTACCTTTTGCCAAGCATCCTGTACAGCTTTTTGCTCATCACTACCATTACCGTAGAGTTCGCCAGCAATTTGAATGGTGACACTGGCAGCTTTTTTAAAATCTGCTTTGGCTTTCAAGCGATCGCGTAAAGCTAAGTACCAGATTTTGCCTGTTTTTTCCCAAGCATAGCCACCAATGCTAACAGCCGCTAAATAAAACGCATGGTTAGGAATTCCTGAGTTGATATGCACGCCACCGTTATCATCAGTACCAGTGTATTTATCTTTCACATGGGCTGGTTGAGGATCTTTACCCAATACTGGATCATCATAAGCTGTTCCCGGTGCTTTCATCGATCGCAGAGCAACACCTTTGACAGTTGGTACTAAAAGACCTTCGCCAATGAGCCAATCTGCTTCTTGTGCTGTCTGATTCTTGATTTTTTGTTTCACCAAGGAACCGAAGACATCAGAAAACGATTCATTTAGTGCCCCTGGTTCGCCATAGTACTGTAAACCCGCTTCATACTGGGTTATACCATGAGTTAGCTCATGCCCAATTACATCAATTGATTTCGTGAAACGTTGAAACAGTTCTCCGTCGCCATCACCATAAACCATCTGGTCGCCGTTCCAAAAGGCATTGTCATATTTAACGCCATAATGCACGGTGGAGTCTAAACGTAGCCCTTTATCGTCAATGGAATTGCGATCGAATATCTCATAAAACAAGTCATAAGTAGCACCAGCACCATCATAGGCTTCATTCACTGCTACATCACTGCTGGGAGGATCGCCTTCACCTCGCACTAATGTACCAGGAAGTTGCTGACCATATTTTGCATCGTAGATGGTACGGCGTTTCTCACCCGGCGAAGGTGCAAATGAGACACTACCTATGACATCTCTCCGTCCGCGAAATTGTGCCGAAACATTTAATGTACGAAAAGCCCAATTACGCTGTTGAGGATTGCCATTTACAACGACATGTTCCAGTATATGGGGTGGGACAATACAACAAATAGGGCATCTAGATTCAAGTAGATGGTGATACTTGAACCCGGCTGATTTCTTTTTATTTCGAGCCATCCAAGATATTCTCCTTTTAAAACTAAGTGATGGCAAACAGTGGCTTTAACTCCACTGGAGATAGGAGCAGAAAAACGAATCCAAATTGCGTGTCCCTGGTTTCTTTTCTGAAGAAAATTTTCTACTCTGTATTTTCGGATAGGTCTGTAAAGGATTTATAGTACCCTCATGGGTACTTCTGATGTGGAAATATTGCATCAAAACACAAGGACAGCTTAGATACCGTAAGTCTCAGCCAAAATCTTTGTGTGAGTTAGCAAGACCTCCTTTACAGACCTAAAGCGTCTATATATTAGTTCTAATCAAGGGAAATAATGTTATTTATTACTGTTTTGTTACCATAAGTCTGCTAATCCTATAAATATCGATTAGGGAGAGGTAAATTCCAAATCCAGTATCCAAAACCCAAAATTTTCATAGCCCGCCACCTAACACCGCCAGACCATAATATTTCCAAGGTACTGCAACTGTTTTAAATCCAGCTTTGCTCAACATCTGTAAATGAGCATCTAAGCTAGCTAGCTGGTCTTGACTAGAGTAACCTTGAGTACTGCTCGCACCAAGCTTTGCGCGAATCTCTGTTAAATTAGTTCCCTGTTCAACTGACCATTCTTCTCGTGCAGCCTGATAAAATTCTGCTAAGGCTGATGATTCCGGTAAAATTGGGTCTCCATTCCAAAAACAGCCATCTTGAGTGAGGCTAACAGCAATTCGACTAAATAACTTTAATTTCATCTCATCCTGGAGATGATGAATTGCCAAGGATGAGACACAGGCATCAAATTCGCTACCAATATCTAATTTTTCTGGATTATTTGCCCAATCACCAAAGTCTGCTTGTGTACCAACCCAACGTTTTTGATATCCAGATGCTGTGATTTTATCTTGGGCAAATTGTAACATTCGAGGTGAGTAATCTAGAGCAATCACTTGGGCATTTGGAAAGCGTTTGAGTATTTTGAGACTAAGTTCACCTGTACCACAACCTAATTCTAATATCCGCAGACTTGTGGAAGGTAGACAACGGCTAATTACCTCCAACATCTCATCGTATCTGGGTATCAGTTGGCGAATACCAATGTCAAAATCAGCAGTGCTGGCGAATACCTCTCCGGGAAATAACTGTTGCATGGGGATTAGAACCAATATACACACTCATTAATATTAATCATCCATCATTATTGAGGTATAGACTACATCGGTAGAACCAACTTTTAGTATAAAAAATATTCACTTCATATACTTTTGGCAGAATACACATATCACATTTTATGTTATGTACCAGAAAGTCATCTCTTAATTTAAGCTGAAATCCTATAATTTTGAACGAAAAAGCCAATTTAACTGTTTTTTAAGATTTGTAAATATAAAATAACTCATGTATTGAGTTAAACTGATATGTGTAATTAATAACTCTGATTAATTAAAATTTTGGGTTTTCAAAAGTTACTGACGTTGGTATATTAGATACTGAACAGAAAGTTAACTAAAATCAACTAGAAGTCCACTGGCACTTTGAGTAAAACAGAGTGTAGCAAGTTTAGCGATAAAAGGTTCGAGACTAATGCTAAAAAACAGCGAACTGAAGGTTAATCAGGGCTGTAATCTTAAATGGAAGCTTGGAGATAAACTATTTATCCAGTTTTCTCTGTTAGAAATTTTGCGAATTAAAACAGTTGTCAAACCTCTATATCTATAGATAGATATAGCAGAGTTAATAGTAGAGTTAATCTAAATTTAAGGTTAACTTGCCGAATTCAGGTCAACAATCCCAAAAGAGCGCAAGCGTTATGACGATCAATTTTTAATGGGACTAGTTGATTAGTCTTAGGGCAACCTTAAATTAGAGGTTAGCTTACAGAATTTAGATCAATAACGGTGCTATTTAGTGGCATCGCTCGGTAATAATAATAAGCTTTTCTAGTAAAAGCTGGCTTTAGAATGCCTAAAAGTTTTAGCGTTCATGAGCATGATTTGTTATTGCCATACATCAGGATTAATCTAAAATATTGCCTGAATTTTCACAAATTTTCCAGTTCTATCAAGGTCAATAATAATGAGTAATGTTCAAGCATCGTTTGAAGCAACGGAAGCCGAATTTCGTGTGGAAGGTTACGAAAAAATTGAGTTTAGTCTTGTCTATGTCAATAGTGCATTTGATATCAGTAACAGAGAAATTGCAGACAGCTATGAGAAGTTTGGCCGTTGTCTGACTGTGATTGATGCTAATGTCAACAGATTATATGGCAAACAAATCAAGTCATATTTTAGACACTATGGTATTGATCTGACCGTAGTTCCCATTGTGATTACTGAGCCTACTAAAACCCTTGCAACCTTTGAGAAAATTGTTGATGCTTTTTCTGACTTTGGTTTAATCCGCAAGGAACCAGTATTAGTAGTGGGTGGTGGTTTAACCACTGATGTAGCTGGGTTTGCGTGCGCTGCTTACCGTCGTAAGAGTAACTATATTCGGGTTCCGACAACGCTGATTGGTTTGATTGATGCAGGTGTGGCGATTAAGGTTGCAGTCAACCATCGCAAGTTAAAAAATCGCTTGGGTGCATATCATGCTCCTTTGAAAGTTATCCTCGATTTCTCCTTCTTGCAAACATTACCAACGGCTCAAGTTCGTAATGGGATGGCAGAGTTGGTCAAAATTGCTGTTGTGGCGAACTCTGAAGTCTTTGAATTGCTGTATGAGTATGGCGAAGAGTTGCTTTCCACTCACTTTGGATATGTGAATGGCACAAAGGAACTGAAAGCGATCGCACATAAACTCAATTATGAGGCAATAAAAACTATGCTGGAGCTGGAGACTCCAAACTTGCATGAGTTAGACCTCGATCGAGTCATTGCCTACGGTCATACTTGGAGTCCGACCTTAGAATTAGCTCCGATGATACCGTTGTTTCACGGTCATGCCGTCAATATAGATATGGCTTTGTCTGCAACCATTGCGGCAAGACGTGGCTACATTACATCAGGAGAACGCGATCGCATTTTGAGCTTGATGAGTCGTATAGGTTTATCAATCGATCATCCTCTACTAGATGGCGATTTGCTCTGGTATGCTACCCAATCTATTAGCTTGACGCGAGACGGGAAACAACGTGCAGCTATGCCTAAACCCATTGGTGAGTGCTTCTTTGTCAACGATTTCACCCGTGAAGAACTAGATGCAGCTTTAGCTGAACACAAAGGTCTGTGTGCTACATACCCTCGTGGTGGAGATGGTATTGACGCTTACATAGAAACTCAAGAAGAATCCAAACTATTGGGAGTGTGAAAACATGACCAGTATTTTAGGACGAGATACCGCAAGACCGATAACGCCACATAGCATTCTGGTAGCACAGCTACAAAAAACCCTCAGAATGGCAGAGGAAAGTAATATTCCTTCAGAGATACTGACTTCTCTGCGCCAAGGGTTGCAATTAGCAGCAGGTTTAGATCCCTATCTGGATGATTGCACTACCCCTGAATCGACCGCATTGACAGCACTAGCGCAGAAGACCAGCATAGAAGACTGGAGTAAACGCTTCAGTGATGGTGAAACAGTGCGTCAATTAGAGCAAGAAATGCTCTCAGGACATCTTGAAGGACAAACACTAAAGATGTTTGTGCATATCACTAAGGCTAAAAGCATCCTAGAAGTGGGAATGTTCACAGGATATTCAGCTTTGGCAATGGCAGAGGCGTTACCAGATGATGGGCGACTGATTGCTTGTGAAGTAGACTCTTATGTGGCCGAATTTGCTCAAACTTGCTTTCAAGAGTCTCCTCACGGCAGCAAGATTATTGTAGAAGTAGCACCTGCACTAGAGACGCTGCACAAGCTGGCAGCTAAAAAAGACTCCTTTGATCTGATCTTCATTGATGCGGATAAAAAGGAGTATGTAGAGTACTTCCAAATTATCTTGGATAGCCATTTACTAGCTCCCGACGGATTAATCTGTGTAGATAATACTTTGTTGCAAGGACAAGTCTACCTGCCATCAGAACAGCGTACAGCCAATGGTGAAGCGATCGCTCAATTCAACCGCATTGTCGCCGCAGATCCTCGTGTAGAGCAAGTTCTGTTACCCATACGAGATGGTATAACCCTGATTAGACGCTTGGTATAACAGGCGCTTCTCAATTCAAGGCATCTGATGTTATAGCAGTTCTCATTTGGATGCAATATCCGGTAGGGACGCACATCTGTGCGTCCCTATAAAAGAACCGCATTCCACGTCAAGGAAAAATTTATGGCACAATCAATCTCTTTATCTCTTCCTCAATCCACAACGCCATCAAAGAGTGTGAGGCTAAAAATAGCAGCTCTATTCAAGACTATCGGGACTCTAATACTACTGCTGATAGCCTTGCCGCTTAATGCTTTGATAGTATTGATATCTCTGATGTGGGGGCCGTTTACAAAAAAACCTGCCGTAGCCGCCCATCCCCAAAATATCTTGGTCAGTGGCGGTAAAATGACCAAAGCATTACAACTTGCCCGTTCCTTCCATGCAGCTGGACACAGAGTTATTCTGATTGAAGGTAATAAATACTGGTTATCAGGGCATAGATTCTCAAATGCTGTGAGTCGTTTTTATACAGTTCCTGCACCACAAGACGACCCAGAAGGCTATACTCAGGCGCTATTGGAAATTGTCAAACGAGAGAAGATAGACGTTTATGTACCCGTATGCAGCCCTGTAGCTAGTTATTACGACTCTTTGGCAAAGTCTGCACTATCAGAATATTGTGAGGTTTTCCACTTCGATGCTGATATAACCAAGATGCTGGATGATAAATTTGCCTTTACCGATCGGGCGCGATCGCTTGGTTTATCAGTCCCCAAATCTTTTAAAATCACCGATCCTGAACAAGTTATCAACTTCGATTTTAGTAAAGAAACGCGCAAATATATTCTTAAGAGTATTTCTTACGACTCAGTTCGCCGCTTAAATTTAACCAAACTCCCTTGTGATACCCCAGAAGAGACAGCAGCGTTTGTCAAGAGTTTACCCATCAGCCCAGAAAAACCTTGGATTATGCAAGAATTTATTCCTGGGAAAGAATTATGCACCCATAGCACAGTCCGAGACGGCGAATTAAGGTTGCATTGCTGCTCAAATTCTTCAGCGTTTCAGATTAACTATGAAAATGTCGAAAATCCCCAAATTCAAGAATGGGTACAACATTTCGTCAAAAGTTTACGGCTGACTGGACAAATATCTCTTGACTTTATCCAAGCTGAAGATGGTACAGCTTATGCCATTGAATGTAATCCTCGCACCCATTCGGCGATTACAATGTTCTACAATCACCCAGGTGTTGCAGAAGCCTATCTTGGTAAAACTCCTCTAGCTGCACCTTTGGAACCTCTTGCAGATAGCAAGCCCACTTACTGGATATATCACGAAATCTGGCGATTGACTGAGATTCGCTCTGGGCAACAATTGCAAACTTGGTTTGGGAGATTAGTCAGAGGTACAGATGCCATTTATCGCCTGGATGATCCGATACCATTTTTAACTTTGCACCATTGGCAGATTACTTTACTTTTGCTACAAAATTTGCAACGACTCAAAGGTTGGGTAAAGATCGATTTTAATATCGGTAAACTCGTGGAATTAGGGGGCGACTAAGTGATTCGTAATTGGTAATTCGTAATTATGATGTCTGCCGAATCAACCATAATAAATAGTTTGTAGTGGGGACTTCAGTCCCCAAAGACAGGACTAAAGTCCTTACTACGAACAAGCCCATTTTGACCAATGAATTTCGAATTCTGTTGTATTACTTGCCCAACGTTTCATTTATAGCAGTTATTAATAAATCATTTAGAGGGATTCCGGCTGCTTTCGCCATAGAAGAAATCACACTTTTGGGGGCAAAAGAACAATACAATCCTGCTTCTAAGAACCAAGGTTGTCCCTTTGGATCGATCCGAAAGTCAAATAAACTGTAATGGCGACAACCCAAAGCCTGATGACACCTTTTAGCCACTTGCTGAACCTTTTGGGTGATTGGGTCGTTAGGGTCTAAAATCCAAGCCTTGATATTATCTTTAGCAGTCAAATGCAAGTCTCCATCGTCCGTTTGTTGGAGTTTATCAGCATAGTTGCGAATGGGTTTATCGTGGGGGTCTACCAAATATTCTTCAAGGGGTAAACCTATTAGCTCACCGTGTTTTACAATGATGCCACATCTGACTTCTCGACCAAGTTCTATGAATGCTTCTACGATGACCTCATCTGCATATTCAAATGCTTTCTTTAAGGCAGCATCATATTCAGTCACATCTTTAACTAAGACTACTCCTAAAGAGTTGTCAGAACTTACGGGTTTGACGACTGCTGGAGGTGTAATTGTTGGAATATCTCCTTGGCGAAGCAATTCTCCACGAGGCACTTTTACCCCTGCTGCTTCGACAATTGCTTTGGCTCTGGCTTTGTGGGCCGCGATCGCCATAATATCTGGGGTATTCCCTACATAAGGTATCTTGAGCAGATCGAATAGGGCACGGTACTGAGTCATTCCAGGAATACAAAACATTTGTGGTAACATCATGTCAATGTTTTGACCTGTTAGAAATTGTATGGCATCAAACAGAGGAATCGGTTTGGTGAGAGCAATATCTTCTCGGCTGAGAGAGTCAGGAAATCGCCACTGCCGATCGGGTGTAATGTATGCAATTTGAAAGTTATAAAGCGATGGATCTGCTGTTGCAGTCAAACAGTCTTGGGCGTAAAGACGTGATAAATCACAGTAAAAATTATTGTGTGCAGATCCGACTAAATGAAGGATATTAAGTACTGGCATAACTCATCTTTTTATCTATTATTATAGCTGGATTTTACTGATTAATGAAGTTCTAAGACAACGCTTTTTCTAAAAATCGCACTAGCCTATTAGATTGTGAGATATTCAAAATTCCACTATGACAGCAATTTAAATGTCATCACTCTTGCATTCCGATATATTATAATAGTATAAATAAGTTAAACTGTAATCTTTTTCAGAGTATCTTTGCAGAAGTTTTGTGTTGATGTAAGGAAATTTAAACGACTTACGAGAGTAATTAAGCAAACCTTCAGTTAATAGTTAGTTTAATCGAAGTCGATGATAAAAATAAACCGAGTTGCCTTCATTAATTAATTATTTAAGAGTAAGTTTGAATACTTATTCAATACTGAGTTGGGAATCCAATGAACACAAAATAACGGAAAATTATAAGCTATAAGGCATCCTTGCTCCTCGTTCTCATAACCCAAAGAAAGAAACCAAGAAGAAAACAGAAGCCAAGGAAATCTGGTGCAGCCTTACAAATAAATGGTATAAATACTTACAAGATGAGAATCTAGTGCTATAGGAATAAAGCAGTTAAGCCTTCCTGTGCGATGAGCTTAAAATAAGAAAACGGTAAACTTAGAAGATAACAGGATAGTAACCCAGTTCGCTATCAGTTAAGCTCAACTTTCGCTTCCCATATTTGGGAAACTATATGCTACAGCTTCTCCTCATTGTGTTTGTTATCCTTTTAGGTTCAGCAATTTGTTCTAGTGTAGAAACAGCCCTGTTTTCTGTTTCAACCCTGAGAGTCAGACAATTAGCACAATCAAATAGTCCATCAGCAGTAAGACTTTTAGCGATTCGTGAAAATATGAATCGACCGATTGCGGCTCTTGTAATCCTCAATAATACTTTCAATATCATTGGTAGTATTCTTACAGGTAGTATTGCTGTTCAGGTTTTAGGAGACAAATGGCTTGGTGTATTTTCAGGAATATTGACATTCTTGATTATCATCTTTGGTGAAATCATCCCAAAGACAATTGGAGAGCGTTATTCTGAGCAAATCGCCATACTAGCGGCTCTACCTGTAGCTGGACTTGCTATTGCTTTCACACCCTTAGTTTGGATTCTAGAAAATGTTACTGCACCCTTTGCCAAAGGGAAAAAACGACCAACTACGAATGAGGCTGAAATCAAGCTGTTGGCGAAGATTGGGCATCAAGAGGGAATTATCGAAAGCGATGAAGCAGAAATGATTCAGCGAGTGTTTAGATTAAATGATGTGACAGCATCTGATTTAATGACACCCCGAATCATGCTGACATATATTTATGGAGATATGACTCTTGCTGAGGCGAAAGCAAATATTATTGCGTCTCAACACACCCGGATTATTGTAATAAATGAATCTCTGGATGAAATTATTGGATATGCTCTCAAACAGAATTTACTGACAGCGATGGTTGAAGGAAGTAACAATCAAAAAATCGCTAGTCTAGCTCGAAAAGTCAACTTTGTTCCTGAGATAATTCGAGCAGATAAACTGTTAAAAAATTTCATAGAAGCTCGTGAACATCTTGCAGTAGTGGTAGACGAATATGGAAGTATCGCTGGTGTCGTCACTTTGGAAGATGTGCTTGAGGTGATAACTGGTGAAATTGTAGATGAAACTGATAGAACTGTTGATTTGCAAGAAATTGCCCGCAAGAAACGAGAAAAAATGTTGCAGTCTGTCAATAGTAGCAATTAATGCAATCGCCTAAATAATCACACGGCATATTCATTTCCTCCTCTCTTTTCTCTGCGTTCTCAGCGCCTCTGCGGTTCGATTCCTAAAAACGATCGCCATCTGGTGCGTCAAACCCCGTTAACGCACCCTACCAATCATCTATTCGTCAATTTGACCAACGCGGCGGATATTCAAAATGTCGCTCATTTTCTTAATTTGCACAAATACTTGCTCTAATTGAGAGCGATCGCGTATATCTATTCCTAAATCCATCAATGCAGGTTGACCAACAGAGGTTTTCACCTGAGCATGGCGGACATTGATTCCTTGGTCACTCAACCGTGACAAAATATCTTTTAGTACCCCTACGCGGTCAAGGGCTTCAATTTGAACATCTACTGGATACGTGTGCGGACGACCACTATTTTCGGCGCTTGGGTTCCACCTAACTGGTACTAAGCGCTCATATTCCACAGTCTCTAGATTATGGCAGCCTTGGCGATGAATTGAAATCCCCCTACCTCGCGTCACCACACCAATAATCGGTTCGCCAGGAATCGGGGTACAACATCCAGCTAAATGATATACCAACCCCTCTACTCCAACAATAGGCGAATCACTGGCGCGGGAAGTAGTTGGAGGCGCATCTCGTAAAGCTTTTGATGTAGTAGGTGGTTCTTTGGGGATAAATAGAGGCACTGTAGAAACTGGTTGTTGTCCCTTCGCCACTTCTCGCCAACGATTTAGCACCAAGTTCAACGTCACTTCACCGTAACCCAAACCGGCAAGTAAATCGTCCACACTGTGGTAGTTACACTTTTCGGCGACAATCTGCATTGCATCGGACTTTAGCAAACTATCAAAACCAGTTTTACCTAGTTCCTTTTCTAACAATTCCCGTCCACGGGCAACATTTTCTTCGCGGCGCGATCGCTTGTACCATTGTTTTATTCGATATTTCGCCGCCGAACTTCTGACAAAGTTCAACCAATCCAAACTCGGATGGCAGTTCTTTTGGGTAAGAACCTCTACAATATCGCCATTGTGTAGCCGAGTTGACAGAGACACCATTCGCCCATTCACCCGCGCCCCTGAACAGTGGTTTCCAACTTCGGTATGAATGCGATAAGCAAAATCTACAGTGGTAGAACCGGGGCTTAAAGGAACAACATCCCCCTTAGGGGTGAAGACATAGACATCATCTTCAAATAGATTATCCTTGACACTATCAAGATATTCTTGTGCGTCCTTGAGATCGGTTTGCCATTCTAGCAGTTGCCGCAGCCAAGTAAACTTGTCATCTGTCCCTGTCAAATGGCTAATACTAGAACCTCCAGTTTCTTTGTATTTCCAATGGGCGGCAATCCCATACTCGGCGATATGATGCATTTCGATCGTCCGAATTTGCACTTCTAAAGGACGGCCAGTTAGTCCAATCACCCCAGTATGCAACGACTGGTAACGGTTAGGCTTTGGCAGCCCAATGTAATCTTTAAATCTCCCAGGAATTGGGCGAAAAGCATCATGAACCACCGCCAACGCCCGATAGCATTCCTCATTACTTTGAACAATAATCCGCAGCGCTGCCAAATCGTAAATTTCATGAAATTCCTTTTGCTGGCGGTGCATTTTTTGGTAAATGCTATAAAGGTGCTTGGGGCGACCGCTAATATCCTGAAAGCGGATTCCGGCTTGCTGCAAACGCTCTTGCAACATGTTCGTAGCTCTAGCCAGTTTCTCTTCTCGCGCCGTCCGTTTTTCAGAAACAAGCTCTTGCATTTGGCGAAAAGCTTCTGGTTCCAAATACTTAAAAGCCAAATCTTCCAGTTCCCATTTAATTCGCCAAATCCCCAAGCGATTGGCTAAAGGCGCGAATATATCTCGCGTTTCTTGGGCACTGCGGCGGCGGCTGGCCTCTGACATATATTGTAAAGTTCGCATATTATGCAAACGATCTGCCAATTTCACCACAATGACCCGAATATCTTGCGCCATTGCCAAAAACATCCGCCGGAAGTTTTCGGCTTGGCTTTCGGTTTTGCTGGTGAAATTGATTTTAGAAAGCTTTGTGACACCTTCAACCAATTGCCGCACTTCGGGGCCAAAGCGTTCTTCAATTTCTTGACTTGTAACTTCTGTATCTTCAACTACATCATGAAGAAATCCAGCTGCTATCATAGCAGCACTACCTCCCAAGT
This sequence comes from Nostoc sp. LEGE 12450, assembly GCF_015206895.1. Taxonomy (GTDB): domain Bacteria; phylum Cyanobacteriota; class Cyanobacteriia; order Cyanobacteriales; family Nostocaceae; genus Nostoc. The sequence goes on along the minus strand of NZ_JADEXU010000163.1, from coordinate 936 downwards.
CATGCAGCAAGTCGGCTACAGCAATGGGATGAGCGATGTATGGTTCTCCCGATTTGCGATATTGACCTTGATGCAGTTGGTAAGCAAATTCAAATGCGCGACCAATTAAGACTGCATCACTATGCCTTCGGTCATCTTCCACTTCACCGTTACTTGTCGATGACTCCTTCAAACATTTTTTTAACCATTCCGGAATGGCTAGATCAACTGATGAATTTATAGCTAGACTGCTCATACAAGTGGGTTTGGATAGGATCGGTAGATAAGTGAATGATAAATAAAAGTGGCAGCATCACCTTAAGAAAATGCTGTTGCCCATTAACCTTGAAAATCCATTGATGGCAAACAAAGCCTCAAATCCTGATTTGAGGCTTTTAGTGCTGATAGGCCTTTAAGAAAGTTTATTGTAAAAGAAAAATTACTTGACACTAATACTATCTTAACTAGCACTGGATGTCTTTAAACCCTGAGAAATATTTGGCACTCGTAACCTTGCTAGAGCAATTACGCTCCGATGCCACAACGACCCAAATTGCTGCGCCTGAACTGCGAGTGCGTGTAGCCTCGTTGCAGCAATTTTTCGGACAGCAGATTGTGCCTTTGGCTGATGAAAACTGGCGAGTGCAGTCTTATCAAACGGAAATGAGCAAGCAATTGCGTTTGTTGGCAATAGATGTGATGTTTTTGCAAGGAGCGCGGCAAGCATCGACTGCACAGACGAGACTTCAGACGATTAGCGATCGCTTGACAACCCTCATTCAGTACTGTAATGCTATTCTGCAACCAGAAGCGGAAGGAGAAAAATAACAATTGTTCACCTTTTTCTCTAATTAATCCATCATCTCATTTACGACCGTTCGTGAAAAGTTATTTTGCTAACAAGTTATAAAGTGGGAATTGGGCATTGGGCATTGGGCATTGAACATAGGTTATTCT
>NZ_JADEXU010000162.1 GCF_015206895.1 Nostoc sp. LEGE 12450 | reverse complement strand
CAATTATTTCCCACTCTTTGTCTGTTAAATCGCTTGAATACCCCATTTTCCACACTGACCTGCTTAAATGCACCTAATTTCGGTTGATTCTACTTGATTGCTTAAAAGATATCAAATGGGTTCTATATGATTTATGATTTTTGATTCATAGTGTAAGGATTACAAATAATGCATGTTCTAAAAAGATCCATCAAACCAGCACCTTATATATCATTCCTCCACATCTACCAAACTACTTGGGGGACAGCTGGTGATATTTGTTTAATCCGTGAATCGATTGCTGAAGAAAGTACAGCGAAGTTTATCGGTCACAAAGTCCAACTAGTAGTTCCAAAAGGGCTAGAGCGCGATCGCATCGCCAACTGTCCAATCATTAAAGTTGCAGGTAATGTCGGCGACGGACATCCTAAAGAACATCCGTTGGAATGGGAGGCTTATGAAGGTGTAGATCCAGAATTAGCTCTCGCAGCTCTCAAACCTTGGGGCTTCAAATTAATTGAACTATAATGTGGCGATTTGCTCAGCTCAACTCGCTGGCGCGTAGCTGATTACATTAGCGCAGTGTTAGCGAGTTGTCGAGCCTGATTACGAGTTGGCTTCAACCATGCCTAAGCATCTACACCAAATTAAAGAGCGATCGCCCTTTTTCCTTTTTCCATTTATCCTGCTGTTGTCACTCCTCCTTGCCCTGCCTTGGGTAAGCGCCAAAGAACCGCCTAAACCAAAGCCAGAAGCGTGGCAAATTAACGGTATTGTTGCTGCACTTGATGATGGATATGACCGCGTAAAGCAACTCGCTTTTTATAATTTAGGTGAATATGATCTGAAAGATTCAAAATCCCTAGGGAAAAAACCAGAGGATATTGCACAGAAAGCTGCCAAACTCCTGAAGGATAAATCCGTTGACCAATATGTTCGTATAAGTGCAGCAGTGGCATTGGGAAATCTGGGGGAGGCTGCCAAACCTTACGTCAAAGATATCCTCGACATCCTCAAGGATAAATCCGTTGACCAATCTGTTCGTATAAGTGCAGCAGTGGCATTGGGAAATCTGGGGGAGGTAGCCAAACCCTACGTCAAAGACATCGCTAACATCCTTAAGGATAAATCCGTTCACTCAAATCTTCCTTACCGTGCAGCTGAGGCATTGGGAAATCTGGGGGAGGTAGCCAAACCCTACGTCAAAAATATCGCTGGCATCCTCAAGGATAAATCCGTTGACAAATTTGTTCGTTACGGCGCAGCAGTGGCATTGGGAAAACTGGGGGATGGTGCTAAACCCTACGTCAAAAATCTCGCTGACATCCTCAAGGATAAATCTGTTGACCAGGATGTTCGTTCCGCTACAGCAGAGGTATTGGGAAATTTGGGGGAGGCAGCCAAACCCTACGTCAAAAATCTCGCTGACATCCTCAAGGATAAATCCGTTAACTCAAATCTTCGTTACAATGCAGCAGTGGCATTGGGAAAACTGGGGGAGGCTGCCAAACCCTACGTTAAAGACATCGCTGATATCCTCAAGGATAAATCCGTTGACCAACATGTTCGTAACGGTGCAGCAGTGGCATTGGGAAATCTGGGGGAAGTAGCCAAACCCTACGTCAAAGACATCGCTGATATCCTCAAAGATAAAACTGTTAACACTTCTGTTCGCTCCGGTGCAGCAGTGGCATTGGGAAATCTGGGTGAGGTAGCCAAACCCTACGTCAAAGACATCGCGGATATCCTCAAGGATAAATCTGTTGACCAATATGTTCGTATAAGTGCAGCTTCGGCATTAGGAAATCTGGGAGAGGTAGCCAAACCCTACGTCAAAAACATCGCTGACATCCTCAAGGATAAAACTGTTAGCACTTCTATTCGTTCCAGTGCAGTAGTGGCATTAGGAAATCTGGGGGAAGTAGCCAAACCCTACGTCAAAGACATTGCTGATATCCTCAAGGATAAAACTGTTAACATTTCTGTTCGTTCTAGTGCAGTAGTGGCATTAGGAAATTTGGGGAAGGTAGCCAAACCCTACGTCAAAGATGTCGCTGACTTCCTTAAGGATAAATCTGTTAACTCAAATCTTCGTTATAGTGCAGCAGTGGCATTGGGGAAACTGGGGGAGGCTCTCCAACCCTACGTTAAAGACATCCTCGATATTCTCAAGGAGAAATCCGTTGACCAATCTGTTCGTTCCCGTGCAGCACAGACGTTGGGAAAGATAGAACAACTCAAGCTGGATAGTATTGTTGTAATTCTGGATGGTATCTATGATCAAGGTCAATCAGAATCAGAGATTGTACAGTTGCGATTTTTGACATATTTACTTGGTGGCGGTACTGATGAAGTCAAAACACTGCTTATATGGCTGGGTTTTCCTGAGACTAAAACGATTCCTGCTCAATTAAGCCACGACCAAGGTGATAAAACTCTCAAAATATTTGCCCAAGCCTGGGAACCGAGCCGAGATTTTGCACTATTACAAAAAGACTTAGCAAAGCAAATTGCTATAGTTGCGACAAAAGTTTCTTGGCAACCCCAAGATATTCTCATCCTAGAAACTCATTACAAAAACCTCAAAAATGCTAGATACAACGAAGCTGATTCGCTGGAATCAGTAATAGTTAACCTGAAGAGTAGGTAGTCATTTTTTAGTAGGGGCAATTCATGAATTGCCCCTACCGCATGTAGTTTTGCGTAAGTCCTAAATAAAAATCTGACTTTTCACGTCATATAGAAAAGCTAACGCTAAACCTAAACCCTGAGCAAGCTTTCTTACTAGGGAATGGAAGCGAGGTTTTCTAGGTAAGAGTGAAAAGTCAGATATGGCAATGAGTGAAAAAAGAGATCGTGTCTGTCCTACCACCAAGTAGAATCAATACTCAGTTCACTTGGAAGTAAGCTTAATAGATAAGCAAACGGATTAATAACGACCCCAGTTGCGATCGCGCTCATAGCGAAAGTTATTATCACGAATGTTACGAAGGTTATTGTCGCGGTTAAAGCGGCGATCGTTATCGCGGTTAAAGCGGCGATTATTGTCGCGGTCAAAGCGGCGATTATTGTCGCGGTCATAACGGCGATCGTTGTCACGGTCATAACGGCGATCGTTGTTACGGTCATATCGGCGATCGTTGTTACGGTCATAACGGCGATCGTTGTTGCGGTCATAACGGCGATCGTTGTCACGAATGTTGCGAAGGTCGTTCTGGCGGTCATAATCACCATTTCTGTAGTGACGACTATGACGTTCGTAGTTACCATCATCGTTGCGTTGATAGCCGTAGCTATCTAACTCAACAAGAAAAGACGCTGCTGTATTAGCCTCAGCTTTTGGAGAAATAGCCAAAGCTGATGCAGATGCTATCAAGCCAGCCAGCAAAATAGAGGTAAAGCGGTTCATAATGTTAGTCAAAAATTATTGACATTAATTTATGCAAGTCTAGTCTGTTTAGGAAGAGCAGATTCCACAAGTCTTTAAATCTATGCTACCAGTCTTGAATAAATCAGAAAGTTTTCTTGGGTGCGGTGATTGAGAAAACTTTTGTTGTCTGTGATACTTTTTGACCTTTCAAATCCCATGAAAAGTTAAAATTAAAATGAGTATTTGAACTGGATGAATCCACCTTTGAACTCCGTCAACAAAAAAATTAGGGTTTCAGCCTACAAGTAGAACGCGATCGCACTCTTACTAAAACCCAATACAATTCAGATAAGACCAAAACACTTGTAGAGACGGCGATTTATCGCGTCTCAAAACCCACGATTTTGTACAAGTAGCTCATGCTCCAATCCACGAAAAAAAACGCACACCAATTATAATTAGTGTGCGTCTGGGGTTATATTTTAGAAATTCTCGAACTTAGCGATCGCATCCTTCATCTTATCCACCACCTCATCTACAGGGATAACTCCCAATTCCCCAGAGGCGCGGGTACGGATACTCAAGGTGTTGGTTTCCACTTCTTTCGCTCCCACCACAGCCATCACAGGTATTTTTTCTTTCTCTGCATTGCGAATCTGTTTACCCAAGCGATCGCCACTGGTATCAACTTCTGCACGGATGCCCAACGCTCTCATCTTTGCTACCACATCTTTAGCAAAGTTTAGCTGTGTATCACCCACCGGCAGTAATCTAGCTTGCACTGGCGCTAACCACAAAGGGAAATCACCTGCATATTCTTCAATTAATATCCCAATCAACCTTTCCAGTGAACCAAAAGGCGCACGGTGAATCATCACTGGACGTTTGCGAACCCCATCTTCAGCGACGTATTCTAACTCAAAGCGTTCAGGCAAATTGTAATCTACCTGCACAGTTCCTAATTGCCACTCCCGATCTAGGGCATCACTAAAGATAAAGTCAAGTTTGGGGCCATAAAAAGCTGCTTCTCCAATCCCTTCAAAGTGTTCCATCCCCAAGGTTTCAACTGCACGGCGAATCGCACCTTCGGCTTTGTCCCAAACTTCATCATTGCCGATGTATTTATCACTAGCAGGATCGCGGAAACTGAGTCTAGCTTTAAAGTTCTTCAGTTGCAGCTTATTGAACACAGACAAAATCAAATCCACCACACTGAGAAATTCGCTATCTAGCTGTTCTGGGGTAACGAACAGGTGAGAATCATCTACAGTAAAACCGCGCACCCGCGTTAAACCGCCCAATTCGCCTGATTGTTCGTAGCGGTAAACAGTACCAAATTCCGCCAGTCGCATTGGTAGTTCCCGATAAGAGCGTAATTCACTCTTATATATTTGGATGTGGAAAGGGCAATTCATCGGCTTCATGACAAAGCCTTGTTCCTGTGTAGCAGCTTCCTGATCATCTGCCATTAAGGGGAACATATCTTCTTTATATTTCTGCCAATGTCCAGAGGTTTTAAATAAATCTACTCTGGCAATGTGAGGAGTTACTACAGATAAGTAACCCCGTTTTAATTGTTCTTGCTTGAGGAAGTCTTCTAAGGTACTCCGTAACAAAGTACCCTTTGGTGTCCACAAAGGTAAACCCGGCCCTACTAAATCAGAAAATATAAATAATCCCAGTTCCTTACCCAGTTTCCGGTGATCTCGCCGTAGCGCTTCTTCTTTGCGCCGCTTATATTCAGCCAGTTGTTCTGGACTTTCCCAAGCGGTGGCGTAGATGCGTTGTAATTGGGCTTTAGTTTCATCCCCACGCCAATAAGCACCAGCAACACTTTCTAATTCAATTGCTTTCGGGTTTAATTCACTGATATTTTCCAGATGAGGCCCCGCGCACAAATCCCACCATTCATTCCCCAGATGGTAAATTGTGATTGGTTCCTGTTTGATATCTGCCAGAATTTCTAGCTTATAAGGTTCCTTAATTTCCTGAATCCGGCGTGCGGCTTCTTCACGGCTGACTTCTTCTCGAATTACTGGCAATTTACGATTGATAATCTTCGCCATCTCTTTTTTGATGGCTTTGAGATCGTTTTCGCTAAATGGTTCTGGACTGTCGAAGTCATAGTAAAAACCGTTTTCAATCCAAGGGCCGATTGTAACTTGCGCCTTGGGAAACAGCTTTTGTACTGCCATAGCCATTACATGGGAAGCAGTATGGCGAATCTTTTTTAAGTTCTCCGATTCGCTGGTACGTGGTAAATAGATTTTTTCAACTTGTTCTGACTGTTGTGATTGATTTGATGAATTTGGCGACATTGGCTGCTGAACCGTTGGCGAGGTGATTACAAAAGGTGATTTATCTGAATCTGTAGGCTTACTCAACTATAACGACTTTGGTTTTTGCCAGTTCAGCTTTATCTTCCAACTACCGAATTAATTTTCACCGGGGATAAAGATAAATTTTTGATCGGTTAGCTGAGTATTAAATTCAGGATTCCAGGCGTAGGCGTAGCCCGTCGTAGACATCGCTAAATTATCTTACGAATTGCAACTCGGTGTCAGCTACCCCCCCATTCGATATATATACGGCCTATCCAAAGGAACTGTACAGACCCACTAGCAAGACTATATAATAAAATCTGTACCATTTGTTACATTTTTTGACATTTCCCAAAATTATTAGATTATAATAAATAAAAAGAATATTAAGAAACGTAAATAACGTTAATATTAGTAAGAAAGTTGGAAAAATCCTTCTTATTTATGTCAGACTCAAATTTACCAGGGACTGAGTTGCTGAAAACAGTTTTAGAACCCCTGCTAGAAGATTTTCAGCATTGGTTTACGCGATCGCGCCATTTACTCGAAACTGAGCAGCTATCATTTATGAGTGACCAAGAACAATCTGATTTGCTCTTACGTGTTAAGCAAGCGCAAGAAGAACTAAGTACAGCCAAAATGCTATTTGCTGCTACCGATAAACAAGTCGGGATTGATATGGCAACGTTAATGCCTTGGCATCAATTAGTAACAGAATGCTGGAATGTTGCAATGCGCTTTCGTCAAGAGCGTCAAGTCTAAATAGATGGGAGCATCTGTTAAATTTCCGCAGACTATTTAGCTCATGTCTAACGACAAGATGCTAAATCAGCCATCAAAGAGATAGTACAAAAAGCTTAACAATTTCTTAACATTATTTGGATTAACAAGATAATGTATCCTATGCTACCGTAAGTAAAATAACGGTTGACAAATAGCTTCATATAAATGTAAACGCACAAAAGTGCGTCAAATAGTCATCTTAACTGTGAGTCACAGTATCGGCGAAACAAAGCGTTACAAAATAAAGTTTTAAAAATTGCTGTTCTGGAGGAAAATCTAATGTTACACCTGCTTTACATTCTTGCTTTTACAATCCTTGCATTTATGGCTGTTGGCAACTTAATTCGTAACCTGATCATGTTCAGTTTTGATCGTGAGCGAACTTACCCAACAAATTCCTCACCAATCAATAATCAAGGTAAATACGGTTATTATTCATCAAAAAAACAGTTTGTACCACATCCAGAGTTATTAGATAGTGCGGGTAACTTGATTAAAGAGCCGCTTTTGGTAATGCGTTCGATTAACGTTGAAGATGCGCGTCAACATCTCGATGCACTTTACGAAGCATCCCCAGGACGTAAGAGTGAAAATTCAGAAGAAGCATAAAATTTAGGACTTAAGAGTTTGGGTGTAAATTATTGTTGTTTTACATCCTTAACCCTTCTTTGAATAGAAATTTATTACCATCCTTGAATGTGAAGCGCGATCGCATCAATCGCCTGCTAAGTTAGCATTATTTTGTCCACTTGGCAGATTTTTAACAATTTTTCGTTTACAATTCTGACTCCTGAATTCTGTCTCGATAAAAAAAGGAGCCTGACTCAGACTCCTTAATATAAAAATTGCTAATAGAATTGTGACTACTTAATAGTCACCTTACCGCCAGCTTCTTCGATGCGCTTCTTAGCATCTTCAGCAGCATCCTTAGCAATACCTTCTTTAACTGCCTTGGGTGCAGCTTCTACCAAGTCTTTCGCTTCTTTGAGACCCAAACCGGTCAATTCGCGGACAATCTTCAGCACAGCAATCTTCTTATCAGCTGGGACTGAATCGAGAATCACTTCAAACTCGGTTTGCTCAACAGCTTCTTCAGCCGGAGCAGCACCACCAGGACCAGCCATCATCATCATACCGCCAACAGGTGCAGCAGCACTTACGCCAAAAGCTTCTTCAATTTGCTTGACTAGCTCAGAAGCTTCCAGCAAAGAAAGGGTTTTTAGTTGTTCTAAAATTTGATCGGTTGCAGCAGACATTGATATAACTCCTGTAATTTTGATTATTTATTTGTCATGGGTCATTGGTCTTTAACTATAGACTTTTGACTCTTGACTGATGAACCACAAAGTCTATTCAGCAGCAGGTTCAGTACTGCTATCATTTTCAGTAGCGGTTTCAGCGCTGCTATCTTGTACAGCAGCAGTTTCGGTGCTACCACCACTTTGTTCTTGGTCGGACACAGCCTTCAAAGCACGAGCCAGTGAACCAGGAACTTCGTTGATACCCACAGCAATCTTGGTAGCCAAGGCGTTGATAGCCCCAGCGATTTGCGCGATGAGTTGTTCCTTAGATGGCAAGTCTCCCAGTACCTTGACATCAGGTTCTTTGAGTAGGCGACCTTCCAGGACACCACCACGAAGTTCTGTTTTCTTGGTAACTTTTTGGAATTCTTGGTATGCCTTAATTGCCGATGAAAAATCATCTTTTACTAGCAAAAAGGCGGAAGAACCATTGAGCAATTCCGACAAAGGCTGCCATTTCTCATCACCTTCAATGGCAATGCCCATCAGGGTATTCTTCGTCACCTTACAAACAGTGCCACTAGGACGTAGCCGCCGCCGTAAGTCTGTGATTTCCGAAACTGTTAGCCCCTGATAGTCAATTACCAGTGCCAGAGTTGACTCACTCAAAGTTTCTTTGAGGTCAGCTACTATTTCTTTTTTATTTTCTAGTGTTCTACCCATTCCAATCTCACCTCCTTAAAATAATCGGGGAAGTGCCCTACTTGTATGTTTCTTTTAAACCTGAAAACCCAAACAACAAACCCCGGCTAATATTAGCCGGGGTTGAGTATTAAGACTCGTGATGCCATAGTTATCACGCCTTTAGGGGTGGTAATTTTGACAATTAGAGTTTTAACCTCGGCAGGGTATTTAAGCTATTAGCACCTGCTGTCTCCGGCTTTGCCTATTCGATTTTATGATTAGTCATTGTCCTTTGTTTTTGCCTTTACAAATGACTAATGACTAAAAATTAACCTACTTCGCTCAGTTTTAAATCTCGTAGGGCGGTGACATCAATTTTAATCGATGGCCCCATTGTGGCTGACACATAAAATGTGCGCCAATAACGACCTTTAGCTCCTGAAGGACGGTTACGGTCAATCGTCTCCTGCAATGCCTTCAGGTTGACTAATAAATCTTCAGGCGAGAATGTTGTCTTACCAAACATAACATGAACGATACCAGTTCTGTCAGCTCGGAATTCTAATTTACCAGCTTTGAATTCTGCGATCGCACTTGCTATATCAAATGTTACGGTTCCACCTTTGGGCGATGGCATCAAACCACGGGGACCTAGCAACTTACCTAACTTTGCCACCTGTGGCATCACATCTGGTGTGGCAATCAGCTTGTCAAAATCCATTCTACCTTTCTGGATTTCGTCAATCAGTTCTTCTGACCCGACTATATCAGCCCCAGCGTTGCTGGCTTCGTTTACCTTTTCGCCTCTGGCTATCACTGCCACCCGAACAATTTGTCCTGTACCTTTAGGCAGTGCTACCGTTGTCCGCAACTGTTGGTCTGTATATTTGGGGTCAATTCCCAACCGGATATGCGCTTCCGCGGCTTCAACAAATTTAGCTGTTGCTGTGTCTTTGAGAAGGGCTAAAGCTTCTAAAGGATGATAATCCTTATCTTCTACTTTTGCTTGCAGCGTCTGCAAACGACGCGATATTTTTGCCATTTTTTTCTCCTGGGGTAATTCCGAAGCCTCGCCTCTCCCCCGATAATTTTTTTATGAGTCCTTTGTCATCTGTCCTTTGTCCTTTGTCATTTCCTATTTTTTTACTAATGACCAATGACCAATGACCAATGACTAATGACTAGTCTTTGACTGTTATACCCATATTCTTAGCTGTTCCTGCCACAATCTTCATTGCCGCGTCGATGTCGTTGGCATTGAGGTCAGGGAGTTTCGTTTGGGCTATTTCTTGCAACTGGGCTTTAGTAATTGACCCAACCTTCTTTTTGTTGGGTTCATTCGAGCCTTTTTCAACTTTTGCCGCCTTCCGAATCAGCACTGATGCTGGTGGCGTTTTGAGTACAAATGTAAAACTCCGGTCTTCAAAAACCGAAATTTCTACAGGTATCACCATGCCAGCTTGGTCTGCTGTTTTGGCGTTGTATTCCTTGCAGAACATCATGATGTTAACACCATGTTGACCCAAGGCGGGACCAACTGGTGGTGCTGGGTTGGCTTTTCCAGCATTCAGGGCCAGTTTAATGACCGCCACTACTTTCTTCGCCATTTGTATTTAACTCTGTTTCTCTACCTGATTAAATTCCAATTCTACTGGTGTATCCCTGCCGAAAATTGAGAGCAAGGCTTTAAGTTTACTCCGTTCTGGAGAGACTTCAATTACCTCGCCTTCAAAGTCTTTAAATGGACCAGAAAGCACCATTATCTTATCACCAGTAGCCATGTCAATTTTGACAACAGCTTCTTGTTCGCTGGTTTGTTTGAATATGCGTTCAACTTCCGAAGAACTCAATGGTATGGGGTGGACATGACCGCGACCCTTGCTGCTACCACGTTTTTGTTCTGAACCGACAAAGTTAATTACATGAGAGGTGTTTCGTACCACCTGCCAGGTATCATCATCCATCATCATCCGCACCAGCACATAGCCAGGAAAAACTTTTTCTTCTGTATGCTGGCGACTGCCATCTTTGCGGATTTTCACCGCTGGCGTTTGCGGAATTTCTACCTGGATAATTTTGTCAGCTACATCAAAAGTTTGAATGCGTTGCTCCAAGTTAGTCTTTACACGCTTTTCACAGCCTGAAGCTACTTGTACAGCATACCAGCGTGCTTCTTTTGACGCTGCTTCTGCTGTTTCTCCTGTTTCCTCCGACTGCAACGTGGAGTTGCGAGGTTCGTCTGTTGCAAAAGTCATCAGAACACCTGTTTTGCTGCCCAACCAAACAATCCATCGACCAAGTATATCAAAGATGCGGAGAGTGCCACCATTAACAACACAGCAGCGGATTCGCTCACTATTTGCTTCCGACTGGGCCAAACTACTTTGTCAAGTTCTTCTTTGGTTCCCTGTATGAAGTTGCCTAAGCTAAAACCATTTGTGTTTTCTGGCAATTCTGCTTCACTTTTTTTGGCCACGACCCTTTATCCCCCCGTTTCTTACTCAATTTTGGATTTTGGATTTTGGATTTTGGATTTTAGATTTACCCTATGCTTTGAGGCAAAGGTACTTAACTTCAGATTCTGGTTGTGCTTTTATTTTGATTTTTTGTCAACTCCTCCGGGTTCAGCAGTCACTCATGGGGAAAAACCCCTTAGCGAAGCGTTTCGTAGAGAAGACAGGGCTGCTTCACCAAAATCTAAAATTTAAAATCTAAAATTTGTTCTTCCAGTTTTGCAGTTTCGACTCTATTTTACTTAATTGAAAGCAAAACAACTGCAAATACAATAAGTTTACCCGAAATTATTATCACTAACTGCTAATATAGCAGCTGCGTAATTATTTCGGGCTTTATTTTTTGCTCTTGAGCGCGCCCTGGAGGACTTGAACCCCCGACATCAGGTTTTGGAGACCTGCGTTCTACCAACTGAACTAAGAGCGCACAAGCTGTTTTGTATTCACTTATTGCGCTGAACTAAATTTTAGTTTAACGCAACACGCGATTTCTATCATACTTCAATTTGGTTGAGAAAACAAGTTAGCGGCAGATGCCGCTTGAGATTTCTCCCATAATGAAAGAAGCACGAATCACAAAGGGCGGTCAAACCGTTGCTTAATCCGGGTTGCCTTACCTACGCGATCGCGGAGATAATACAGTTTAGCACGGCGGACTTTACCGCGACGTAATACCTTGATGCTGTCAATCCGGGGAGAATGCAACAGAAATACGCGCTCAACGCCTACACCTTGAAAAACCTTACGGACTGTAATAGTTTCGTTAATGCCACCATTGCGTTTGGCAATCACTACTCCTTCGTAGGGTTGTACCCGGTATTTTTCGCCTTCTTTAATTTTCACTCCTACTTTTACGGTGTCGCCCACAAAAATGTCGGGCAAATTTGATTTTAGCTGTTCCGCTTCAATGGAGCGGATAATCTCTTGAGCGCTCATAGTCTTTCTGTCTGCTTAAAAAAAACCCACGATCATCAATCATAAATCGATAATCCTATTTCAGTCTACTTCTACTTATTGGAGATTGATAATTTTACTGAGATAAGACTCGGTAGATCGAAGCTATATTGCAAAATGCTGTACCACAGGTGTAAATCTATGAAATTTAGCGTCGTCATCAGTACCTATAATCGCTTGAACTTGCTGCAAAGAGCAATTGAGTCGGCTCGAAACCAAAGCATTGAGTGTGAGGTGGTTGTTGCCGATGACTGTTCTTCTGATGATAGCCAAGCATATCTCAAAAGCTTAGGGGACAAGGTTGTTTACCATCGAAATGAAGTGAACCTTGGTCATGCAGCAACAGTAAATGCTGGAGTTGCCAAAGCTAGCGGTGACTGGATTAAGTTTTTAGATGATGATGACTATTTAGCTCCCAACTGCATAGAAGAGATGGCTAAGGCGATCGCACTTCATCCCGATGCTGTAATCTGTTCTTGTGTGGCGGCTCAGGTAGATGGTAATGAAGTTGAATTAAGTCGCACCCCGCAAGTTGGCCCTGGTTTAGCTTTTTATATCCCCCAAGCCGATATTCATTACGGTATGCTCTTAGAGCTTGTACCCTTTGGCACCCCTGTACAAGTTGCTTGCCGACGTGATGCTTTCCTGCAAACTGGTGGTTGGGACTCCACACTTGATGCTAACTGTGATGATATCGATTCGTGGATTAGGATTGCCCAGTTTGGAGATGCTATTTTCTTTAACCAGTGTCTTGCGTACCGAACTATTTGGCCCGGTGCTTATAATCAAAAGTTTTCTTTGTCTCGGCGGTTGGCGACAAATATTTTGATGAAAGAAAAAATTTATGCCTTGGTAAATGAGCAACATCGCTCAAAAATTCCCGGATTTCAGGATATAAAAAATTACCTGAAACTCCATTGGATTTTAGTATCACTGAAGCAAAAGAACCTCAAGAGCTTTTTTTCAATGATAGATCCATCTATATTTTCTCCTAAGTCTTGGAAGTTTTTGCTCTCTGCGGCCTCATCACGCCGCTCTCAGGGAAACAATTCTGAAGTTCGTAAACTCGTATTGATTGAGTCGTAAAGGACCCCAAAAAATAAATTATTCAAAATTATTTGTAAATTTGTAGGGGTACAAAGCCTTGTGCCCCAATAATTTTCAGTTAAGGGGCGAGGAACGCGAAAAAGTGAGATCATCGTGAAAAGAGCAGGGGAGGTAGGGGAAGCAGGGAGAGTGAAGAGAAAATTTTAGTATTTTTTACGATCCTTATAGCCTAATAAGCTTGGGTTAAGGGCTACTGGCAAAAATTTTGGGTTTTCGAGACGCGATAAATCGCCGTCTCTACAAGTGTTTTGGTTTTATCTGAACTGTATTGCCTGATAGCCCTAAATAGACTTATTTCTTTCCCTCTGCTTCCCTATCTCACTGTTAGAGCATTGCTTCCGGGAAAGGGTTTTAATTTACCTTTCCCCAGACAAAAAGAGAGAATATGGGTTTATCCAAAAAGTATTGCCTTGTGCCCCTACCGTGGTATATGTTTTTACCTAAAGTCCCTAAATATGGTGTCCGGTAAAAGTGTATTCCCGCCATACTATGCTAAATCGGAGTGCTAGACAAAAACATTACCACCAACTACTAGATTTGTCGCTGTGAAATTATTTAAAGTTGCGAAGGTGTAAAAAGAATAATAACCAAGGACTTGAACTAGTGTAGAAGTACCCGATTGTACAAATTGTAGATTGCCGTCTAAGATGGGGTCGCTGCTACTGTAGCCCCGACTCTTAAACAGGTCAGTGAAGACTAACTTATCCTGGCTCCGATCAAAGTCAGTGATTGTATCATTGGAATCGCTCAAGGTTTGGTAGATGAACTGGTCATAACCGCTCCCACCAGTCAAGGTATCACTACCTGAACCACCAATAAGAATATCATTGCCAGCACCACCGAGAAGGCTATCATTACCTAGACTACCAAGCAGGGTGTCGTTACCTTCACCACCCCGTATTAGGTCGTTGCCACTCTTGCCATCAATGCGGTCATTACCCCCTTGACCATTAATAACGTCAGCCGAGTTGTCAAAGCCATTGACATTGTTGTTTAGGTCATTCAGAAAGGTGACTGTATTTTTGTTGAAGATGGTGCTTTGAGTGGAATTGGCATTAAAGACATCAAAACTGTCACGAATTTTGGTTTGCCCATCAAACAGGATATTGCCAATACTGGAGAGGTTGTCTAAGTTTTCTAGGGGAAAGTTTTGCAGAATAACTTTGTCATCAGCCACCCCTTCAAAGGTGATTTCCAGATTGTTACTATTCTGGGTAAGTAGCAGATATCGGGCAGTCAATCCAGCCCCTTGAAATTTCAGGATATCCAATGGGCCAATGATTGCTGCTGAAGGATTTGAGCCTTTACCTAATCCACCGAGATCGGTAATGGTATCAACACCGTCACCTAAGTTGTAAACAAATTTATCCTTGCCACCGCCACCAGTAAGGATATCGCTGCCTTGATTACCTGCAATAATGTCGTTCCCAGCTTTAGCATAAATTATGTCAGCGTAGTTGTTGCCCACTAGATTATCAGCACCACTAGTTCCAATCAAACCGTTGAACTCTAATGCACCAATATCAACTTTACCCTCAGATATTCTGTCAAATCCGATGCCGCGCTGATCAGTTATAATACCTGCTGGAATCAGGGCATTGTTACCAGCGTTAATGGCGGGACTATCTTCAAATAAGGCATGAGTAAGGGTTGTACCACCGTTATTTTGCAATGGGCTAAGTTTGGGTTCGATTGGGTTGGTGCTGTTGCCAACGATACTACTGCTAGTAAAACCCGTGCTACCAGTGCTATCTCCAATCAGGTTATTACCCTCATCGATGAAGTCCCCGGAAACGTCGGGGTTGATATCACCGCCATAAAGATTCCTGTTGTTGAAGTTGCCTGCAATAATGGTGTTCTCAACGTTGATAGTCCCGCCGCCAGAAACACCTCCACCAGTGCCGCCCCCCCAGTTGTAAAGGTCTTCTGCGGTGTTATTAGTAATCGTGGTGCTGTTCAGATTGAGGATGCCTGAGCTAGAGATGCCGCCGCCGTTCCCTCCACTTGCCCTATTGCCAGAGACAGTACTGTTGGTGATGTTAAGGTTGCCTGAGCTAGATATGCCACCTCCAGAGAGTGCTGAATTACCAGAGATAGTACTATCAGTCAAGCTGACACTGCCAGAGTTAAAGATGCCGCCACCGTAGGACGGGTAAGGGTCAGGCCCACCGCGATTAAGACCACTGGCAAAAGCCCCATTACCAGAGATAGTGCTTCCCGTTATGCTGAGAGTACCTATGTTGAATATGCCACCCCCGAAGGCAGAGGAGTAACTGATAGATGCACTATTACCAGAGACAATGCTTTTAGTGAGGCTGAGATTGCCTTTGTTAAATATGCCTCCGCCGAAGGATGACCCACTGTTATTAGAGACAGTGCTGTTAGTGAGGCTGAGAGTACCTTTGTTAAAGATGCCACCTACCGTTCCCTTGTTGCCAGAGACGATGCTTCCCGTCAAGTTAAGGCTAGTATTGTTATTAACCAAAATACTGCCAAAGGCATCGTTAGCATTAGCAATCTTCAAGCCATCAATGTTGGCATCTGTGCCTGTTCCCGATATCTCAAACACGCCGGAGGCATTATTTCCACTCACGGTGAGCTTTGCTGCCCCAGTCCCCAAAAGGGTAATATCATCGGTGATTGTGAGTTTATCGGTGGTGAGGGTGATAATATCTGGAGTCTGATCCCCAAAAATGCCTGCAAAGGTAATAATATCTGCCCCAGCAGTAGCATTAGCATTGAGGATAGCTTGCCGCAACGACCCATCTCCAGAATCGTTGGTATTAGTCACGACTAAATCATTGGCTGCGATCGCTACTGTGGCGGTATAATTCACATTATCGATTTGGTAAGCCGAATCTGCTGCCAAGCTGAGAGTCAGATTTTCCGCCGCTTCTGCCTGAATATCATTAACAGGTGTCAAAGTGATATCTACATAGCTTTGCCCATTAGCAATCACGATACTGTTGCCACTGACAGGTTTGCCACCCACGCTTAGGTTGTAGTCTGCAATACTCGCATTGCCATTGGCAGAGAAGTTGACTGTTAATGCCCCACTGCTGTTGCTGCGGCTAACGCGGTAAGTACCAGTATTCCCACTGTTCTCATCAGCAGTGTTATCAGTGGCGATGATGCTGATGGTGGGGACGAGGGGATTGGGATTATCAGGTGGCGTAATTATACTAGGCTGGACTTCATAAGCACCAATATCAACTGCAACGCCAGATATCCTGTCGAATCCAGCGCTTCTTTGATCGGTAGTTACACCAGGAGGAACTAGGGAATTATTGCCAGCATTGAGAGCGGAGCTATCAGCAAGTAAGGCGTGAGTAAAGGTTGCACCACCGTTGTTTTGCAGCAAACTGAGTTTTGGGTCAATGGGGTTGGCGGTTGTGCCAACGAGAGTGCTGGTGGTAAAGCCAATACTACCAGTAGCATCGCCAATCAAGTTATTGCCAAAGTCAGTGACGCTACCGGAAACGTCAGGTTGTATATCATCGGCAGGGGACTTGTCAAAGTTGTCTGCAATGATGGTGTTACTAACTTTCATGGGGCTACCATAGCTGGCAATACCCCCACCATTACCAACACCATTGCCATCTGAGTCGGCTGTGTTGTTAGTAATTGTAGTGTCGATCAGAGTCAGATTGTCGGTATTTGTGTAGCTGCCGCCATTAAATATACCACCACCTTCGTCATTGGCTGTATTGCCTGAGATGGTGCTGTTAGTTAGAGTAGCTGAACCACCAAAATAACTACCATCATCTGCGTTAACGACACCACCACCGTTATAGTTTGCCGTATTGCCAGAGACAGTACTTGCTGTGAGGTTGAGAGTACCGCCTTGATTGTAGATGCCGCCGCCATAGTTTGCCGTATTGCCAGAGACAGTACTTGCTGTGAGGTTGAGAGTACCGACGTTTGCATTGGAACCGTCATTATAAATGCCACCGCCGAAGTCACCCGTATTGCCAAAGACACGACTTTCTCTAAGGTTGAGGAAGCCACCGTTATAGATTCCGCCTTTGGTATTACCAGAAATACTGCTTCCTGTAAGGCTGAGGATGCCGTTATTAGAGATGCCGTTTTCCTCTGTATTGCCAGAAACACTGCTTCTTGTCAGGCTGAGGATGGAATTTGAATTGACTTGAATACCGCCGCTAGCGATCGCCAAACCATCAATGCTAACACCTGTCGCTGTTCCCGATATCTCGAATACTCTGGAGGCATTATTCCCACTCACCGTAAGTTTGGATGCGCCAGTTCCCAGGATAGTAACATCATCGGTAATGGTCAGTTTTCCAGAGGTGAGGGTTATTACATCTGGGGTAGCATCAGTAAAGATTTTCCCAAAGGCGATCGTATCATCCCCAGCAGTAGCATTAGCTAAGTTAATAGCTTCCCGTAAGGTAGTGACATGATTATTCGGATCGCCATCATCTGCATCCCCGGTACTATCTACCGTAAATTTTGCCAAGACTCCTGTGTAAGCTTCCCGCGCCGTTTCCGTAAACGCTAAAGTTACTTCCATATCACCCGTGCGGACTTCCAAATCCCAATTACCGCCTAATGCTGCATTGCCTGTAAGCTGACGGGAAGCGGCAATATTCGCTCCTGTAAGTTGGCGCAGTTTGGCAATAAATTCTGCCCCTACATCACCGTCAGCTACGTTACAACCATAGATGAGTAATTGAGCTGGAGATTCTGTAGCAGATTCAACCGATAACCGAACGGTTTTTGATGAGGCGGTAAATATCTTCTGCCACTGTTGTAGTTGCAGAATATATTCATCAAGGGTATCAAGTCCCAAGCGGGTGTTACCTAGTTGCAAGCTACCAGGAAGACCGTGGCAAACAATATGAATGCTGCTAAGATTCTGGTTAGCACGAGTCGCCAAAACCTCCGTAATTTGCTCAACACCGTTCTGTGTTGGATCGATTACGAACACCTCAGCGTTGGAAATAACACCTTTGACTAAACTCTGATAGTCTTCCACCGCCATGTCGATAAAAACCAGGCTGCGTGTGTAATGTATGGAAATTAAGGAATTTACTTGGAAGTATGGGGTATGTAGCGTTGCCATTTTTTTACTTCAAGCTAAGGTTTAAGGTTATGAGGTCAACTCAAACTGACTGAAGCCTTGTCATTACGAGTTTTCACACAATTAATAACAGTAATAGGGAATTATTTTTACTATTAATTTCTTTCTTATCGTCACGCAAGTTGCTGCTTTTGTAAAGCGATGAAAGTATATAGTTTTACTAAATTGCTAAAGTCACTAAGCTAGAAAACATTTAAACCAAACTAAACATAACTCTTGTCGGGTGGGCAACATCAGCGCCCTAGTGGTGGAAGTTCAAGTTCAATGTGGGATAGCTTACTATTCGCACTGAGTCCCTTCGAAACATAGTATGTATAGCTATCCTAGCTATCGGCGGAATCGAAAATAATACTATAGGGACTGAAATGGCAGATTCAGTCTTCAGAATTTTGGAGTTTTACCCAGATTTATCGAGCCATTCCTGAATAAGTCTTTAAGCTAAGTAACTCGTTAGAAGCGTTCTTATTCAGTAGCAAGTGGTCAATTTTATGCACTACTAACTACTCTTGAGTCGTCGCTGAAGACATCAATAATTATGTTGATTTACACTCAGTTACTTATCTTGATTTTATACATATCTCAAAGATTATGCGAATTATACATATTTTGAACCACGTTCAAGAAATAGGTAACGGTATTGTGAATGTGGCAGTGGATCTGGCTTGTTTACAGGCAAAATCTGGTTATGAGGTAGCGGTTATTTCTGCTGGTGGTGAATATGAGAAATTACTAAATAACTGTGGTGTCAAACACTACCAACTAGACCAAACTAGAAAACCGAACAGTATTATCAAAGCGGCTGTGCGTTACCGGGCGATCGCAGCAGAATTTCAGCCGGATCTCGTTCATGCTCACATGATGACGGGGGTCATTCTAGCACGCATTTTTCAAGGAAATAAATATACTTTAGTTTCCACAGTCCACAACGAATTTCAGCGTTCCAGTTTGCTGATGGGTTTAGCTGATAGAGTAATTGCTGTCAGCAAGGCGGTGCGAGATTCTATGGCAAAACGCGGTATCCCAGAAAACAAGTTGCGGGTAGTATGCAATGGAACTTTGGGCAGCCCCCGCACCCGGCAAATCCAAGATTATCAACCTTTAGGGTTACAACGTCCAGCGATCGCTACTGTAGCAGGAATGTATCAACGCAAAGGTATCGCTGAGTTAATCGCTGCTTTTGAACAAATTGCTCCAGATTTTCCCCAAGCGCATCTTTATTTGGTAGGAAATGGCCCTGATAAACAGCTATTTGAGGCACAAGCACAAGCAACTGCTGTAAAAGAACGGATTCATTTTGAAGGCTTCCAGCCGCAACCTCAACGCTACCTGATATCTTGTGACATATTTGTGTTGGCTTCTCATCGCGATCCTTGCCCTCTAGTACTTTCGGAAGCTAGGGAAGCTGGAACTGCGATCGTTGGCACTCAAGTAGATGGGATTCCTGAAGCTTTGGATAATGGGCAAGCAGGTCTTTTAGTGCCAGCAAAAAATAGTAATGCTTTAGCTGAGGTTTTAGTGCAATTACTGAGTAATGCCGATATGCTACATGAGTGGAAGAATAGGGCAAATCAAAACCTACAGTGGTTAAGTGTTGCCCGCGTTCATCAGGAAACACTTGCAGTGTATCGTGAGTTGATTACAGGTTAAAAAGAATTGGGAATTGGGAATTGGGAATTGGGCATGGGCAAGAGGA
>NZ_JADEXU010000387.1 GCF_015206895.1 Nostoc sp. LEGE 12450 | reverse complement strand
CCCCTGCTCCCCTGCTCCCCTGCTCCCTGTAGCCACACCGTACCCGTTGCTTGTACTTTCACAGGGATTTGACCCAGCCAAGCGTTAAAGATGGCAATATCGTGAATAGCTAAATCCCAGAGCGCATCAACATCTTGGCGGACAGGTCCTAAATGGGTGCGCGTCGCGTAGCCATAGCGTAAATCACCTAATTTACCCGCCTGTACTACAGTTTGCCCTTCCTCAACTGCTGGGTGAAATAAATAAGTGTGGTCAACCATGAGTATTAAATGATGCTGCTCTGCTAACTGGCAAAGTTCGCGGCATTCCGCGGGATCAAGAGTTAGGGGTTTTTCTGCCAAAACATGGTATCCGTTTTGGAGAGAGTCTTTAATTAAAGCATAGTGAGTGGTAGCCGGAGTTGCGATCGCAACTCCTGTCAACCCTGGCAATTTCTTTAAATCTTCCCATTGGGTTGTCAATACTACATTTTCATCTAAATTAAACTGCTGTTTTATCGCCGCTAATCGTTCTGGATGGGGATCTACGACAGCAACTACATCTACTTGCGGATGTGCTAAGAAATTCCGCAGCAGATGAACTCCCCAACGCCCAACTCCGATAACAGCAATTTTAATTTGGTTTGTCATTAGTTATTTGTCATCTGTCATTTGTCATTTGTCATTTGTCATTAGTTATTTGTATACAAAGGACGAGGGACAAATGACCACTGACAACCAAATGATTATCGGCTAATTACCAGTCTTTTAAGCTCAGGGTGTTTGCGGATTAGGAATTGCTAAAAAAGCTACCTTAGCTGCGGCTTGTTCAGCAGTTTTAATCGATCGCCCCTTACCTTCTCCGAGTTTTTTTCCATGCAGCCACACTTCAGCCATGAAACGTTCTTGATTATGGTGCGGTTGAGTGACTTCCACAACTCGATATTCTGGTAAAACTTTGAATTGCGCTTGAGTCCATTCTTGAAGAGCAGCTTTGTAATTAAGTCTGGCAGGATCGAGGCGAATTTCTGTTGTTAGTTCTTGGAAGTGGGGATCTAGCCAAGAGCGGATCAATTCCAGATTTTGAGTACTTAAATAAAGCGCACCCAGAACAGCTTCAAAAGCATCTGCCAGCCGAGACTCTTGACCAACTTTATCAGCTGTAGCACTACCCGCAACTAG
The DNA here is from genome assembly GCF_015206895.1 of Nostoc sp. LEGE 12450. Lineage (GTDB taxonomy): Bacteria > Cyanobacteriota > Cyanobacteriia > Cyanobacteriales > Nostocaceae > Nostoc. The sequence continues at coordinate 327 of NZ_JADEXU010000387.1, read as the reverse complement.
TAAGTATAATTCCAAACCATAAATTCTGGCCAATTGGGCGAGGATGCGATCGCTCACTAATACCGAACGAATTGCCGCAAAATCCCCTACTGGACAATCGGGATAATTTTCCCATAACACAACAGCCGACACCAGCCGCACCACTGCATCGCCAACAAACTCCAGTTGTTCATAATTCGCCGAATCAGAAACAGTGGGATGAGTTAGCGCTAAATCTAGTAGTTCCCACTTGATAGGTGCTTCTCGCGACAAACCTAATTTTTGGACTAAACTTTCGAGTTGCCGTTGACGGCGTGGGTAGGGAAGAGGCATTAGGGGGAAGGGGGA
>NZ_JADEXU010000161.1 GCF_015206895.1 Nostoc sp. LEGE 12450 | reverse complement strand
GATAAGGAGCAGAGAAGAATAATTATTGATAACCAATTCCAATGCCCAATCTTAAACTTAACAAAATCTTAATTTCTGCTTGATCCTGGATTGCTAGGTTCCTTGTATTTACATCTGGATAGAGGTGAATATGGAACTTATGGATGGCACGCGCCTCTTAGCAAATCGGTGCAGACGGCGGAATTTTTTGTTGGGTGCAGGATTCTTAACTGGGTTAACAATTGCTAGCCAGTGGCATCCGGTATTGGCTAGCTCAAGATTTTCTAGCTATCCGTTCAGTCTTGGTGTTGCCTCTGGCGATCCTTTGCCGGATGGTGTTGTTATCTGGACGCGGCTGGCTCCAAATCCACTTTCTGCAGGTGGAATGCCAGTGGTAAATTTGCCAGTGCGGTGGCAAGTTGCTCTTGATGAAAATATGAGAAGGGTTGTCCGTCGAGGAACAGTGCTGGCAACACCAGAGTTAGCGCACTCAGTCCACGTTGATGTGCGTGGGCTAGATCCTGACCGTTGGTACTGGTATCAATTTCAAGCGGGTAGGGAAGTTAGCCCCATTGGACGGACTCGCACAGCACCAGCATTTTATAGCTATACCCAACAACTAAACTTTGCTTTTGTCTCCTGTCAAGACTGGCAAAATGGCTACTATACTGCTTATCGGCATTTGGCTGAAGAAAACCTCGACCTTGTAGTTCATCTAGGTGATTACATTTACGAATATGGGCCACAATCTGGTGGCCCACGCCAGCATAACAGTCCAGAAATCATCACTCTTGCAGACTACCGCGATCGCTACGCCTTGTACAGAACAGACCAGAGTCTCCAAGCTGCTCATGCTGCTTTTCCCTGGATTGTCACTTGGGACGATCATGAAGTTGACAATAATTATGCCAACTTAATCCCCGAAGACAACCAAAGCGAAGAGGCTTTTAGGAAACGCCGAGCTAGTGCGTACCAGGCTTACTACGAACACATGCCCCTCCGTCAGTCTTCCTTGCCTAAAGGCCCAGATGCACTGCTTTATCGGCGGTTGACTTTCGGTAATTTAGCTGAGTTCAACGTCCTAGATACCAGGCAGTACCGCACTAACCAACCTTGTAATGATGGACTGAAGCCTCGCTGCCCAGAAGCTTTTGATCCAGATGCTACCATGACCGGCTCAGAACAAGAGCAGTGGCTACGAAAAGGCTTAGATCAGTCGCGATCGCGCTGGAATGTAATTGCTCAACAGACCATGCTTGGCCAGTACAATTTTAATGGTAATCCAGGCGTAGGTGTCTTCAATGTGGATCAGTGGGACGGCTACGTGGCTGCACGGAATCGGCTCTTGAGTTTTCTCAACCAGCGCCAACCTTCTAATCCAGTAGTGATTACCGGAGATATCCATTCTAGTTGGGTACACGACCTGAAGCTTGATTTTAATAACCCAAACTCAGCAACGGTAGGCACTGAGTTCGTAGGAACCTCAATTACCTCTGACTTTCCCACAGCATTTATTGCTCCAGTCCAAGCTGCTCTACCCAACAATCCCCATACTAAGTTCTTTGATGGTGCTTACCGGGGATACGTCCGTTGCAACCTTACTCCACAACGCTGGCAAACTGACTACCGCGTTGTATCAAGCATCGTTGACTTGAATGCCTCTGTCAAAACCCTAGCTTCGTTTACAGTCCAAAACGGACAACCAGGAGCGCAACTAAGTTAACGTGAGTTCGATCAACCTCTTCCTGTTCAAGTCTCTCCCTCTCCGACTCGGAGAGGGACGGTTTTGCATAGTCAAACCAGGGAGAGGTCTTTATAGTATGAAATATGACTTTAGAATATTCAAGCCGGAAGCGATCGCTTATTAAGCGTTACAGCAAATCAATTCTTATAAAAAGTTATTTGGGAATTTCTTTGCAATACTTAACTAACTTCTAATTAAAAAAAGTGAACATAGATTAACAATGATAACTAACATCATATTTTATTAAGTTACTCAGGCTAAATTGAGAGTATGCTTAACAATTGAAGTCTAGTTGAGAATTGTAAGTAACTAGGTACAAACAAACTTAAATATTTGTTGAGTATTTTTTACTTTGCCATTTTTTTAAGTTTGAAATACTAAAAAACAAAGTTTCTTGTACCAACTTACTAACTAGATTATCGAGTAAAGGGGTAAAAATCCGACCTGAGCCAAGTACTAAAAGCGAAAACAAAAGTAAACTTAAAAACAATTAGGTTAAGATGATAAACAAAATTTTGCTGACTGTATCGGGATTGGGACACGCAGAAGAAATGCTCAAAACCCTGAGAGAAATCCCTTCAATTGAATCTGCGAAAGTTACAATTTTGCATGTTGTTCAGGCACAAAATACTGCTGCTACCATGACAGCTAAATGGGAAAATGGTGGTAAAATTCTGGCTAATGCCATTCAAACTTTGAACTTAGATCCTAGTCAGGTTTCTTCAATTTTGCGCGAAGGCGACCCCAAAGATGTAGTTTGCCAAGTAGCTGATGAAATCGATGCTGACTTGATTGTTATGGGTTCACGCGGACTTAAGCGGCTGCAATCGATTTTATCGAACTCAGTTAGTCAGTATGTTTTCCAGCTATCTTCTCGCCCCATGTTGCTGGTAAAAGATGACATTTATGTTAAAAGAATTAAGCGCATTATGGTGGCAATAGACAACTCTGATTCTGCAAAAAACTGCTTGAAATTGGCACTGTTTTTACTGCGAGATATTCAGGGTGGTCAGTTAATTTTGGCAAATGTTAGTACAGATTTAGGTGGTAAAAAATCGGAAATAACCGAGGTTAACTCAGATAAAAATCCAGTTTTAGCAGCCGCAGTTTCAGAAGCTCAAAAACAAGGTATCCAATCTCGTGCTTATATCAGCAGTGGTAAACCTGGTGAAGAAATCTGTCGGTTAGCAGAAGAGTTGAATATAGACTTATTATTGCTCGGTTCTCCAGATCGTCGTCCATCTATTGCTAAGAGTTTTGTTGATATAGATCGACTTATCGGATCTTCCTTGTCTGACTATGTTCGAGTCAATGCCACTTGTCCGGTATTGTTGGCGCGGACGATCGCTTAAACTAAGCAATGCTGAGTATTAGATTTGTTGTAATAAGATACTAGAGAAGCAAGATTTTCTTTCTAATACTCAGCAATCATACTATTTTGGTTTGAAGCTGCACTTATGTGACTGTAAGGGCAATTCATAAATTGCCCCTACAGAAATGCTATCACTTAGCGGTTGATAAATAAAAACCCCTACATTACTAGTGCAGGGGTTATTTATTTTATACACAAATTCTTAACTATCTTTTCCACCTTGGCGGCTAGCAGTTTGGATGTACAGAATGAGTAAAAATACAGTGGGAACTAATACGAACAAAATGCTCGCTACGAACCCCAGGTCATTAACTTGCATGGCAAGAAAGCCTCTCTTAAATTTCCAGTCAACAACATTAGGATACCATTATCAATGACAGAGTTAGCCCAAATTTTTTACTTTCTCAAATGCTAACCACGGATGATCCCAAAAAACTTAAGGCTTCGTAACTACGCTGACTGAGCCATTCACTAAAGTTTGACACGCAAGGCGGTAATTTTCTGGCTTTTTCTTGAATTTCCGGTTTTCTACTTCTGTGCGGGGGGAAAGATTTTCTAGTCCTTCGACTATTTCAACAATGCAAGTACCACATTGACCATTTCCACCGCAATTAGTCATCTTGCCAATGAATGTATATATATCAATGTCATTTTGCATCGCTTTGAGTCGGAGATTGGCACCATCTGCCGCCACTACTTCTTTATTCTCTTTAACGAATTTGATATTACCCATAATTTATTCCTCCTTGACTCTAAGCTTGGCTTTCAAGGCTTCATATTGACATGGCTTGATTCACATCTTATTTATTATATTAAAACATTACAAAATATTAATAAATGTAAATTTTATAAAACATAGTTCCACAAAAAAATAGAACAGGTATATTACCTGTCCTACTCAATTGAAAAATAGATTAACTTACCTAAATCCCACGGCTGCTTGCCAAACGAAAGCAAGTAACAAGAAGAATACAGGGATGACTGGGAGAACGTCTACCAAAGGATCGAAGATTTGGTAAGCTTCAGGCAGTTTTGCTAATAAAAGTGCTGCTTCCATGTTTGTTTAAATCCACCTATCCAACACAGCTTTCATAATTGAGAAATATCTTAACATGGTTTGGTCATTGGTCATTTGTCATTAATACCCTATTCTTCGATTCTCCACTCTTCATCTCCACTTTCTTCGTTGAGCCAGTGGCCAAATTCTGTGGTGAAGCGATCGCTCAATATTGCTTCTCTAATCTTTTGGGTAAAGCGAATTAGCTCGGTGATGTTGTGAATGCTCAACAACGTATAAGCTAAAATTTCCTGCGATCGCACTAAATGAGATACATAAGCTCGGCTAAAATTTTGACACGTGTAGCAGGGACAAGTTTCATCTAATGGCGTAAAATCTTCACGAAACTTAGCATTTTTTAAATTCCAGCGTCCGCCCTGGACTATTGCTGTTCCATGTCTTGCCCAGCGAGTGGGAATTACGCAATCAAATAAATCTATCCCAGATGCGATCGCGATCGCCATTTCCCGATAAGTACCCACACCCATCAAATAACGCGGCTTTTCGGGTGGTAGAAGCGGTGCTGTCACTTTTACAATCTGAGCCATCAATTCTGGCGGTTCTCCCACACTCACGCCACCAATGGCATATCCAGGCAAATCTAACTTAGCCAAAGCTTCAGCCGCACGACAACGCAAATCCAAATACACGCCCCCTTGCACAATCCCAAACAAAGCCTGCTCACTACGTTGATGAGCCGTTATGCAGCGTTCTAACCAGCGATAAGTCCGTTCAGTAGCAGTTTCCACCTCTTGGCGAGTCGCTGGGTAAGGCGGACACTCATCAAAGGCCATGATGACATCTGCCCCTAAAGTATTTTGAATCTCAATAGAGCGTTCTGGTGTCAAGTTAATAATTCGTCCATCATGTGGTGAGCGGAAAGTTACACCTTCTTCAGTAATTTTTCGCATCTCGCTTAAACTGAACACCTGAAACCCACCAGAATCCGTGAGCATTGGGCCGTTCCAACCCATAAACTTGTGTAATCCTCCACCTCCAGCCACGATCGCTTCTCCTGGTTGTAGGTGAAGATGATAAGTATTCGATAAAATCATTTGCGCCCCAGTATCTCGTAGCTGGGCTGGGGTGATAGTTTTGACATTTGCCAGCGTACCCACTGGCATAAATCTGGGGGTTTCTACAACCCCGTGAGGAGTGAAAAACACTCCGGCTCTAGCTTTTGTCTGACTACAGCAAGCAAGACATTCAAAGGAAAAATTCGCACTCATGCCATTTTAGATTTTTGAAGATGCGCCTATTAGGACTTAAGCAAAACTATACGATGTAGGGGCAATTCATAAATTGCCCCTACATCAATAAAGCGCAGCCTTACATTAAATTGGTATATTAGTCGCTATTTTAAAAAGAATCAGAACAGTCATCGTCAATTTCTGCATCCCATCTGGCTGAGAGAACTTGCTCCATCATCGCTTCTATGGCGCTGACATTGAAGGTTCGCTCTCGTCGCTCTTGTATGGGGGTTGAGCGGGGAATCAACCGCAGACACACTCCTTCTTGCATCAAATCGAAGTAAGTTTCTTGTTGCGATGACTGTTTGAGTTCCAAGTAATCAAAACTACAAACATTCAAATATAGCGCATGATTAGCCACTAAGGTAGACCTTTGTGGATTAGCAAAAACTTCCATCACATCCCCTTCACCCTCGCTCAGTACCTTATCTTCTTGGGTGTAGATGTAGTGGACTCGACCTAAATCTGCCAGCAATCGCCGGATGTCGAGCTTATTCACAATGATGCCCGTGTTAATAATGCACGGAGCTGGTATCCTGGTGTCGGGTAGATGGTGACTCATAGGAAAATAGCGATTGAGCTAAGGAGAGCAACAACAGAGCTAAACAGTCATAATTGAATAGCTTGTTTACTCCCTACATTTAAAAAAATATCAATTTTGTGGGGCAATCGTCTAACAATTTGGAGGAAGTTTTTAGTTAACGAATACAAAACACAAATTCTGATTCCTGATGGAATTTTAATTTCCTGAATCATTAGATTTGTGTATAAAAAATTACTCAAAACTTTTTATGCACTACTTAGACCAGCATAACAAAATTTTCAGTGATAATGTCTAACAGAAGTAAATCTTATCTAAAGCTTTAAAGTGTACTGATGTTCAATTGTAGTCAAATTATGATGATTATCCAGCAATTAGCCAAATATTAATGTAACTACGATGACGAAACAGCAACAGTGGTGGAAAAAGCTGCTGTTAAAGCTGGCAGCTAGTACTATATTTTACACAAGTATTCCATTACCGTATTTGGACGGTTTAGATTTTCATGGAGTGGCACGTCTTGCTTCGCTTGTAGGGTTGATAATTGGGGGAATTATAGGGTTACTGGATACAGGGATGGATTATCTTGGGATGCCAGTGTTAACTCGTAGTGCTTTGGTAGTAAGTATTTGGATTGGCATAACTGGAGGACTGCACTTAGATGGGGCAATGGATACTGCCGATGGTTTAGCAGTGGGCGACCCAGAGCGGCGGCTGGAGGTGATGGCAGATAGTGCTACAGGTGCATTTGGAGCAATGACTGCGATCGCCTTGGTGCTACTCAAAATCACAGCCTTAACAGATATGCCAGAAAACCGTTGTTTGTTACTGATGGCTGCTTGTGGCTGGGGACGTTGGGGACAACAGTTAGCGATCGCACGATATCCTTATCTGAAACCAACTGGCAAAGGTGCATTTCATAAACTTGCCATTCGTTCTTACAAAGATTTATTGCCAGGATTGTTATTGCTGTTGAGTTTGAGTGGTTTACTTGTGCTGATAGATAAACAGGAGCTATTTCTCGCACTCGCAATGATAATTGCCGGAAGTGCGATCGCCACTTTAACCGGTGCATGGTTCAATCACAAATTAGGCGGACACACCGGAGACACCTACGGCGCAGTCGTCGAGTGGACTGAAGCCTTATTTCTCTGCGTATTGACCGTTTTTTAATCAATGGGGGAGTGGGGAGTAGGGGAAGAATAACTATTAATTATTGATCAATGCTTCATGCCCAATGCCCCATCCCCAATGACAAATGGCAAATGACCAATGACTACTTCATTTAATAGGTTGCAGCTTTGTCACCTTGAGTTTAAAAGCCCCCACCCCAGTTTCGCCAAAAGAACGGACACGAATAACATAATTCCCTGTCTCTACGATGCGGGTAAATAGTAGGGAATTGCTACTACCATCAGGCCCATCATCATTTTCTGCCAGAGTCGATCCATCAGGTGCTAGCAATGTGATGATGCTGTCAAAATTTTCAGATGACAGATCAACTGCTAAATTATCGCCCTTTTGTAACTTCACAGTATAATCACGAGCAAACCCACCTTGACCTGTGGGAATGTCTTTATCTGAGAGGCTATCGGAAAGTTCAGTACTGTTAGATAAAGGAATTGGACTATACAACTTATTTTGAGCAAAAGCTGCGCTTGTACTTACGCCTATTGCCAGCAATGTGGCAGGAATAATTATGAGTTGTTTTAAACCCGCCGCAAAAACTTTATTCATACATTTCAAGCAATTTTTTCCACAAAAATAGAGTAATTCGGTCGAATATGCGCTTATATGTTCAATTTAGCTCATTAATTTTTGATTTATCCGTCTTTAACGGCAGTGGCTACTGCTACTAATCCTAAGACCACTATTCCATACTGACGAAGTGTTTGCACAGCAGACCTGGCAGTAGCACCAGTAGTATAAATGTCGTCCACTAACAGTACTGGAACATTTGGGGGGCGATCGCGAAATTCTTGTCCGACAGCAAAAGCTTGAGCCAAGTTTTTTTCTCGCTTAGATACCGATAAACCAAATTGCGCTTCAGTTTCTCGGACTCTGGCTAAACCGTTTAGTTTCAATTTTAATCCAGTTATTTCGCAGAAGCTTTGTGCGATCAGTCCAGCTTGATTGTATTTACGTTGCTTTTGCTTGCTAGGGTGCAGTGGAATGGGAACCACCACAGGCTGGCTATCTCGCTTAGGTGAATTTAATAACCATGCTTCTCCTAACCATTGACCCAAAGGACGAGCTATTTGGGGTTGATTTTCGTATTTCATCACCGCGATCGCTCGTTTCACTGGGCCACCATACTCTCCCCAGCCAAACACTGGTATTGGCTCTTTCCATAGAGAAATCGGGTCTTTACGTTGGCATTTTTGCAGTTGTTTGGTGCAGTTGTGACAAAATTCTTGGGAAGTTGCGCGTTGGCATAGTGGACAATGGGATTGGAGAAAAAGATTAAGTAAGCCTGTGAGATTTTTAATCCAAGTGTGCATTTAGAATTGTCCTTTGGCATTAGTCACTTGTCCTTTGTCACTTGTCCTTTGTCACTTGTCGTTTGTTCTTAGCTAATGACCAATACTTCGACTTCGCTCAGTACAAGTGACCAATGACTAATGACCAATGACTAATGACTTAAAATACACGCGATCGCAGCGTGTTGTTTCTACTCCCGTTGCTGGAGTGTAGCCGTTGCTTTCATACAGCTTGACTGCTTCCACCAAAACACTGGCGGTTTCAATCCAAATTTGCCCAAAACCACGCTCTGCGATCGCTGCTTCTAGCTGTTGTAACAAATATTTCCCTAATCCCAAACCCCTGATGCTGGGCAAAAGATACATTTTGCGGATTTCTACAGCTTTTTCACCTCGGTGTATAGGGTAGTATGCCCCAGTTCCTACCAACTGGCTTTGGTGTTCAATTACCCAAAACTCTCCCCCAGTAGCTAAATAACATTCCTCAACTCGCAATACATCTCGGTCAGCGCCGTTAGGTTCCCAACCCAGACCGTATTCTGATAATACATAACTGATGACTTCGGCGGCTCTTGTGCGATCGCTTGCAACCCAATCACGAATTATAAAATCTTGATAATAGTTTTTCATTACCATTTGCTGGTCAAGTTTACACAGAAAATTTTCTGGTTCTATATCCCAATTTACTCAGCAAATAGCAATTCTTGCATGGTCAGTTTCAGGTGGTACTCTCAAGATGTCAATAAATAGACTTGGGGAGAGGAATTATCTTCCCCTCCCCAAGTCTATTTAGCAAGGATAATCCAGCGATATAGTAGTAATGCTTGCGGCGGGCTACGCCTACGCTGACATTGATCTTAGTCTCTATAACCTCTATAACCTGTCCAAGGGCCCCAGATAGCTAAAGTAATACCAGGGCTTTGAATGTTAACGAACAAAGTATCACCATCGGGTGAGAAGCAGGCTCCAGCAAACTCACCAGTTTGGAGGGCGTTACGTGCAAATTTGTAGATTTCACCACTGGGAGTAATACCTATCAAGAAATTGTCACCACTTCCGTCCTCACAGAGGATAAGATCGCCAAAAGGTGCTACGACTAGGTTATCGGGCATATCGAGTTCATCTTTAGATTGAGACTCGACAAACAATTCAATTGTCTCTTCACCCGGAATGTAGCGCCATACCTGACCACCCCCTACAGGGCCACCACTTGTAGCAGTGAAGTAAAATTCACCTTTGCTCTTCTTGTCATCCTTGCCGTTTTTGTCTTTCTTGCCCTTGTTGTCATCGTACCAAATGCCTTCCCCACGGTTAAACCGGGCTGCACCTAAGCTACGACCTTGGACTCTGACATTATCTACAGTAGTAGGGTTTGGCTCAGGAATAGTCACCCAATCTACATCCCATTTCTGTCCTACTACGAAACCGGTAGTGGTGTTAACCTCTGGTCTATCCTTGATCCTCAGAGCTTGGAGAGTGCCTCCTGCTTTTAAATTGCCATACTGTTTCGGGATAAAACGATAGAAGAGGCTACTTCCACTATCTTCAGTCTGATAAACAATTCCAGTTTTGGGATCTACAGCTACAGCCTCATGATTAAACCGTCCCATTTCAACTAGAGGTACTGGTTCAACAGGAGAGGTGGCCTTAGCTGGAACCTCAAAGTTATAACCATGTGGCTTAGTGACTCCATTCGTCGCAGTTGGTATGGTTACATCTTCTTCGCAGCTAATCCATGAACCCCAGGGAGTTAAACCCCCAGCACAGTTACGAATGGTTCCACCAAGAGAACTAAACTCTTTGATCAGTTTGCGATCGCGCCCAACAATTAGAGTTGTAGTGCCACCTCTGCAAATAGGATCGTAGGGATTGGGCACTTGTACTTTTGTACCAGAAGTATTGCTAAGTTCGTGATTGCGAACCAGGATTATTGTGTTTCTGGGCCCAGGAAAGGCTGCCATTCCATCATGATTACTAGGCTCTAAACTCCCATCGCTCATGAGAGTGCCTGTGCGAGATATAACTTGATACCGAAATCCACTTGGTAAATCTAACAAGCCATTGGGATCTGGTAAAAGTGGCCCATATCCTATGCCATATCTTGATCCATAGGCTTGTTGGGCAAGAAGACCCTTCATAGGAGACACCATCAAAGTGCCAACAGCAGTAGTGCCTGCTATTGCAAAAAATTTACGTCTTGAAAATGTCATGAGGATGGTTTGGTTACTTACATAATGCTGAAGAAAAAGTATTTTATTTTGATTAAGTTTGGGTTATGCCTTATTTAATTTAGGGTTAGTTAATAAAATATGAATATATACAAATTTGTCTTTTCTTTTAGCAAATTTATGTATGTAATACCAATTTAATGTGAAGCTGCACATATCTTGATCCCCCTAAATCCCCTTAAAAAGGGGGACTTTGATAGATGTTTTTCCGGTTCCCCCCTTTATTAAGGGGAGCCAGCGCGGTCTTCTCCCAAGGGGAGACGCTAAAAGCGATGGGGTCTCGCCCGCCGCAGGATGCGCGAAGCGCTGTAGTGGAGCGACTGGCGTGGGCTAGGGGGGATCGAATTCTATGCAGCTTAATAAAAAATTGGTATAAGCTTCATCTATGTTCAAATCTAGAGTTTTTTAAAAGATATATTTATGTAGGTTGGGTGGAGTGAAACGCAACCCAACATTACCAGCTTATTTATGTTGGGTTACGCTATCGCTGCACCCAACCTACAAAACTAGTACAAAACTACGGTTCTCAAAGTAGACAAGGTTTAGGACTCACATTTGATTTTTCAAAAAACTCCGTACAGCTCAAAAAGCCTTTTTTATTACCGCCAAACTGCGCGAACAAAAATCAAAGCGGATTCCTATATGAAGTTTATAAATAGAGTCTTCAAAAAAAAGCCAGCATTTATATAGACAGTGAACCTGAATAGTCGAAGCTAGCATGATTAGAACTGTAATTAAATATTATTCTAACTTTAACGATCAAGGAATTTGAAAGGCTAGAAATACCTAAAACTTGTAGGGGACGGATTGAGAATATGTCCCCTAGTTACAGTGCAATACGTTTACTGTTAGAGCTAAATTTGTAGTTTAGATATGGGATAGTTTTTGACAGCGAATTTTTAACTGACAATTCCTAGATTGCTGTAAATTTCGATGAGATTGCCATCAGGATCGCGAAAATGAGCGGTGCGAATTCCCCAGTCTGGGCGATCTTGCGGTTCAGTCACAACGATCGAATTCTGATTTTTTACTTGGTTATAAACCTCATCCACGTTATCGACTGCAAAAATTAAGACCGTTTTATCTCGATTGACAATATATGAAGGCTGTTCAATTCTTGGAACTACTTCAGCCATTAATTCTTTTTTGAACAAACCCAACTTGAGATATCCGGTATTCAACTCAGCATATCCGCTCTCTTCATCGCCCCAATCGACATCAAATTTCAGCAGATCCCGGTAGAACAGAAAAGAATCTTTGTAGTTGGAGACAAGTAGTCTCAGGTGTGTTAGCTGAAGCTTCATATCTGTTGCCTTAGTCTACTAACTGTGAATTCTAGGTTCTGGGTGCAAAGTCGCCAGCAACTCGCTTTCGACAATTGCTAATTCATCAAGCCGTTGCATGACAATTTCTCTGTCGAAATAAGTAGCAGCTAAAACCCAATATATACCGTAGTGACGCGCTTCAGATGCCATTAGCCCACGATAAAATTTTGCTAACTCTGGCTCTGGACAGTGAGCAGCTAATAGTCCCAGACGTTCGTGAGAACGAGCTTCAATTAAACCAGTGACTAGTAAGGAATCCAGAAATCGCTCAGGTTCTTTGGGGCGGACTTGAGCCTTTAAACCTGCGCCGTAAGGAGGCGGTGGTAAGGGAGCTAAGGGAATATTCCGGCGTTCTAACCATTGATTAACTAGCTCAAAGTGTTCTAGCTCTTCACGGGCGATCGCAGTTAGTTCTCGCACCATTTTAGTATTGGAAGGGTAGCGAAACATCATATTCAAAGCCACACCTGCTGCTTTGCGTTCACAGTGAGAGTGGTCGAGCAAGATGATGTCTAGGTTAGCGATCGCTTGTTCAACCCAAGCAGAGCTAGTGGGCTGTTTTAGGACGTTGATAGTCGGTAACTGAGTAAGCACAGAGTCACAAAACTCCAGAATTTTAATTTAGCTGAGTACCTTAGCAAATTGATTTTAATCGTGGATGGAGCAATTTGTTTATAGTAGGGGCGCACAACTCGCTGTACGCCCCTAGGCAGTATGTGTTAAAAATAACGCTTAGTATCAGCATCACAATTACAATCTTGTGCGTAGGCTTTGCCCACGGAAGCTATAGCTCTAGCAGCACAAGCAAGTTTTGGCAGATGCGCCATTAATATTACCCAGTATTACCTACTGTGTAAGATTTGTAATACTACTCATCAGCAAAATAGTAAATTTTCGGGAATAAAAATGATAGAATTTGCTGCCATTACTTCAGTAATTAGTAAATATGCCCCTCAAGCTAGTCAACTAATCATTAAACAAGCTCAAAAAAACGAAGCTGTTATTAACATTCTGCACGAATTAAAACTCAATCCTACCCAAATTTCTGATGATATTGATACTGTCTATATTTATGCTTTGATCCGATATGGTGTATTTAAGCATGAAGCAATTTTAAACCTGTTTAGAGAAAAAGAAATTAAAGGTTGTTTTTGGGATGGTTACAGTTCTAATACTCCCTTTAAGTTCGTAGAAAATGCAAAAAAACTTCTTAATCAAAACAGCGAATTAAAAACGCAGTTAATCAATGCTAAAATAAACTTTTTGGCTGAAATAGAAGAATTTGGTGAAGCTTTTATTGCAGTTGCCAAACAAACAAAATCCTCAAAATATCAGCCCTATCCAGATTGGAATTTAGATGTTTATTCCAAAGAATTTAAAGCATTAATCTTTGAAAAAACTCGCTTATTTTGCGGACGTGATTTTGTTTTTAAGGCTATCCAAAAATTTTTTACAACTCAAACCAAAGGTTATTTTAGTATAGTTGGGGATGCAGGGATGGGTAAAAGTGCCATTGCTGCTAAATATGTTCTAGCTTATAAATTTCCTTGTTATTTTAATATTTTTGCAGAAGGACGCAACAAACCAGAGAAGTTTCTAGCTAGTATTCGTCAACAATTAATTAAGCGTTATTCTCTCCAAAATGCAGATAACACTGATTTAAGGACTTTACTGCAAAAAGCTAGTGAAGAACTAAAAGGACAAAAACTTGTAATTGTTGTTGATGCACTAGATGAAGTAGAACAAGAAGGAAATGGTAATCTTTTAGATTTACCACAAAATCTTCCTGATGGAGTCTATTTCTTACTGACTAGAAGACTTTATAATCAAGAGACAAAACGTTTAACTTTGTCTCCAGATACTCCTGTATATGAATTAGATTTAACACAAGGTGATTATACAGCTTTGAGTCAAGAAGATGTTAAAGAGTATATTGAATTATATCTGAATAATGATTCAGACCTGAAGAATTGGATTAATGAACGCCATATTTCTGAAGATAGTTTCACTCAACAAATAGCTGTTAAGAGTGAAAATAATTTTATATATTTACGCTATCTCTTACCCGGAATTTCTGAGGGTAAATACAATGATTTAAATTTAAAAGGATTACCGCAAGGACTTCAAGACTATTATACAACTCATTGGAATCGTATGGGGATGGATAAAGAATCCAATGAAAAAAAGGTAAAAATACTTTATATATTGGTAGAAAGAGGTGAACCAATATCGATAAATATGATTGCCGAGATTCTTGATGAGGAAGAATATGAGGTGAAATCGGTATTAAACGAGTGGGTTGAATATGTAACATCGAAAGTAAATGTAGATGAACACAAAACTTACTATAGTATTTATCATCGAAGTTTTCTGGAATTTCTCAAATCTCAAGACAAACTAGGTAAAGGTCGAAAGCTCTTTAGAGAAGTTAATAAAAGTATGGCTAATTATATGCTTAAGGAGATGGCATAAAATGGGGGGAATTGCCGCTAAATTAGCCTCCAAATCAGCAGAGTTTCAAAATTTGTTTTTGGGTCAATTTCCTGAGCAACAATTAAAAGTAGGTAACTCAAAAAAATATTATGAAATCCTCACGGATTTTGATTTTATTTCTCTAAAAATCCAATATCCTCAATTTGGAGTAGAAACCCTTATTAGGGATTATTATTTAATTGATGATCCAGAGATATTAGATAGGTTAGAGGAAGATGAGAAAGTAGATTATGGGCAAGTCAAAACCCTGAAATTAATTGAACGTACCCTACAGTTATCAGCCCATATTTTAAATCAAGATCCAAATCAATTAGTAGGGCAATTATGGGGTAGATTGCAGAGTTTTCCTGAACCAGAAATTCAGAAAATATTGGCAGATGCAGTCCAAAGTAAAAGTGAAAATCCTCGCTTTTACCCCATCACAGCCACCTTAACTACTCCAGGAGGAAACTTACTACGTACCCTGACTGGTCATAAAGCTTCGGTAAATGTAGTAGCCATAACCTCAGATGGTCAAACAGCTGTTTCTGCCTCCGATGACAACACCTTGAAAGTATGGGATTTGTGGACAGGAGGAGAAATCTTTAGCTTAACTGGTCATCAAGCCTCGGTAAATGCAGTAGCCATAACCTCAGATGGTCAAACAGCCGTTTCTGCTTCCGATGACAACACCTTGAAATTATGGGATTTACAGACGGGAAAGGAAATCTCTACCCTCAGAGGTCATAAAGACTCGGTAAATGCAGTAGCGATCGCCCCAGATGGTAAAACAGCCGTTTCTGTTTCTAATAGCGTGGAACTGTGGACTCTAAAACTATGGGATTTGGAGACGGGAAAGGAAATCTCTACCCTCAGAGGTCATAAAAACTTGGTAAATGCAGTAGTCATTACTCCAGATGGTCAAACAGCTGTTTCTGCTTCTAGTGACAACACTCTGAAACTGTGGAATTTGCAGACTGGTAGAGATTTTTCTTGTTTAAATAGTTATCTGAAACTTTTGAAACTGTGGGATTTGGAGACGAAAAGGGAAATCTCTACCCTCAAAGGTCATAAAGAATCAGTAAATGCAGTAGTCATTACTCCAGATGGTCAAATAGCCGTTTCTGCTTCTAGTGACAACACCCTAAAACTATGGAATTTGCCGACGGGAAGGGAAATCTCTACCCTAACTGGTCATAACGATTCGGTAAATGCAGTAGCCATTACTCCAGATGGTCAAAAAGTAGTTTCTGCTTCAGACGACAACACCCTGAAAGTATGGAATTTGCGGACGGGAAGGGAAATCTTTACCCTGAGAGGTCATAACAATTCAGTAAATGCAGTAGCCATTACCCCAGATGGTCAAACAATCATTTCTGTTTCTAATAACCTGAAACTGTGGAGTTTGAAGACGGGAAAGGAAATCTCTACCCTCACAGGTCATAACAACTCAATAAATTCAGTAGCTATTACCCCAGATGGTCAAACAGCTGTTTCTGCTTCTAGTGACAACACCCTGAAACTGTGGACTCTAAAGCTTTGGACTCTGAAACTATGGAATGTGGAGACAAGAAGAGAAACCTTCACCTTGAGAGGTCATAGAGGTTTCGTTAATGCAGTAGCCATTAGCCCAGATGGAAAAAAAGCTGTTTCTGTTTCTAATAACCTAAAACTGTGGAATTTGAAGACGGGATGGCAAATCTCTACACTTACAGGTCATAAAGACTCGATAAATGCAGTAGCCATTACTCCAGATGGTCAAAAAGCCGTTTCTGCTTCAAGTGACACCAACCTAAAACTGTGGGATTTGGAGACAGGAAAAGCAATCTCTACCCTCAGAGGTCATACTGACTCGGTAAATGCAGTAGCTATTATTCCAGATAGACCAACAGCTGTTTCTGGTTCTACTGACACCACCTTGAAATTATGGGATTTGCAGACGGGAAAGGCAATCTCTACCCTAAGCGGTCATAAAGATTCGGTAACAGCAGTAGCCATAACTCCAGATGGAAAAAAAGCTGTTTCTGGTTCTGCTGACACCACCTTGAAATTATGGGATTTGCAGACAGAAAAGGCAATCTCTACCCTAAGCGGTCATAAAGATTCGGTAACAGCAGTAGCCATCACCCCAGATGGTCAAAAAGCCGTTTCTAGTTCTACTGACACCACCCTGAAACTGTGGGATTTAGAGACAGGGAAGGTAATCTCTACTTTTACGGGTGAAAGTTCTATATATTGCTGTACAGTTTCTCCAGATGGATTAACATTTCTCATCGGGGAACATTCAGGTCGGGTTCATTTTCTGCATTTGGAAGGGGGTTAAAAAATGAATAATATCCCTAAATATACTGCCGAATTTGAGCAATTTATCAACACCAAAAATCATAATTTTATCGGTCGTGAATTTGTTTTTTCTGATATTAAAAATTTTATCAATCAATATGATCGTGGCTACTTTACTATTATCGGCGATCCTGGTATTGGTAAAAGTGCCATTATTGCCCATTATGTCAGCCAAAATTCTGGCGTTGTCTATTACAATCTGGAAATTGCAGGTAAAAATAACGTTGAGGAATTTTTTACAAGTATTTGCACTCAATTAATAGAAATTGCCAAAAATAAAGGTAACACAAATATTACAACTAACTTTCCTGATTTTACTACAGAAGGCAGTGACTTTTTATCGTTATTACTACAACAAATCAGCGATAGATTGCATCCAGAGCAACGGTTAATTATTACAATTGATGGCTGTGATCGGATTGATATCAACAATCAACCACGTGGCTCAAATATATTCTATTTACCACGTTATCTGCCAGAAAAAGTTTATTTTATCCTTACTCGTCGTCCGTTTCTGACAGATAAATCAGGCTTATTAATTGAAACTCCAGCCCAATATTTAGATTTATCAAATTACCAAGAAAAAAATCGCGCTGATATCCAAGAATATATTAAAAATTATTTAAATAAATTATCTCATTCTGAACGTAGATTTAGCGAAGAGAAGAATACAAAAAATGTTTCGCTAAAATTTGCAGAGAAAGGTTTTGATGATGACGAGACTAACTTTATGTATGTTAGGGAAATCTTAGCAGCTATTAATGAGGATATTTATCCCGAAAACTTACAAATTTATTACCAAAATCATTTAGACAAGATCAATTTAGTCACCAGTGAACAGCAAACAATGGGTTTACAGGTGTTAAATATCTTAGTTCAAGAGCAATCAACTGCAATAGAAACGATCGCAGAAAAATTAGATACAGATGAATATGAAATCAAGGTAATTTTAGACAAGTGGCGAGAATTTTTACATTTAGAGTCAATAGCAACAGAAATCTATTATAGTCTCTATCATGCTAATTTTTGCGATTGGTTGAACCAAAAAATTGAATCTAAACTCTGAGATTGCCATAGTACTAAGTCTCTATCTTTTTTCAGTGTGATTAGTAAATTAGGTACAAAATTCAAGGCTCAAAATCATAAATAAAGAGTTTCTAACTCCAGCAACAACTGCCTCAAAATTTGTAGCTTTCTTTGTACTTCTTGCAAAGGAAAACTGCTTTACATTATTCCTGTTGCCGCCGTTCCTCCATATCTTGACTAGAAATCATACTATGGACTCTCTCTACATCTGCCATCATTAAAACTGCTCCCTGTATATCCATACCAAGCAACGGGGTGATTGCCAGGTAACATTTTATTTGCCTACCTCGACGATTGGTAGCATCAAGGATCATTTCTTGAAATTGTTTTTTACCAGAGAAAGAATCGCGGATGGGCGATCGCAACTGCTCAACAGGTAGTCCAATATCTAGGCTGAAGATAGACTTTCCTAGAACTTCATCAGTTCGCAGTCCCCATAAATCCTCTACCATGTAATTCCAAATTGAGATATTAAAGCTGCCATCAATTACTACTATTCCAGTTTGGAGACTTCTGAGAATAGAGATTAGGAAAATATTTGCGTGATTAAGTTCTGTTGTGCGCTGGCTTAGTTCGTTATTAATTGTCTGTAATTCTTCATTAGTAGATTGGAGTTCTTCATTCATCGTCTCCAATTCTTCATTGGTGGATTGGAGTTCTTCGTTAGTAGTTTCTAATTCTTCATTGGTGGATTGGAGTTCTTCGTTAGTAGTTTCTAATTCTTCATTGGTGGATTGGAGTTCTTCGTTGGTAGTTTCTAATTCCTGTTGCGAGCGTTGCAGAGCATCTTGGAGTTTAATATAACGAGTGACATTATGAAAGGAGATGCTAACACCTAAAAAACTGGTGTCTGTTTCTTGCAAAGGCGTAATTCGCACATCCAGATATTGAGTTTCTGTGTTAGACAAATAGCGCTCTACATTTGTTAGGGTAATTGGGCGGCGTTCAGTATAAGCCCGTTCAATTAGCGATCGCAATTCAATCGGTCGATAGGAAAGTTCTAGATCCTGGAAAGGACGAGCTAAATCTTTGGGGGAAAGGGCAAACAAAGTCCGTGCCTGCTCATTCACCATTACCAGAGAGCCATTGATATCAATGACTACTTGCGCGATTGGTGATGTGTCAAAACCCATGTCTCGCAGCCGCAAATGTCGAGACACACGGCTGCTAGATTCGTCATCTACTGAATTTGCCATAACTAGGAGGCGATCGCGTATACTTACCGACGATACTTTACTAAATATCCGGTTTTTTAAATCTATTGGGGTAAACAGACTAGAATGCATCAATAGCATCTCTGCTTTCCCTAAAAATAGATAGCCATTATCGTTAAGTGCAAAATGAAATCGGGCTAGAATTCGCCCTTGAGTCTCCGAATTAAAATACATTAATGTATTGCGACTAACCAGCAAATCTAAGCGCGAAATGGGCGCATCTTGAAGCAGATCGTGACGACCAAAAATCACTGAGCGGCGCAAGTCTTGACGGAAGACATAGCGATTACCGACAATCTCAAAGTATTTCTGCCGCAGTTCATCTGATACTGCCTGGACATCTTTTGCTGAATACGTAGCTTGACGAGCTTGGTTGAGAGCCTCTTCATCTACATCTGTGGCGTAGATTTTCACCCGTTGGCGAAATTCCTCTGCTCCCAATATTTCAGCCATCAACATTGCTAAAGTGTAAGCTTCTTCCCCAGAAGCACAGCCAGCACTCCAGATGCGTATTTGGTCAGAAGTTTTCTTATTCCTAATCAGATTAGGCAGTATTTCCTCTGCTAGGTATTCCCAAGCTGATAAATCTCGAAAAAAAGCGGTGACATTAATTAAGATAGTGTTGAAAAGATAATTGAATTCTTCTGGATAAACTTCTAGGTAGTCTAAATACTCTTCAAAGTTTTCTATGTTCAATGACTGCATCCGCTTGCGGACTCGACGCATTAAAGTCGAGCGCTTATAGCCTGTAAAATCAAATCCCCGGCTTTGTCTG
>NZ_JADEXU010000160.1 GCF_015206895.1 Nostoc sp. LEGE 12450 | reverse complement strand
TTTTGGTTAACTTGATGGCTGGTTTAGCTGCTTATACCTATTTGCCTAAAAAACCTTCAATTGACATTTACCCAAAAGATTTGCCTGCACTACCTCCTGCCATTTTTTAGTTCCGTCGAACTCACGTTGATGTTAGTTCACTCCCCAGAATGATTGCCGCAGCCTCTAACGCTTGGGTGTTGTTCATTGCACTGGCAAGATTCTTCAATGCCATGCCCATGAGTCGTAAGCATTCTTGGGCATTCTCTTTGGGTGGTTCCTGGGCTAGCGATCGCAACAGCTTCGTGTAACTTGTCGGGAGTCTTTACCAGCTTGAGCAAGGAGCGAGTTTGAGAGGGTTTAGTGATTTTTACCCGAAGTTCCTCTGGCAGGGTATCAACTAATTTCTTCGCAGACAGCAAATCTCTGACGCGCCGATATCCCTCGTGTTTGGTTAACTCGTTCTCGTGGTAATCCTCAAAGCCGAGGTGTTCACCATCTTGGTAATAGTGGTTGTCTCGTATCAGTCGTAATTCGGTAGAAGCTCAATTCTCTGCTAACCATACCTACACCACAAGCTGCTGCGATAACTGTTGCTTCCACTTCTGAACCCAACTGCGGAACTCAATATTTTTAGTTTTAAGACAAGAAGATAAGAACTTCTACATTGAGAAAGATAGAGAACTAAATTTTGCTTAACTAAAAAATATCTGCTGGATCTGCCGAGCGTAGTTTATTCATAGCTAACAGTCCGGAAACTGTAGACATTAAAATTGTTGAGATTAAAATAATTAATATATTATTTAAGCTCATTCTCATTGGTAAATTGGTAGTTTTTGCTGTAAAAGTGTAAATAGATGAAGAAATAATAAAACCTGGAATATAACCCAATACTGCTAATATTAAAGCCTGTTTAAATACTACATTTAGTAAATATTCATTAGTATACCCAATAGCTTTTAAAGTAGCATAAGCTGTTATTTGAGTTGAAATATTACTATAAAGAATTTGATAGACAATGACTATACCAATACTAAAACACATTACGAGCATAAGGTTAAATATAAAACCAATAGGTGTTCTTGTAGCCCAATACTTTTTCTCAAAGTCTTGAAACTCTTGTTTGGTAAATATTAAAACATCATTACCTAAATTGTTTTGTAGATTGGTCAGAACTTTTTGCGGATCGACACCAGAATCAAGAATTATCACACCTACATCTATCATTTCTGAAGTTCGGTTATTTTGAAATATTCTGAGAAAAGTTGAGTCACTGACAATTAAATTACCATCTACTCCAAAAGAAGGCCCCAAGCTGAATAAACCACCGATTTTAACTCGATAACCTTTAACTGCGTTAAAAGCAAATATTTCGACTATTTGCTCAGTATTTTCTGATTTAAATTTTTCAGCAATTGGCCCGAACTCCGATCGAGATTTTTGGTCAAAAAGAACCATGTCAGGAATTTTAATTTTATCTAAATTACTCTCAAATTCTGGTAAATTAAGAGCTATTCTCCCTGGTTCAACACCAATCAGATAAATGGAGTATTTTTCCCCGTTTACTGGATTCTTGAATTTAGCAAAGCCCAAATACATCGGACTGATTGACTTGACACCATTAAATCCTAAAGCTTGATATAAACGAGTACGAGAAAAGCTTTGATTGGAAGTTAAAGATTTATATTGAGAACTAACTAAAAATAAATCTCCTTGGAGACTATGATGTACACGGATAGCACTTGAATAAAGAGCATCTTGGAAACCAAGTTGCGTAAACATCAAAATTACAATAAAAGTAATGCCAGCCACAGCTGCTAAAAAACGAACTTTGTTTTGGGCTAGTTGTAGCCAAGCTAAAGGAATTTTAAAATTCATAAATCCAGGTTGTAATTATTTTAACTAACCTGATGATGGCAATTATATTTGAATGGCTACATCTACTTGTAAGTTGGTTAAACTTGCAACCTGTTGATTGTCCTCTGGATTATCTATGCGGATTTTCACTTCAATTACTCTTCGGTCTGTGTCTACCCCTGGATTAAGACTTAAAACACTCTGTTTGCTAACTTGTAAACCAATCTCGCTCACTACTCCCCGTAATTTTCCAGTAAATGTAGTACTGCTGATGCTGGCTTTTTGACCTACACGCACTTTTTTGATATCAGTTTGATAAACTTCCGCCACGACATACATGTGAGACGTTTCACCTATATCAACAATTCCTGAATTGTCAATCGTTTCTCCTGTTTTGGTATGAACTTTTAAAATTCTTCCATTTATAGGAGATTTAACATAAGTTAAATCTCGTTCTACTTTTGCTTGTGTAATTGCAGTCATGGCACTTTCGACTTCGGCTTGTGCCACCTGAACATCTACATCACGCACTTCGCTAAGACTTACCAACCTGGCTTTGGCCTCTTTTATCTGGTCGTTAAGAGTATTCATACTCTTGTTTAAGTTTTCTTTAGCTTCTGTTAGTTGTTGTTGTACTGTCTGAAGTTCTAAATGCTTGCTATCTGCAATAGAAGCTGAAATAGCACCTTCTGTATATAACTGCTGATAACGATTATTCTCGGTTTGAGCGTTGTTGAATTGAGCTTTTAAGCGGGCAATTGTTGCTTGTTGAGTGGTAACTTCTCCTTTTAATTGAGTTTCTAAACGGGTCACTACTGTTTTTTGAGCCTCAATGTCTGCCGATTTTGCTCCGGCTTTAACCTGCGCTAATCTAGCTCTAGCAACTTTAACTTTGTCTTGTGCCTGTTGCAGTGCCGCTGTTGCTTTAGCATAATCTTGGAGCAATGCCACTATTTGCCCTGCCCGAACTCTGCTTCCTTCTTTGACCAGAAGTTTTTCTACTCGGTTACCTGAGAGTGAACTGGGGGCAGATAATTGAGTCACTTCGCCTTGAGGCTCTAGATGTCCCAGAGCAGTAATTGCAACTATGACAGGAGCTGACTTATGGGATTTTAATGGGGAAGTCTGAATATTAGACCGAAATCGTGAAAAAATGTAGACAGATGAGACTCCTATGGCTAATGCGGTGAAAGCTGCCGAAATTATTCGCCATCGACCTGAAGATTTTTCAAGTAATCGGCTTTCTGTGTCTGCTGCCATATTTTTGTCCCAATCTTACTACGCTAATGCGGGTGCAACAGGGCTTATAAATGTCTCTATAAGCATTAATCCTCAAAATACCACCAACTAGTCCTAGTTTTTTTCACACAACCCATTACTCCGAACATTACCTATTACCCCATGACTTAAGAACCGAAACTTACAAGAACTTGCCGCTTACCTCGAAACGGCTTGCGTCCATGTCCAAATCGAAAATTATCAAGAAACAAAACATCTCCTTGCTGCCAGTTGAAGACAATAGTTTCAGCAATGACAGCATCCCATATTGCCTCAATATCCTTGCGTGTAAAAGAAGTACCATTGCCAAGGGTACAATTCCAATAAATATTACCGGGAGCATACCACTTTTGGAAAAATAAAAGTACTGGAAGCATCTTGCTCCCTAATTTTAGTAGTAACGGGCTAGAAGCTCCCACTATAAACTTAAGGATTGGAGATGCTTTTATTTTTTCTGACTTGACAGATGCTACTAAATCACCAAAAAATTCCTGTGGTGTAATCCGCAGTGCGTGTTCATGTCTTGAGGAGTGATAGCTAGAAATTTGATTAACCCAAAGTTCTTCCCCTGTGTGTGGGTGGCGACGAATACCTTCTACGGTGTTAGTAATCACCATGATATCGCCCTCATCCCAAGTACAGTCACAACCCATTGCCTTGCACCTTTCTTCGGCAATACGGGTATCTTCAGTTTTGAAAGCTTGACTCCAACCTCCTAAGTAACCTCCATTTTCTTTCGGTAAGCGTCGGATATAGCGAACGCCGTGAGTACGTATGGCATCCACAAGTTGATTTGGTAGCCGTTGCAAAACACGCCGACAGTCGCAGATTGGTGTCTGTCCCCCTACCTCTGCTTTTTCTAAACAGAAAAAAAGTATTCGTTCGGGAGGCTTATCAGCATACCCCATTTCATTGTGAATAGGAAAGGTGACTGCTGGAGGGAATTCACTTGAATTGTATACTAAGCCTTTTATTGGCTGGCGAACTATAGTGCCACCCGTGTAATCCGTTGGGGTAGTGATAAACTGTGTTGCAACATCTGCAAAATCTTCAGCAGTTTTTAACGGAAAACCTCGCAGTAAAACAGCTCCATGCTCTGCAAATATTGAGTTGATTTGGTTGACAGCATCTTTGTTTAATAAATGCTCGTCAATCTCTTCAAAATTTACTTGAAATGGAATAGTAATGGTTGTCATGTGTATATTTGTGGTTTCTACAAGGTAATCTTTTATTCCAAAGATGTAATGGAAATAACTAGTACAGCGCGGCAGGAATTTTCCACTACTTGGAAAGTTTAAAAAAGGTAAACAGCTAATTTTAAAACCAATATTCCTTGTGTAATCTGCCTTTTTATGTTAGTGTACTGTTCTCCTATAACTCTTTTTAGAAAGAGTCTTGTGTCAACTAATTGACAAAGAAAGAAGTGATGATAGCTCCTCAGATATTGCTTGCAAAAGTAGCTGTTGATCGCTGTGCAAGAATAAATGATTGCCGCTTAACATTTGCAGCTTAAAGTTGCTGCGAGTTTGTTCGCGCCAAGCCGAAAGTAAATCTTCAGTTATCACCTTGTCTTGAATCCCTCCAAACACAGAAATAGGACAATTTAGTGGCTCTTCCTCTACGTAGCTGTATCTTTCAGCCAACAAAGTTACTTCCTTTAAAATCAGTGGTAACAATCCCACCAGTTCTGTATTTTCCCAATACAATTGGGGTAAATCTTTGATAGATACTCCTTTGATTAACTCGAATTCAGGGAGCTTCTCAACAGAAGGATGTAAATAGGGTATCTGAGGAGCTTGTGAAGCACCAACGAACAAGTGAGCAGGAGTTTTACTATTTTCGCGGCGCAACTGACGGGCGAGTTCAAAGCTGACCAATGCCCCTAGACTGTGACCATAAAAAGCGAATGGTTTGTCTAGATAAGGAAGCAGAACTTCTACCAAGGTTTTTACAATAGAGGTTAGCTCGTCAAATGACTGTTCGCCCAAAAAGTCTTTACCTCCGGGAAGCTTAACGGCACAAACTTCTACATCTGATGGTAAGCAATCTGACCAAGGAAGAAATTCAGAGGAACTGCCTCCAAGGTATGGGAAGCAGAACAGACGCAAGCAGGCATCCGGATTTGGTTTTGGGAAAACGAGCCAATCACTTGGAACTGCGGTCACTGAAGAAGGTAATTGTGTCTGAGAAGTTCCCATCAGTTGCTCAACTAGCTCCACTGCTAGTTGGGAAATACTTGGACCCTGCACTAGTTTCATTGTGGGTACACTCACACCCAAAACGCTCTCAATTCTGTTACTCAGTTCTACTCCCATTAAGGAGTCAAGTCCCAGATTGGCTAGCGATTTTTGAGTATCCAATTTGGCAGGAGAAGTTCCCAATACCCGAGCTACGAGTTCTCGCAGGTGAGATTCTAAAATTTGCAAGCGCTCTGTTGGTTGGGCTGTCATCAAGTCGCCTAAGAGCAAATCTCCTTTGCTGTTGGGCCTGTCCGCCTTTGCTAGAACAGCTGCTTCGTTGACTAGCTGAGAAAATCGCGCTGATGCGCCAGCTGGGTAAATCTCGCTCAACCGTTGCCAGTTAAAAGGTGCTACCCCTGTCTGCACTGCCTCAACACGGAGTAATTGTCCTAATATCTGTAGTGCTTGGTGCGATTGCAAACCTTTCATTCCAATCTGGTCTAAATACTGCCCTATTACAGTGTTATCAGCGACATAACCAACATCAGCAATCGCACCCCAGTTGACTGTCAAGGCTGGCAGTCCTATAGCGCGGCGGTGATGTGCCAGCGTATCAAGAAAAGTATTAGCGGCCACATAATTCCCCTGTCCTGCATTTCCAATAATGGAAGTAACCGAGGAAAATGACACGAAGAAATCTAAGTTTGCGTTCAAGGTATGGGTGTGTAAGTTCCAAGCTCCAATGACCTTGGGTGCGATCGCTTTTGCTAACCGTTCCTGGTTGAGGTCAAGCAGGAGAGCATCGTCCAGAACCATTGCTGCATGAATAATGCCTCGCAACGGTGGCATAGACTGGCTAATGTTTGCCAGAACACTCTTCACTTCCTCCTCGTGTGACACGTCTGCTTTAGCGACTACCACACGAACATCTGCTGACTCCAATGTTTTTACCGCTTCCTTTGCTGCTGACGAGTCAGCACCACTACGACCCATCAGTACTAAGTGCCGCGCCCCCCCTTTCACCAACCACTGAGCCACTGCTAAACCAAACCCACCTAGTCCACCAGTAATTAAGTAAGTTGCGTCAGGATGAAAAGTGACTGTTTCTTGAGATGAGGGAACTACCTTTACATCTGGCTCTTGCAACGATATGACAATCTTGCCGATGTGCTTGGCTTGCGCCATGTAGCGGAAGGCGCTTACTACTCTTGATATTGGGAAGACCCTGTGGGGAAGCGGGTGAAAGGTTTTTGCCTCAAAATATTCCATGACTTCACGGAATAAGGAGCCAGCAAAATCAGGGCGATCGCTTAACAGCTTGTCCAAATCTACCGCAAAGAAGGACAAATTATTTTGAAAAGGTCGCAGACCCAGTTTATTGTTCTGCTCGATATCGCGCTTCCCGATTTCTATAAAACGTCCATAAGCTCCCAGCACAGAGAGGCTCTTAGGGATAGCCTCTCCTGCCAAAGAGTTAAGGACAATATCTACACCTTTACCGCCAGTGATTTCCATCACCTCCGAGGCAAATGCGGTGGAGCGAGAATCCATTACATGTTCTACGCCAAGCGATTGCAAAAATTCCCGTTTTTCTGGACTACCTGCCGTCGCGAAAATCTCTGCACCCACTGTCTGAGCAATTTGGATGGCAGCAAGACCTACACCACCTGCTGCTGCATGGATGAGAACCCGCTCACCCTGACGCAGCCTTCCCAAATAGTGCAAGGCGTAGTAAGCAGTCAGAAAAGTCACAGGGATTGTGGCGGCTTCTTCAAAACTAAGATGCGCCGGCTTATGCACTACAGCGCGGGCATCTGTCGTTGTATGCGTACTAAAGCTGTGAGACGCACAAGCAATAACTTCATCACCTATCTTAAACCATTCAACGCCAGAGCCGATGGCGGTAATGATTCCGGCACATTCTATCCCAAGCGATCGTTTGGAGAAAGTCCCCTCCAAACTAGCATCATTTAACAAATTTATTGTCTTGGCAACATCTTTGAAGTTCAAACCTGTGGCGCAAACCTGAATTTCCACTTCTCCCGCCCCCGGTTTTGAGAGCGCCATCGCCCGCAGTTGCAAGTTATCTAACACTCCTGGTGCAGATATTTCCAAACGGAAGGGTTCTCTATTTTGTGCCAGAGATTTTGATTTTTGAATCAAATCTGCTGGCGATAACCGTATTAACCGATTTACATAGCGCTGCTTACCTCGTAAGGCGATTTCATCTTCTTTATCGTCTGCCAGTAACTCTTCTATGAGAGACTGAATCTCCTCTGGGGCAATAACAGGACTCAAATCCACGCGAGTGCAGCGAAGATTGGGATGTTCATTATTAATGACTCGACCCAAACCCCACAAAGGAGATTGGGCAACCGAGAGAGATTTTAAACCTCCCACTGTCTGGGTAGAGTTGGTCACCAAAAATAGACGCAGAGAATCCGGCAAATTGACTTTAGCCAACGCCCCAAGCAAATGCAGTACGCCCAAACAGCTGTTTGTTAAAGTTGATTCTAGGATAGCTGCTGTCATTTTCTCAATTGGAGGTGTGTCTAGACTCCACAGATAAACTACGCCACGACAGGCGGGCTGATTTGCATCAAGAGCTTCTAGGAGTTGCTGGATATCCTCTGCGTATTCCGGGCGAATTTGGAAGCTATCTGCATCAAGGCGCTTGAAGTCAGTTCCAGGCTCTATCAGAATCGGGATTTCTTGGCGTTGTTTGAGTTGTTCTGCTAGCTGTTGCCCGACTCCAGAAATGTCAGCAAAAATTAACCAAGTTCCTGGATTTTCAGGCTTTTGAGGAATTGCTGATTCGGGCTGAACTTCTTGTCTAAGCTTTGGACCAGTAGCCAGAATAACCGTTTGGAGAGACTTATCTGTTTCTGGTGGGGTATCTGCAATGTTAGCAACTTCCGCAAACCCGACATCTTTTAGCAAAGAACGCCACTGAATCTCACAAAGCCAAGGGTGCGATCGCCGTAGTTGGACATCAGTAAATGACCACCAGCCCTTGAGCAATCCAAATACTAAATCCTGCCAATAGTCACCGGCTGTTAGTTCGAGCAAAACCAGCAAACCCCCAGATCCAAGAAGCTGTTTAACATTTTCCAAGGTCTGACGAAGGTCACTGGTGGCGTGTAGTGCGTCCGATGCTAAAATCAGGTCAAAAGAATGGGGCTGGAAGCCTTGCGCTATGACATCGGACTCAATATCTAAAATTTGGTACTCAACGAAGGGGTAATTGCGAAACTTTTGTTCGGCAGAGATTGTAAATTGTCGAGAAATGTCAGTAAATACATATTCCGTCCGATGTGGCATCAGCTTTGGCAGCACGTAGGATGTCATTGAGCCTGTACCTGCACCAATTTCTAAAATCCGCACTGTTCGTCCTTCTGGTAAACGCAACAGCGCCATAGCGATCGCTTTCTCAACCAGCAGGTTATAGATCCGATAACTAGGTGAATCTTGGTACAGATGCTCAGATGTTGTCACAGAACCTTTAGGGAAAATCAATTGCAGAGGATCGACCTCCCCAATCATTACCGAAGCCAGCTTCTGACCACACCGCCCTAACAACGTCAGTTCCGCTTGGTAAGCAGGAAATTCTGCTAAAAGTGCTTTCCAAACCTCAATAGGTTGCTTCATTTCTGGTAGGCGGCAGACCTCCCACTGGTCATCTACTTGATGCAGCACGCCATCTTCAGCTAAGATTTCTAACAACCGCCTTAAAAGACGTAGATGCACAGACAGTACGCCTAATTGCTGGGCAAGAGTTTCCGCACTTATACGAGTATGCAATTTTGGCTTCCACCCGAGTTGCTCGAAAGCTTTGAGAATGTAAACAGCACATAAAGCATCCATTCGTGGCTTTACCTGCGAGTAGTAGTGCTTCCTTCCTAATTGCACGCTCAATTGATCTGCTTCAGATTGGAGATTCTGAGCGATTTGCATTGGGAAGGGCAGATAATCAGGGGTGAGGCGAACTAACTCTTGAGTAGGACGTGCCTTCATCTCCCATTGGTATTCGTAGAGGTAATTTGCTTTCTCTAAACTTTCCTGCTTGCTCTCCAGGGACTGGCAGACAAATCCGAGAATTTCTACCAGTACGTTTCCCGCATCATCGATTAGTTGGATATCTCCTTTGATACGGGTAGCGCTTTGCTCGCTCAGACGGGCATAGCTCCACATTTGCAGCTTTGGACGACCGTAAACTCTTACTTGGTCTATCTGTACTGGTAAGTAAGTTACTTGAACACAGACAGTAGCGAGGGACACCTGAAAACAAGCATCAAGGATAGCCGGGTGTAACTGGTATTCCTCGACTTCTGTCTGTAAAGCATTACTGACCTGAATTTGAGCCAGCGCTTCGCCTTTACCGCTCCAAAGCTGCTCTATTCCTTGAAAACAAGCACCATATTCGAGTCCTATTTCCTGGAATTGCCGATATAAATCGCTCTTCAAAATTTCGTTGGGACAACGGCTCTTAATTTCATCCAGTACAACCTGCTTAGATATAGAGTGATTTTGAACGCGAGTTAGCTTACCTATTGCGTGTCGAACCCACTCTGATTGGCTACCTTTGACATTGCTGTTAATCTCGAAGAATGTTTGGCTTGGCTCCAGACTTAACTGAAGTATTGACGCACTAGTTTCTGGTAAGAAGAGAGCTTTTTGAAATTCAATTTCCTCTATAATATAAGCGCCATCTTTAAAAATTTCCGATCCTGCTGCCAAAGCCATTTCCACATAAGCTGCTCCCGGATAAACCACGGCTCCTTGTACGCGATGGTCATCAAGATAACTGAGGCGATGCTTGTCAATCTCTGCATCCCACATCGGTTGACTTGATTTCAGACGGCTTCCTAAAAGGGGGTGGACTTGTTGCCCCAACATTGAGCGCTGGGGGATTGTTCCAATTCGCACTCCCATAGATTCTTCAGACTCTTGCCAACAACGCTCTCGCTGCCAGGGATAAGAAGGCAAACGCACGAAACGCCCTTGCTGTGGATAGAGATGATGCCAATCAACTGGGTATCCTAGCGTGTAGAGCTTGCCAAATGACGAGAGCATCGTAGCGCGTTCCGGTTCAAAGCGCCGTAGGGTTTGAAGCACTGTTCCAGATATCTTAGCTAAAGCGAGACATTCGGAGATTGAATTAGCGAGAACTGGATGAGCGCTGATTTCGAGGAAGGTGTTATAACCAGCTTGAATAAGGGAAGAGATCGCCGCTGCAAAAAGAACCGGCTCCCTCATGTTTAGGCCCCAGTAGGTGCCATTTAACTCTGAACCTTCTACTTGCTTGCTCGTAACGGTAGAGAATAAGGGAATTGTGGCTGTTTGAGGCTTGATTTCTTGCAATGATTGTGCCAGTTCTGCCTTTAATGGCTCCATAAAGGGGCTGTGATAAGGCACCTCAACTTGCAAGAAGCGACAGAAAACTTGTTTTTGTTCCAAAGATTTGGCAATTTCTGACAAGGCGGCGCTATCCCCAGCCAGGGTGACGGCACTGGGACTATTAACGGCTGCAATAGAAACGCAACTTTCGTATTTTAATCCTGCTAATACGCGCTCGGCTTCCTCTTGAGACAGCCCGACGGCTAGCATTTTCCCAAAGCCCGCTGCCAAGGCTTGAACGCGGCTGCGATGGAAGATGACCTGTAGAGCATCTGACAAGCTTAAAGCTCCGGCAACGTGGGCGGCTGCAACTTCGCCGACACTGTGACCTACGATCGCTTGAGGTGTGATGCCCCAGTCACGCCACAAGGCGGCTAGAGCTATTTGCACGGCAAAGATGGAACACTGAGCGATTTGGGTAGAGTTGATGCGGCTCGTCTCTTCTGATGCTAAGAGTTCTGACAACAATGACCAATCAGCATATTGCCGCAGCAACTCGTCACACTGTTCGATGACTTCTCGGAATATGGGTTCTGACTCCAACAATTGACGCCCCATCGCCCACCATTGCGCTCCCATGCCAGAAAAAACGAAAGCCAGCTTGGGTTGAAAGTCTGGAACTAGGTGAGCAGAAGACAGACCTGGACGGCTTTCTCCCGCCAGAAATGCTTCCAGATTTTCTACCAGATTTTCTTTGGTATCAGTCACCAGTGCCAACCTATGGTCGTGATGACCTCGGCGATTGCTGGCAGTGTGGCAGATGTCTGTCAATGAAACATCAGCGCCCTCTTCAAGAGCGGTTAAAAACTCATGGGTTGCTCGTGCAACAGCCACAAGTGCGTCCGGACTCTTTGCCGATAGGGGCAATAGCACGGGAAGAGAACCGCGCTCTGAATCGCCTATATCCGTCACATCTGTTGCTAGTCCTGACAAAAGCACATGGGCATTCGTTCCCCCAAATCCGAAGGAATTTACACCAGCTAGTTGCGCTTCTTTTGAGTTTGGCCAAGGCTCAAGGGTAGTAGGCACCCGCAATCCCAATTTCTCAAAAGGAATTTTGGGATTAGGTGTCTGAAAATGGAGATTTGGCGGAATCTGGCGGTGCTTGAGAGCCAGCGCGACTTTGATGAGTCCAGCAATTCCTGATGCTGTTTCCAAATGTCCAATGTTGGTTTTAACTGAACCAACTGTGCAGTACTCTCCCAGAGTCCGATTTTTACCCAGTACGTTTCCCAGAGCGATCGCTTCTATCGGATCGCCTACAGGTGTACCAGTGCCATGAGCCTCAATATACTGTATCTGCTGTGGCGATATCCCTGCCTTCTGGCAGGCTTCCTGGAGTGCTGCTTCTTGAGACTGTCCGTTAGGAACCGTAATGCCATTGGTTTGACCATCTTGGTTGACCGCGCTGCTGAGAATGACAGCATAAATCGGGTCTCTATCTGCTTGCGCTCGAGATAAAGGCTTCAAGACAACAATACCGGCTCCTTCAGCGCGGACATAACCATTGGCTCGTGCATCAAAGGTAAAGCAACGCCCATCGGGAGAGAGCATTGATGCTTTAGAAAATCCTATGGTTGCTTCTGGTCTGAGTATCGCATTCACGCCTCCTGCTATTGCCAGCGTAGATTCTCCATTCCAGATACTTTGACACGCAAGATGAACTGCAACCAGCGATGAAGAGCAGGCTGTGTCAACAGTCATACTTGGTCCTTTAAGGTCAAATACGTAGGAAATGCGGTTGGCTGTGACACAGTTAACGCCGCCCAAATTTGTGTAAGCGTTAATGGAGTCGCGATCGCTCCCTTGGATGTTTTGGTAATCGCTACCTGATATTCCAATAAACACCCCTGTCTTCGAGTCAGCAAGGCGTTCGCTCATCTGCCCCCCATCTTCCAGCGCTTCCCAGGCTACCTCTAGCATCACTCGTTGCTGTGGGTCTATGCGTGAGGCTTCTCGGGGAGAAATCCCGAAAAATTGAGCATCAAAAAAGTCTATTTTATCTACAAAGCCGCCCCAGCGGGTTCGCATTTTGCCTGGTTTTGTTATATCTGAGTCGTAAAATTTATTTACATTCCAGCGTGACTCTGGCACTTCGGTAATAGCATCTACGCCCGAAACCAGCAGTTTCCAGAAAGCTTCTGGGCTATTAGCACTGCCTGGAAAACGGCAGCCTATACCAATAATGGCTATAGGTTCTGCTGTCTTACCACTGTCTGCACTTTCAAAGTCGGTAGTTTCTTTTGAAGTTTGCGGCTTCAGATATGGCACATTCTGAGTCATAATGGATTTCTTCTTAAAAGAATAATTTAATTCTGGTGTTGCATAATTAAGTGATGAACTGTCCTCATTGTGCATCTCACCCATATTCGTAAGAACGGGCATCGACGTGAGAAACAAATTTATATTTGCGTGTTATGTGAACGCAAATTTATATGATCACATTCAAAACGAAGTTATTCAGATAAAATTAAGAAACAATGTTTGAGAATGTACTTTATTAATAGATATCATCGTTGCTATTTCCATTAAATTAATGGTGTGATTTGCTTTAAAAATATGCAATGACAGTTAATAAAACTACTTAATTATTTTGTTGAGCAGTCCACAATATATTTTCTAAATTAAGTTGCTTCATAGTTTACATCTGCAATTGCGAATTAGGAAAAAGCAAATTGGATATGACTTATATAATTTGATATTTTTATCTAGTAAGCAATAAGTTACAGCATATCAACACCATAATCAAGGGTTAGTACAAAAGATCCTACTAAACCCACTTTTCCCACTTAACTAAAGTAAATATGTAGTTATTTTTTGAAGAATTTAGGAGTCACAAAGGCACAGCTACATGAGCAATCGCTACCTCTCCTGATCCACCAACACCCCATCCACGATCGCAACCCCCACTGCGGAAACTTCACCAGCAGCTTCTTGATCACAATCTGCAAAGCCGGGTCATCCCAACACTCTTGCAAAAAGTCAAAGCCCGGATTCTCCCCTGAATTTGCCGCTCGATTCAGTTTTTCCCTTCTTACAGGTCGCATATTTGACCTAGCTACAATCGTCTCATGCGACCACTTTTCAGGATTTGATAAGGGTGCGGCGGAACTTTCACCCTCATCAACTGCTTTGATCTCTACACCCGAAACTGAATTTTCAACTAATAACGAAGCGGAATTACTTTGTTCTACTTGCCCCTGTCTTTAGATTAGCGATCGCAGATCAATAATTTTCTCTAGTGCTTGCTTCAACAATTCCACAAATTGTAAAATTTGTTTGGTATAAAATGCTTGGCAGCAGGAATCACGGCTTTACCCATCAATGGAGGAAAGGTGAGATGAGAGATTTAACGTTTGGGCGCAAGAAAGCAGCTACATCAACCTTTTTCCATCCGCCCCTTATCTCACCAAATACTCCCATCCTGGCAAACCCAATACGAGGTTTTGGGTTACCAATAAATAATGCTTTAATCCAAACAGCATCTGAAGTATCAACCGAAGAGCAAGAACCGCAGTCTGTTGGTGAATCATCCTTGGAATCACTTGCCATCAAAGGAAAGCCCCTTAGTCACGACATTAGTCGCATAGCCTTGCATCGTCCCCAAGCAAAACTGACAGTGGGAGAACCAGGAGACAAGTATGAGCAAGAAGTCGATTGGATGGCAAATCAGGTGATGCGGATGCCAGATACTCTTAGACAGCAGCCTATGCAGTGGTATGACAAGTATCATCCGAGTTTTGATTCCAGCAAGGAATTGCTAACAGAGGATTTTACCCAAATTTTGCAGCCAGCAAACGCCAGATCAAACAATGTCGCGCTTGTGCCAGTTCAACGCAAGGAAGTAAATAAAGATACCGACATTCAAAACAAGCAGGATTGGACAACAGCAGATCGCCAGAACAACACTCAGCGATGGAAAGATGCCTGTTTGGCTAACCTGAACGCGATTGATTCGAGCCAATATGTAAAGGTTGTAGAACGCCGCGACTTCTATAAGTGGTTCTATGAATACACTGCGGCGTTGGGTTACAGTACGCGCTGGGCTCTCGCTGCCTATGTAGTCGCCAATGGCGCACACCAAATCGCTGATATGGACGTAGACCACTCAATAGCTAACGATGCTTTGGGTATGGCCAACGTTGAACTGCAAGGGGCAATGCGTGAGGGCAATCAGGTCATCTTCGATAACGTGCTTCCCAAGTTGAAGAAACTAATCGATGGTGGCCCGTTGAAGGGTAGGGCAGCCCTGAATTGGGATATGCAAGTCCTTGCCGAAGAGCAGACACTAATTCAGCCGATGTACAGCAGAATGTCGCAAGAGACAGTGGATCAACTGAACTACATTGCACGTAAGAAGCGGTTTGCTGGTATCGGTGCGTGGTGGAGTGGCGAAGATAAAGTACCGCCAGGGACATACAACAACGAAGGCATAGTGCCAGGCTTCGATCAACCCAATATCCAGGACATTGGCGATCGCTGGAAGTATGGCATGAACCTTGGCAACCAGTTTACCAAAGGCGGTAGCGGCTTCGATCCCAACAAGGACACTATGCCTGCTGTTGGCGCTGGCTATCAGGATGGTAGCGAATTCCGTAAAGTGGACACGCGAGCTAACCTGCACAAGCTCGACGCATGGCTCAACCCGAACCGAGTCTCTCGCGTCGGTTCTGGCTCGGACATTCAAGCAATTATCGACAGCCTCAGTGCCTTCGAGAAGCAGCAGGTTTTATCTGACCACAGCCCGGACGGCTGGTCTTATTCCACGCAGTTTGCCCAGTTTGGTTTCATCACTGAGGCGATGGTGAAACAGGCGCTGCCGTCCGATCCAGCAAGCGCGAGTGCGGTGGCTGCTTTTCTGGCACGTTATAAGGCCGAGCGCAATCAAGTTGAATTGAAGTACCCTACCCCTATGCCTTTTCCGATGTGAGCTTAGATGGTGGATATCTATTAGCACGAAGTGGTCATATTGGTATTGAGCCGAGATGCGCGACGTGAAAGTTGTACATAGAAGCAGTAGCCTATTTTACTGAGGAGCCATCTCCTCCTGAAGTTCCTTCCTTTCAGTCCCCACATAAATGGTCACAGACGAATGGCACTAAAATGCTCGTGATCGCTTCACCTTGGTCATAGAGAAGGCTGATACACAACTTTACTCCCCTACTAGGTCAAACGTCATAAATGAGTCTATACCAAAATCGACAAAATCTTTGTAGGACAGGATTTTCCTGATTTCATTAATGGTTATGACTATGCCACTTGACCCACTACCTGATACTGCCGCATCATTTCCGCCAATGCCACCGCCTCACCATCCAGCGTGTACACAGTTTCACCGGACATTGCAATCACAATTCTCTGCCGTCTCGCCCACTCAAACCAATCCTTCACAGCAGATTTGGCCTGTGTGGACTCCGTTCTTCTCTCTTCCTTACAAACAACAAACACGGATTTTGGTGAATTAACCTCAATCCTCGTTTGGAGCGCTTCCTTCAAAGTTAGCGATCATGCTACTCCTCCCGCTCAATCAACACCCCATCCATAACTGCAATCCCCCACTGCGGCAACTTCGCCAGCAATTTCTTGATCACGATCTGCAAAGCCGGATCATCATTCCAGCACACCTGCAAGAAGTCAAAACCCGAATTCACCGCAACTTTCAGTTTCTGCATCCGCTCCGGTCGCGCATTTTCCCTTGCAACAATTGCCTCATGCGACCATTTTTCAGGATTTGGCACGGACGCGGCGGAAAAACTACCTTCATGATCCGCTTTGATTTCTCCACCCGAAACTGAATTTTCAACCAACAACAAAGCAGAATAACCCTGTTCTACTTCCTCCTGAGTTTGATAAGCGATTGCTACTTGTCCTCACATCAACAGCTAAATGCTAAATTTTATTTAGCCACTCAGCAGGAGTTTTCTTTTTCTTATGTGGTTCTGGTCTGCCGATTCAGTAGAACAAGAATTATTTGATTTGTATGCTCCAGCCCTGCAATCGCTCGGCGTAAATTTCAGTGATGAACAACTCCAAGAAACTTTAGAAGCATCCAGCTATTGTTTAGAAGATGCTTTCAGAAGCGCGATTGTTTATATGCTTTGGCTCGAAGAAAATCTAAAACCGATCTACCCGACTGCGATATTAATCGAGGCGCTGGCAAATCAATGGCGCACCAAATACTGGAAGCCGGAGTATTTGGAACTTGAACAATTGCTCTCAAGAGGAAAACGTTGGTGGAGGGCAGCAGTGGATAAGTGGGGTTACGACGAACGTAATCAACTGGTTGCAGACATATTTTATGACCACGGGCAGGAATTTATTAAGTTCCGGAACGGGAAAGAAATTCTAGTTGACACTGCTTATAAGTGGGGATGGGAGCGAGTCGCAGATTATGCGTCCCCGTTTTCAGTAAGTAATTCGTCGTTTGGCAGTATCAATGCATCTGACACGCCCTCGACATCTATTGAGTCCGCGATTTTTTGACAACACGCGCACATCTTGTAAATAAGTTTGGGCAATTAGACGAGATCGCTCCGGGTCGCCAGATAATAGGGCAATGCTGGGAGGTGATGAACCTAAATCGTCTAGTCCAAAGCCAATGTGATAAAAGCGTTGATTTAGCATTTAATTTTAGATTTTAGATTTTGGTTTATCTTACTACTTAGCTTACTTACGAACTGTCTTTACCTTTCCATGTCCCCTCCTCGCTTGCTCTTAGCAGGTCGGTTTCATACGAAAAAAGGAAAAATACATAAATCAGTCTATTCATTCTTTTATACTACATGTATAATACACAATATATCACCACTCAGTTGGTGACTATTTGTCGCTTGAACAAAAGGAAATTTTATGATTCCCCGAACACGCATCCGAAATATTGGTATCTCTGCCCACATCGACTCTGGTAAAACTACGTTGTCAGAGCGAATTCTCTTCTACACGGGCAGAATCCACGCTATTGAGGAAGTGCGGGGAGGCGGTAAGGGTGCAACGATGGACTTTATGCCAGAAGAAAAACTACATGGTATAACCATCACTTCTGCTGCTACCACCTGCCAGTGGCACGATACCCAAATCAACCTGATTGATACACCCGGACACGTAGATTTCACCATTGAAGTGGAACGCGCCTTGCGGGTATTGGATGGAGCAGTGATGGTGCTGTGTGCTGTTGCGGGCGTGCAGTCCCAGTC
This sequence comes from Nostoc sp. LEGE 12450, assembly GCF_015206895.1. Classification (GTDB taxonomy): domain Bacteria; phylum Cyanobacteriota; class Cyanobacteriia; order Cyanobacteriales; family Nostocaceae; genus Nostoc. The sequence goes on along the minus strand of NZ_JADEXU010000160.1, from coordinate 2,099 downwards.
CATTACGGTGGATCGGCAAATGAAGCGCTACCATGTGCCGCGTTTGGCGTTCATCAACAAAATGGATCGGACGGGAGCAGATCCATTTCGTGTAGTACAAGGAATACGCGATCGCTTGCAACTAAATGCAGTATTACTTCAGTATCCTATCGGTAGCGAAGACCAATTCCACGGAGTGATTGACCTGGTGGAAATGACTGCTGACTACTTTGAAGGTGAAAACGGGGAAAACCGTGTGAAAAAGCCAATTCCCGAATCTCTTAGGGATGAAGCACAACAGGCATGCGATAAGTTGCTAGATACTTTGTCGCTGTTCTCAGAACCGATGACCGAGATGCTACTGGCGGGTGAGAAGATTCCTAAAGAGTTAATTCGGGAAACCGTCCGACAGGCAACTTTGAGCCTAGAATTCACACCTGTACTACTGGGTTCGGCATTCAAAAATAAAGGAGTGCAAAACTTATTGGATGCAGTTGCGCTTTATCTACCATCTCCCGTGGATAGAGAAGTGGTCAAAACCGCAGAGTCGGTGAGTGTCTACCCTAACCCCGATGCTTCTTTGGTGGCATTGGCATTTAAACTCACCGTTGAATCCTTTGGGCAGTTGACCTATACCCGGATTTACTCCGGGGCGCTCAAACCCGGCGATACCGTCTACAACTCGCGGACTGAACAACGAGTGCAAATCGGTCGCTTGGTGAGAATGCACGCCAATAAGCGAGAAGAGGTAAAAGTTGCCGTTGCTGGGGATATTGTTGCTCTGTTGGGTGTGGATTGTGCTTCTGGTGATACATTCTGTACTGGGGAACCACTGGTATCTCTAGAGAAGATGTTTGTGCCGGAACCAGTGATTACGCTGGCGATTACACCCAAGAAACAGGAAGATAGCGATCGCCTTTCTAAGGCACTGAATCGCTTTCAAAGGGAAGATCCCACCTTCCGGTTGAGTATCGATCCTGAATCAGGGGCAACTCTGATTTCTGGGATGGGCGAACTCCACTTGGAAATCTACCTCGAACGCATCCAACGAGAATATAATGCCGAGGTCTACGTTGGTAATCCCGCAGTAGCCTATCGAGAAACCATCGGACAACAAGCTACCTTTGACTACCGATTCAAAAAACAGTCAGGCGGCCCCGGTCAATATGCCCATATTACTGGGTGGATTGAACCCACAGATCAGCCGTTTGTGTTTGAAAATCGGGTCGCTGGGGGTGCGATTCCCAAAGAATATATCCCGGCGTGTGAGAAAGGTTTCCGCGAGGCGATGGAATCAGGAAAGCTGGAAGGCTATCCGGTAACTGGGGTGAAAGTCGTTTTGGATGGTGGTTCATATCATCCAATTGACTCTTCAGAATTGGCTTTCCGGTCAGCGTCTCATCAAGCAATTGAGGGTGCGATCGCTAAAGCCAAACCTTACATCCTCGAACCCATCATGCTTGTTGAGGTGGAAACACCCAACGAGTTTATGGGAAGAGTTCAGGGTGACTTATCCTCCCGTCGCGGTTTGTTGTTGGGTTCCGAGACAATGCAGGGATACACGGTGATTCGGGCAGAAGTTGCGCTGGCGCGAATGTTTGGGTATTCTACAGAATTGCGATCGCTTACTTCTGGTATGGCTACTTTTTCAATGGAGTTTGCCTGCTATCGCCAGTCCTGAACCTATTAGACATCTCCGAAACAGAATTTTTTTGACGTGCAGTGCTATGTTTCTACAAGGGTTCTGGGTAACGCATATTTAATTTCTGGAGATGTCTAGATCCCCGACTTCATAAAAGTTATCGGGGATCTAACTTTTCGCAAATGATTTAGGACTGCTATATATACACATAGAACTTCACGAGTTCATTATTTATCTTAAAGAAAAGTAACTCATGTCTAAAATGGCACTCCAAAATGAGGTAGTAAAAAATATATTTTTTTGCTTACCATAAAAGGCTTATGAGATTTAAAGATTCAAGGTAGGTAGAACGTAAGGATTCAGGTAACAGAGTATTGACAAAGGGGACAGTTGAGGTGGAGTATCACAAATATGAACCAAAACCTGCCTCAAGAAGTAGAGAGAGAAAGTTTGGGCCAGTTATCGAAAGAAGAACTGG
>NZ_JADEXU010000015.1 GCF_015206895.1 Nostoc sp. LEGE 12450 | reverse complement strand
TGTAATCAATGGCGTTCAAGCTAGAGGGGAAAAAAGCAATTACAGTACACGACGTGTAAAATTTAATTCTAAAAACTCTGGTTAAAATTCTGTTACATAGCGGAAAATTTTAGCACCCACTTACTTACTTTATAGGGTAGGTATTGATAAGACTACGCAATTTTAATCAGATATTTTTTAAAAGAGAAATATATTACAGCAATTTTCAGGTAAATAGACCACAGTGGTTAAACCAACCGAAGGCATCATCTTCAGTAATATAATTTACAGCAAGAGCCTAACTTACTAGGAAATAACTACTGACCCAGAAACCATGCCAGAAAATTATACCTCCTTCGTGATGACGAATCTTCAAGGGAATTTGAAGAAGACTTTAGGCGATTTATATGGATTAAGAACCTGGGTAGAATATGGGTTTCGACAGTGTAAACAGGAACTAGGCTGGACAGATTACCGTTTTACTAATTTCCAACATATTGAGAGATGGTGAGCCAGCGCGGTCTTGGGGGTTCCCCCCATGAGCGACTGGCGAACCCGAAGGGTGGGAGATTATTTTTTGTGTTTACACGATGATTAGTTTAAATTCTCCAGTCTTCTTAGGCTTCAATCAATCTCGTCAACTTGAGACTGAAGCACAAGAAAATAGTGATGTTGATTTTTCTAATCATCCGCAATGGAATCATGAATCCGGATGGAAGAATACTTTAAATAATCTGCGTCTCATTATCCAACCACTTTTACTATTTTGGTTAATTTATTCCTGGTTAACCATTTTCCCTAATTCACAGTTGTTACTGGGATTCAATCATTTAATTGCAGCCATGAATCAATTTAAACCCTTTTATGCTTCTGGATGATTTAGCTCCTGAACTACTTGCTTATTCCGGAGAGTGACAGAAGATGGGTAATCTCACAATTTTTTTGCATACTAATTTTACAAGTAAATAGCAACTTTAGTTGTATATCCGAAGTTGAGTATCAGTATGGAATGTTTCTTACTAAAGGATCATGAATATATCGTATTTGAATAGCTAAATTAAAAAAGTCAATGTATTAATACAAAACCGAGATAAGGTTTTGACTTGCTAAAAAAGCAAGAGTTTTATTTGATTACAAGGAGTACTATCATGGCAGACACAAGCAAACGTGGTTTTGCTTCAATGGATGATGACAAGCAACGCGAAATAGCAAGTAAGGGCGGACAAGCTGCCCATGAAAAGGGTACTGCCCATGAGTTTACATCTGAAGAAGCTCGTGAGGCTGGGCACAAAGGTGGTGAAGCTGTGAGTCAGGATAGAGAACACATGGCTGAAATCGGTCGTGAAGGTGGTAAGAAATCTCACAGTGGCGGTCGTAATCAAGATAGTGATGATGCTGATAGTGAAGAAAAAGGTACCCAAGGAGGCACGCCAGAACAACATGCTGAGGCTGGGCGGCAAAGTCACAAAAATAAATAGACTCATCGCCTGGCATTTAAAAGATTCTCACTTTAGTATTGGGGTTTAGGACAATTTCCAACATATCCTATTTGTTAATATCCCGCTTCTAAGCAACAATAATGTTTTTTAGATGCGGGATATCCTATATGAATATTTTTTCAAAGTCAATGAAATGTAAATTATACTACTACAGATCACCATTTAAGATATGAACCTTCAATGCCCTCTTCACGGCGGATTTTACCATCTTTTTCGAACCAAGCTATTATTTGCTGTGCTGTCAAATCTTCAATAACAACACCATATTCTTGGGCGATATGTTTCAAAAGCTTAAGTGATGAAATTGTCAATCTTGTTAAAAATTTTTCTGGGGAAGACAACAACGCTGCGTCTACTTTTGCTGACTCTTCCAGAGTTAAAAATTGTGCTGATGGTTGCTGTGTTGGTACATCCATAAACGCTATCTCAAATTTAGTTGATTATTAAAGAGGGGGTAGTAGTTTTCACAAATGACTAATGACGAACTTGTACTAAATAGCCACAACGATGTTCGCCATCGATAATCCAGTGGGTGCGCTCTACGGTACAATCTGGTAAGACGGCTGCAAACATTTCTAATTCGTGACCACAGATGCTGGGGAAAGACTCGGCAACGTTGGAAATGGCGCAGTTATGTTCCATTAAGATAAAGCGATCGCACTCAAAGGAGTCATTCACATCAACAGCGTGATACTCCGCCATGAAGCCTTCTGCTTTTCTCAACTCTACTAAGTTGGCTACACGTTCTCGCAGTGAACCGTTACCGACGCGATCGCGGTATTCTTTAGCTTTGCGCTGCCACTGTTTCTCTAAAATCGATTTAAATTGGTCGTGTCCTACCGTTTCGGCTAAGGTGTCTAGCAGCGAAACCGCAAAATTTCCGCTTGCATCACCAAAGCGATCGCTCATTGTTCGATGCAAGCGATCGCGTCCTTGACGACTCAGCTCATAAAGATGCTGCGGCCGCCCCATCCCCGCCGCCTGCACTGATGTTGAATACAAAACTAGCTCCTCCGTCTCCAAATCTTTGAGATGGCGACGAATAGCTTGGGGGGTAACGTCTAAAACTTCAGCTAGCTCCAAAGCCGTTGCTTTTTCGTGTTTGTGCAGATATTCTAGGATATCTTGCTTGGTTGAGGACTGGTGGGTAGTCGCCATCTTCATGTGGTGCGAGACGTTCAGCGAACGCCCCAAAAATTAATTTCTTGGAAAATTTGACCGTACCGATTTTGGATTTTGGATTTTGGATTTTGGATTAAAAAAGTTTTCTGGTATATGCCCCGCTACGCTATCGTCAATCTAAAATCCTTGAGCCAAGCACCTTTGTGGTCTCTTTCAAACCAAAATTGCAAATCTAAAATCCAAAATTGTTTGACTTTGACAACATTGTTGTTGTTAATTTAGCGTAAAATGAAGATAGATTAAACAACATAGCTGTTGTTTTACTCTCCACCACTATTCTAGCAGCCGTGTAACCATTCCGTAACGGTAGATGGGAATCGGCTAAAGAAACCCCGTTTCCCATCCTTATAGAGAGATTCAAGTTCCGAACACGAGAGATTATTACTGATGAGTGCCACTGTCAAAACCTTAGTCAACCAACCCTACAAGTACGGCTTTGTCACAGACATTGAGTCCGACACCATACCGCGTGGACTAGACGAGGACGTTATCCGCTTGATCTCCTCTAAGAAGAACGAGCCACAGTTCATGCTGGACTTTCGTCTCAGAGCTTATCGCCAGTGGCAAAAAATGACGGAACCAACTTGGCCGAATGTCAAGTATCCGCCAATAAATTATCAGGATATCATTTACTATTCAGCGCCAAAACGCAAGAAAGAAAAACTAAACAGTTTGGATGAAGTTGATCCAACCCTTTTAGAAACCTTTGAGAAGTTAGGCATTTCCCTATCTGAACAGAAACGGCTGGCAAATGTCGCCGTTGATGCAATTTTCGATAGCGTTTCTGTTGCTACTACATTTAAAGAAAAGCTAGCGGAAGATGGCGTTATTTTCTGTTCGTTTTCCGAAGCGTTGCAAGAACACCCAGAACTGATCAAAAAATACTTGGGTAGCGTTGTTCCCATCGCTGACAATTATTTTGCCGCCTTGAACGCCGCCGTATTTAGCGATGGTTCTTTTGTCTATATTCCTAAAGGCGTAAAATGCCCAATGGAACTGTCTACCTACTTCCGCATCAACTCTGGTGATACGGGACAATTTGAGCGGACTTTGATTGTCGCCGAAGAAGGTAGTTATGTTTCTTACCTCGAAGGTTGCACTGCACCGATGTATGACAGCAACCAATTGCACGCCGCAGTTGTGGAACTTGTCGCCCTCGACAACGCTGAGATTAAATACTCTACTGTGCAAAACTGGTACGCTGGCGATGCTAACGGTAAAGGCGGTATTTACAACTTTGTCACCAAGCGCGGTTTGTGTCAGGGCGTAAATTCCAAGATTTCCTGGACTCAAGTAGAAACAGGTTCGGCAATTACTTGGAAATATCCTAGCTGTGTGTTGGTGGGTGATAACTCTGTGGGTGAGTTTTACTCGGTGGCGCTGACAAATCATCAGCAGCAAGCTGATACGGGTAGTAAGATGATTCACGTAGGTAAGAATACCCGCAGTACAATTATTTCTAAAGGAATCTCCGCAGGTAATTCTAGTAATAGCTATCGGGGTTTGGTGAAAGTTAACCCGACAGCGAAAGGGGCGAGAAATTATTCTCAGTGTGACTCAATGCTGATTGGGGATAATGCCCATGCGAATACTTTTCCTTATATTCAGGTGCAAAATAACGGTGCGAAGGTGGAGCATGAAGCTTCTACTTCTAAGATTGGGGAAGATCAGTTATTTTACTTTGCTCAACGCGGTATTTCTTCGGAAGATGCTATTTCGATGATGATTAGCGGCTTCTGTAAGGATGTTTTCAATCAGCTACCGATGGAGTTTGCTGTGGAAGCTGATAAGTTGTTGAGTTTGAAGTTGGAAGGCAGTGTTGGATAAGTGGAAGGAAGGATAAACACAGGGACATCGGCGTTCTGTGTTTATCTTTTGGAAGAATGACGAACCGCAGAGGCGCAGAGAGCGCGGAGAAGGGAGAGAAGATGATTATTGAAAATAGTGAAGTTGTGCTGTCGGTACGGAATCTGACGGCTAATGTTGATGGGACACCGATTTTGAAAGGTGTGAATCTTGAGGTGCGATCGGGTGAAATTCATGCGATTATGGGGCCGAATGGTTCTGGTAAGAGTACTTTTTCTAAGGTGTTAGCTGGGCATCCGGCGTATGAGGTGACTGGCGGTGAGGTGATTTTTCAGGGGCAGAATTTGTTGGAGTTGGAGCCGGAGGAACGGGCCAGAAGTGGTGTATTTTTGGCGTTTCAGTATCCGTTAGAAATTCCGGGTGTGAGCAATTTGGATTTCTTGCGGGTGGCGTACAATTCTCGTCGGAAGGCGCAAGGTTTAGAGGAAATAGACGCTTTTGATTTTGACGATTTGATTGAGGAAAAGCTGGATGTGGTGAAGATGAATCCCAGTTTTCTCAGTCGGAGTTTGAATGAAGGGTTTTCTGGTGGAGAGAAGAAGCGGAATGAAATTCTGCAAATGGCGCTGCTAGAACCAAAGTTAGGAATTTTGGATGAAACTGATTCGGGTTTGGATATTGACGCGCTCCGAATTGTGGCAAATGGGGTAAATCAACTGGCAAGTCCAGAAAATTCGACAATTTTGATTACTCACTATCAAAGATTACTCGATTATATTGTGCCTGATTTTGTGCATGTGATGGCACAAGGGCAGATTATTACGAGTGGTGGTAAAGAACTGGCGCTGGAATTAGAGTCTCGCGGTTATGACTGGGTGCTGGAAGAATTTGCGGCTGCTGAGGTGGGTGTGTAATGAATATTCAAGTATCTCCTAGTCCAATACCTAATTCAAATGCAGTCAGTTTGACATCGATGTTAGATAGAGATGATTATCTGACTGGGTTGTTAAATCAAGTAACAGCAACTAAAACAGAAGGTTGGTTGCAGGAATTACGCCAAAGTGCTGCAAATTGGGTACGTCACTCGATTCTCCCGACTACCCGCGAGGAAGAATGGCGATTTACTGATTTGTCGTCTCTACGAAAGGTGCAATTTAATGTAGAGGCGGGAAATTTTGCGTCTCTAGAATTTGATATTTTGCCAGAGGCGGCTAATAGTCGTTTGGTATTTGTGAATGGCGTTTTTGCGCCGGAGTTCTCAGCAGTTTCAGATTTACCATCTGGAATTGTGGTGAGTAATTTGGCTGGTTTGTCTGCGGTTGAGCAGGAAGGTGTACGGCAGTATTTAGCTCAAGCTGAGGGAGCGCAGGAAGTTTTTACTGCTCTCAATACGGCTGGGATAACTGATGCAGCTGTGGTGTGGGTGAAGAAGAATGTGGTAGTTGAAACGCCAATTCATTTGGTGTTTATTTCGGTTGTGAGTGAGACGGCGACGATTTCGCAGCCGCGTTGTTTGGTGGTGGCGGAAAGTGGTTCGCAGGTGACGTTGGTTGAAGAGTATACGAACCGCCTTCGCGCAGCGTCTCGTAGAGAAGACGCCAAGAGCGCAAAGGAAGAGGGAGTATATTTAACTAACGCGGTTACGGAAATTTGGGTTGGTGACAATGCCCAAGTGAGTCACACTAGGGTTGAGTGGGAAGGTGCAGAGGCTTTTCATGTTGGGAAAACTGCGATCGCACAGGCTCGTGATAGTCGATATACTTGTCATGCCATAACTTTAGGTGCAAAGTTGTCACGGCACAATTTAGAGATTTTGCAAACTGGTGAGCAGACACAAACTACTCTCAATGGTTTGACGATAATTTCTGGTAAGCAATTGTCTGATACTCACAGTGCGATCGCACTCAACTATCCCCACGGTACAAGTGACCAATTGCATAAATGTATTGTAGGCGATCGCGCTCATGCGGTGTTCAATGGTAAAGTTTTTGTACCCAAACTAGCGCAGTTAACAAATGCATCCCAGTTGAATCGCAATTTGCTGCTATCGTCTAAAGCCAGAGTTGATACCAAACCCCAACTGGAAATTACTGCCGATAATGTCAAATGCGCTCACGGTGCTACTGTTAGCCAATTAGAAGATGACGAAATATTCTATCTGCAAAGTCGGGGAATTGATGAAAATGATGCTCGGAAGTTGTTAATTAACGCCTTCGCTGCTGAAGTTATCAACCAAATACCGATTCCCTCTCTGCGAGAAATCCTTTTAAACACAGTGAATAATCTCAAGTCCCTGACTAATGAGTAATAACTAATCTACCAATGACTTTTACTCCTACCAAAACCCTTGCTGATAAAGTTCGCGCTGACTTCCCGATATTGCATCAGGAAGTCAATGAGAAACCCTTGGTTTATCTCGATAATGCTGCGACATCGCAAAAGCCTTTGTTCGTATTAAATACCCTACGGGATTATTACGAGCAATATAATGCTAACGTCCATCGAGGCGCTCATTCTCTGAGTGCTAAAGCTACTGATGCTTATGAAGGTGCTAGAGATAAAGTTGCCAAATTCATCAATGCTGCATCGCGTCAGGAAATCGTCTACACCCGCAACGCAAGTGAAGCGATTAACCTAGTTGCTTATAGCTGGGGAATGAATAATTTGCAGCCTGGGGATGAAATTATTCTGTCGGTGATGGAACACCACAGTAATATTGTACCTTGGCAATTGGTGGCACAAAAAACGGGTGCAGTACTTAAATTTGTAGAATTAACACCAGAAGAAACTTTTGATTTGGAACAGTTTAAAAAGCTGATTTCCGACAAAACAAAGTTGGTGTCAGTGGTGCATATTTCTAATGCTTTGGGCTGCATTAATCCAGTGGAAGAAATTGGTGCGATCGCTCACAGCCACGGTGCTAAATTCTTAGTTGATGCTTGCCAAAGTGTTCCCCACTTCCCTGTTGATGTACAGAAAATAGATTGTGATTGGTTGGTAGCTTCCGGCCATAAAATGTGCGCTCCAACTGGGATAGGATTTCTGTATGGCAAGTTGGAATTATTAGAATCAATGCCACCATTTTTTGGTGGTGGTGAGATGATTGCAGAGGTGTATTTAGACCATTCAACTTATGCAGAATTACCGCATAAATTTGAAGCTGGTACACCTGCAATTGGAGAAGCGATCGCACTTGGTGCTGCGATAGATTATCTTAGCAGTATCGGTATGGATAAAATCCACGCCTACGAAGCAGAATTAACAGCTTATTTGTTCCAACAATTAGAGCAAATTCCCCAAATTAGAATTTACGGCCCCAAACCAAATGCAAAAGGTGAGGGTAGAGCCGCTCTTGCGTCGTTCACAGCCGGAGAAGTTCACGCTAACGACTTATCTACATTATTAGATCAAGAAGGCGTTGCCATCCGTTCTGGACATCACTGTACTCAACCATTACACCGTTACTTAGGTCTTGCTGCAACCGCAAGAGCAAGTCTATCTTTCTACAACACCCGCGAAGAAATTGATATTTTCATCAAAGCACTGAAAGAAACTCTCGACTTTTTTGCAGGTTTCCTTGCTTAAAGTTACAAAATATTCAGATACTAATTGTGCCAAATATCAGCAACATATCTTGCTAATAGTTGGCACAATTTAATTATCTGGATTATTTATAGGATAAACTAAAGTTTTCGAAACTTATTTTCTTGGTCAAATGGTTGAAATTGACTTGAGCGAATATTATATTAATGAGATAGGTAAAATTATCGAGATTTTATCTAATATCCTGACAGAATAAGTATTGTAATATGCTTGTCAAATCAACACCTGCTGAACAAAGAACAGTGCTACATAATATTAGCTGGGAAACCTTTGAAGCCTTGTTGAGAGATACAGGTGAAGATAGAGGTTCTCGGTTTGCTTATGACTGCGGTGTTTTAGAAATCATGACTCCACTTTTTGAACACGAAAACCCCAAAAGTAATTTTGGTAATTTTATTATTGCTTTAGCTGAAGAATTAGGGATTGAAGTGAGAAGTGCTGGTTCAACAACATTGAAACGGAAAATATCAAAGCGGGGAATAGAACCAGATACTTGCTATTATATCCAGAATGAACTAGCTATTAGGGGTAAGCAAACTTTAGATTTAGAAAATGATCCGCCGCCTGACTTAGCAATTGAGATTGACATTACCAGTAGTTCACTTAACAAATTGGGAATTTATTCAGCGTTGGGTGTAACTGAACTTTGGAGATATGATGGGCAAGATTTAAAATTTTATCAGTTGGTAGAAGGTCAATATGTCGAGTGTAAGTTTAGTATTGCTTTCCCTATAATATCAGTGAGTGAGATAAGTAGATTTATTGAGCAGAGTAAAAGTATCGGTGAAATTGCTTTGCTCAAATCATTTCGTGCTTCGGTGAGGAAAAAGATAAGATAATGGAGTCGAGAATTTTACCTTTTTCAGGTAAAATTTAGTGTATCTTGTCCACAAATAATTCTATTTCTTCTAAAGCTTGTGAGTAGTTACTAATAGGAAGTCTAACAACACTACCATCTGGCATTATATATTTAGACTCTTTGGGAAGCATAGACATAGGAATTCCAAGAGAGGATGATACTTTACCCGATGTGTGAAAATCTTTTATGCCTGAAAAATAATAGTTTTCCCATTCCTTGCTAGAAGTTGGGGTGTGTTGACAAGGTGCAAATAATGAAGGAAATTTATTAAATTGCTCGTAACAAAAATCAATTAGTTCTGTTCTTATAGAATCAAATGCTGTTGCAACTCCATCCTTAATTGTATAGTTATTAAAAACAAACTCGTAAATTAGTGGCAATTTCAGTTGAAAGTGTTCTACTTGATTATTAAAAGTAATGATACCATCAGCATACTGTTTCAAAGCGGCAGAAGGATATTTCCCAAAAAGTAGCATAAAAAGACTTTTTATGCCTTCAAGAGAGCTAAAATCTGCCATCATTGGAACCACAATTTTATCTGAAGAAACTAGAGCCATTTGTGTATATATAGAAAAGCTAGGATTGCAATCTATAAAAACAACCATATCTTTATAAGTTTCACTATTATATTCATATTCACATAATCTTCTTATAGCGGTCATGTATTCTGACCATGCTTTTATATTTGCCGGATTAATAACTGCATAGTTTAAAGCTAATGAAAGAGACTCTAAAAAAGAATCACCAGCTATTAAATATAAATTTTCTGATATATTTGGATTGTAACGGTACACTGGAACTTGATATGAAGTATTAGGTTTTCGGAAGTTTGAGTTTCCCTTTAAAAGCCAATCTATAAACCCAACGATATTTTTTCTAGTAGCTGAAGATTGTAGCCTTTGATTTATTTGGTATCCTTTTTTGCCTCCTCCAAGCAGAAATTGAGAGATATTTGCTTGAGGACACATATCAATAACTAAAACTTGGGTTTTTGGGTTTTTTTCAGCATAAAGTGTTGCAGCGTTAGAACAAAGCGTTGTTTTACCAACACCACCTTTATTGTTGTAAAAGGCATAAATACTAATACTCATAGGTAAGTTCCTCAAATAAAAATGGTTAAATTAGCTAAGTATAAAATAGCATATAGTACAGACGATCGCATCGCTTTCACTAAAACACAACTAAAACGCGATCGCTCCCTAACCCAGTATTATCTCTCTTAGACGTGTGAAAATTGATAGATTGATAAATATTGGCTCATAAACATTGGACAACTAATTTAGTACTAAAACCAATACTTTATATAGGAGTTTTTCCCAAATAGCTACTTATATAAATAATTAAAAATATATCAGAAAATTTACGTATTCTATCAATCACCATTCAGTTAACTATAGCAATTTGCTACTTTTGTAAAGCAATAATAAATATGTATTTTTACTGAGTTCTTAAACAAATATTTGGTATGGGTACTAAAAATCAGTTTTTGTGGTAGTTTTATCAGAAACACTCAATTCTTCGCCCATAAACTTGGGTTATCAAGCTTTATTGGGAATTGTGACAGATATCCAATTGATTAATTTTTATTTGAATATAATATATAGCTTTTATGAAAATGACTTTTATCAATTGAGAAATTTATTACACAATATTGAATATATACATTTGAATAATCAAACCAAAAAAACGATTGTCACTTTTTCGCAGATATTAATTTTTTAATAGTATTAGTCATGGAAAATAATAAAATAGTATAAATAATAGCATGGAAAAAAGTGTTATTAATGCTAGCCTTTCTACTCAGAACCTAACGTTTCGTCCAGGTGATACTCCTGTATCATTTGAGGTAACTGTCAATAATGACAGCGATCGCTTTGTCAATTTTCAGGTAGAAATTACCGCCGCCGGAGAAACCCGGAACACTGGATACCGATGGTATCGGCTCGAACCAGAGGTGGCAGCAGCTAAACCACCAGGAAGCAGTACTATATTTCAAGTCTTCATATTCAATACACCCATTCCAGGATTTGTCGGTACTGTCAACCTGATGGTTAATATTTTTTCGCCGCAATTAGCACAACAGTGCAGACTTGTGCTAAGGCTGAAAATCGAACGAGATAACAGACCGACACACTTAAGTGTCGAATTGCCTGTGCGAGAGTTTCAAGTTTATCCACGCAATTCAGTAGATATACCAGTACGGGTGCGGAACTTGGGGCAACAACCAACTGATGTGGGGCTACGTTTTACGGGTGTTGATCCATCTTGGCTAACAGGTAGTGCAGAACGCCGATTATCTCTAGATCCAGGTGGATTAGCAGAAGCCACATTTCAATGCCAACCTCCTTCTGTAGTGCAAGCACCCAGCCAAAATTACCCTTTTACTATTGAAGCTGTTAGCAATAATGGTTATCCAATCAATGCTGAAGGCAACATTGAAGTCTTACCGGTGGGTTTTATAGACTTTACCACCACTCAAAAACACCTCAAAATTCCTAGTAAATCGGCATGGTTGCCTGACTGGAAATCTGATACAGCTTCCTTTGAATTACTATTTAAAAACGCTAGCAACCTCAACCAGCAAATTAATGTCCAGGTACAGGGTAGAGACTGGCGAAAATGTACTTTCAAAAAGCTTCCTGAAAACGCCAATCTCCATTTAGGAGAAACAAGTAAGGTCATCCTTGACGTTAAAACAAAACGCCCTTGGGTAGGAATCGGTAAAACTCTTTTATTAGAGGCTAAATCTGAATTATCCGACCAACGTTTAGGGAGTACAGACCCCGCCACGCAGACATTAGAAGTGGAGGCTTTGCCAATTATACCTCTATGGCTACAGCTAGCTGCGATCGCACTCTTAGCTGCACTCCTAGCATTAATACTGCAACCAAGAGATATAATGCATACTCGTTCTGTAAACTCAATACGCTTTAGTGGTATTGGTTTATCTGTGGTCAGTGGCTCAGATGATTGTACATTAAGACTTTGGAGAATTGCTGCTGACAGCTTAAACCCTGATGACACAGTAACATACGCTGGGCAACCCGTAGCTTGCGACCAACGGCAACAGCCCAAAGGTTTAATGGCGATTACCGATGATGCTGTAGAAGTCTTACGCTTCATGCCATTACAAAATGATCGTGTTGCCGTTGGTCTTGATAATGGTGTAATTGAACTTAGAGATGTACCATCAGGTCTAAAGATTAGCGAACTTCAAGACCTTAAAGATCCTAAAGCAAAAGGCGATCGCGTCTTTGACTTAGCTTTTACCTCCAACTCACTTAACTTATTCAGTGGTTACGGCAGTGGTAAAGTTAGATTATGGTCAAGATCAGCGCCTAACAGCGATTTTCTGCCAGAACCGCAAGTTATCGACGTACAAAGTACATTGAAACTATCAGGTTTCCAAGTCCGGGCATTAAATCTCAGTCCAGATGCCAAAACTCTAGTAATTGCCGGGAACTTTAAGCGTTTCATCTTGTGGCAGTGGAACCCAACTCAATCTGATAAAAAATTCCCAGGTTTATCAGTGCAAAATCTAGAAAAACTAGACCCATTAGTTGGGCGTGAAGACTATATTTGGGGATTGGCTTTTGTTCCTAACTCGACAGAAAAAATCCTAGCAACCTCCGATTCAGCAGGATTCATTACGATTTGGAATTTGAATCAGTGCCAGACTCTCAAAAATCCCAATCCGCAGGAAAAAGTTAATGAACTCAATTGTTCGCCAATAGATCGCTGGTCAGCATCAAAAACATCTGTGCGTAGTCTGGCATTTAGCGATGATGGTAGTTTGCTAGTAAGTGGTGGCGATGATGGACGAGTGGTGCTTTGGTACTTAACTCCCGAACATAAGCTTGACAAAATAAAGGCAGCAGAAGGTAAAACAATTTACCAAAGCTCTAAAAAAATCAATAGTATCGACTTGAAAACTAATCAAGGAACCATGATTGTTAGTGGTGGTGAAGATTTTCAAGTCAAACTACACCGCATCAAATAAGAGAGTCAATGATATGCAAGCTAAATTCAATCCACTGCAAGTTATTATCAACCCACCTGGAATTCAATTTGGAATGCCAGGAGATACTATTGAACTCTATGTTGTTGTAATCAATCAAGGAGGCCAAGATGCGGTTATTGACTTACATTTTGTTTTTGACGAAGTATTTCAAAATTTAACCGGTTGGTCTAGTTCTCCTAGAGAAAGTTTAGCATTAGCTTCCCAACAGAATAGCGACGAAGTAAGATTTGAGTTTCAAATTGCCGCAAATACTCTTCCCGGAACCTATGACTATACATTAGTCGTAGATTCACCTCTACATTATCCTCAAGATACACCCATAACCTTCCCAAACCAAATTAAGGTTCTGCTACAAGAACAGACTGCAATTCGGGTGAATGACCCGACATTTTCCATTAGACCTAACACCAACCCCAACAAGCCGCTAATTTTCAATCCTAGTGAGCCTCTGCAAGTAGAGGTTATAGTTGATAATCGCTCTTATCTCGTCGATAGGTTCCGCTTGAGTTGTCCAGATTTAGACGAAGACTGGTTCACAATTAATTACCCTGCAAGCGGATATGAGGGTTCTGGATTAGTATCGGAAGCTACTGCACTAGAACTGAACCCTGGTACTAAAGGTCAAATATTGTTGAAATTTCACCCACCTGGGGATACACTCGCAGGAAGCTATTCTCCGACAATCCGCTTGTATTCGGAGAACTCTCCCGACCTAGTACTGCTAGACTTGGTGTACATTCAAATTCCGACAAATTATCGCTTAGATATAGAACTTCATACGATTTTGGGACAAGTTAGCCGTAGTCTGGGCAAGTATGAATTATCACTAACGAACCAGGGTAATATTGTCCGTGAACTGATATTAAGCTTAAAAAGTCGAGACGAAGAAGAACTATATACTTACAAATTTGATCCGACTGAAATAAGATTATTACCAAATAGAAGTGCTGTAGCCAACTTGACGGTCAAACCCAGACCTTGGTGGCGAAAACCGTGGTTTGGTGCAGGGTTAGTGGTAAACTTTCAACTCGACATCAAAGACCAAAAAAATTTACCCCTACCTAACACATTGCCTCAAGGCAGCTTGATATGGAAACCCCGTCCTTTGTGGCAATTTATTCTGTTAATTTTGGCAATTTTGGGATTATTAGGAGGGATAGGATTTATCATTTGGCGAATTTTAAATCCCGATCCTTTGAAACTAGAAAATTTTAGTGCAAAAGACTCTCAAATTACTGAAGGTGATGAGGTTTCTTTGAACTGGGAAATTCACCACTATAAACAGTTGCAAAATTTGGTTCTGACCGCTAAAGGTTCCCAACCCATCGAGCCTATTACCTATGACTTTAGCAATGGCATTCCTGAAGCACTGGGTAAGGGAAGTACACCTCTTTGTCAGATACAAGAAGAACAAAACCTTATTTGTAGTAACGTGAAAACTGGAGTGAAAACAAAAGGAAATTATACTTTTCAGTTACAAGCCTCTTATCAAAATGGTATACAGTTATTTTCTCGAACTAATCAAGTAGCAACCCAAACAACCCAAGTAGAAATAGTTGAGAAACCAATTGCTGAAGTTGTTAATTTTCAAGCCGATAAACCACAGTATATAAAAGGTCAAAATATTCTTTTAAGTTGGACTATTGCGCGTCCATTACTGCTGCAACAAATTCAAATTGGTGGCAGTGCAGATGATGAGACATCCTACGGCGAACCAATTGTTTATAAAATTAATCAAGGTAATCTTGCAGACCCTAAGCTTAAAAAGCTATGTACACAACAAAATCAAGAGCTACGATGTATAAATATTCCTATACCTGCATATAAAGCAGGAAAATTTGCCTTTCAAATCAAAGCTCTTTCTAATGGAAGTCAAAAAAATAGTTTTAAAAAGACTGAATCTAAAATAGAAATTTTACCAAAACCATTTAGGATTGTTTCTTTCACAATCAACGGTAGCGATCAACCAAATCTGGTTCTCAACGAAGGAACAACTGCTACCCTGAGTTGGAGAGTAGAAGGGGAAAAAGAAAATATTCAAGTTAAACTTCTGCCATACGGCGATGAAGTTGCATTAAGTGACTCAAAGCAGTTTCCAGTTAATCTTGCCTTCCCACCTCAAATCACGTTGCAAGTTAATGATATATCTAATAAGCAACCACCCCAGCAAAAAGGATTTGTAATCACAGTCCTCAAAAAAGTAGTGCCTACTCCTATACCTAGCATTAACCCAATTCCACCTAACCCATTTCAAAGTCCATTACCTCAGAGGTAAGCTTTATCAGGCTCTTAGGCACATTCTCGATAGGCTGTGAAAGGTTGCCTGCCCTATTTCCTACTAACTCAATTTCTATTTTTATGAAAACCCCGATGTCTTCGCCCATTTTGAAACAGGGGTTTTCGTAACGGTACTACCTCAGCTTCATTACTCTCGCGTGCTACCCGAATCAGCAACCCAGCAGCTATTAAGCTAGCAATCATAGAATTACCACCATAACTAAACATTGGTAAAGGTAAGCCTGTAGTTGGTAAAGAACCTGTAGCCACACCAATATGGAGCAGTGATTGTCCTATCATCAAAATCATCACACCGATCGCTACCAATCGATGCACTATATTTTTAGCCTTTAGCGCCACAATTAATCCGAGAGTGGCGAATGTAGCTAAAAGTGCCAACAACACCATACTGCCAACAAAGCCAAACTCCTCAGCGAACACGGCAAAAATAAAATCGGTATCCTGAATGGGTAAATAAAACAGTTTTTGTTGAGAAAGCCCAAACCCGGCTCCCCAAGTCCTACCAGAACCGACAGCTAGTAGACTTTGCACCAACTGGTAGCCATCTCCTGTAGCATCCGCCCAAGGATTGAGGAATGACATCACCCGCTTACGCTGATACTCTTTTATGCTGATACTGAGTATCGCCAACATTACTCCGCCAATTGCTGTTCCTCCCAGGTACTTGTAAGGTAAGCCAGCCGCGAGAGCAATTAGCCAAATAGTCATACCGCAAAGTGCTGTTGTACTTAAGTTGGGCTGGGCAAGAATTCCTAAAAGTACCAAACCGAAAATACCCAACCAAGCAAAGCGAACCCGCCAACTGATACGTTCCCACAGACCAAAAAGCCGCGCACTTTGCAGCACCAAAAAGGGTTTAATTAATTCTGAAGGTTGAATAGGAATTGGCCCGATCGCAATCCAGCGGGCTGCGTCAAAAGCCTTTTTTCCCAATCCTGGGATTAGTGTGACGAAAATTAATGCCAAAAACAGCAACAAAAACCAATGGGATACTCCCAGAATTTTTTGTAACGGCAAATTAACAATAATATTAAATCCGATTAAAGAAACTAAGACCCAAAGTAGTTGACGCTTAAAGTAGTACAGTCCATCACTCTGACGTGCGTCAGCGACGGGATAGGATGCTGAAAATAGCATTATCAAGCCGACAAACAGCCAAATCAACGTCAACCAGCGCAACAACCGCGCTTCTAGTGCCCAGTTCGAAACTGAACTATCAAAAATTGGAATCAGGCGGCGTAGATTCACGAGCAGTACTAGGTAAAAAGTTAGGAATTAGGAGTTAGAAATAAAACTCATAAATCATAACTTATAACTCATAAGTAGTCTTTAAAACTATAAATCTTAGAGTTGTTAACTTCAATACACTGTTAGTTAAATATTTTTGACAATTTTGGTTGCTTATGAATGCCATACTCTTACACGAAACAAGCTATGCTTACTTACCATCCCGTAGAGATGGCATCACTACACGTAAACTAAAAAAATATTTTATACATTAAAAGCAGTAGTTTTAAAAATAATTGAGAATTCAGAGAGTTAAAAAATAAATGGTTAGTGCTTCTCTCCCACTGCAAGCATTTCTTAATTCTCATAATTCATAAAACATAACTCAACGATTTGACGCAATCAACTGCTTGTGTGTCCATAGAGAGGGGAATTTCAATCCAAAATTCAGTACCCTGCCCGGGTTCTGATAAACATTTCAGTGTTCCCCTATGTTTTTCAACTACAATTTGATAGCTAATTGACAAACCTAATCCTGTACCCTTACCCACAGGCTTAGTTGTGAAAAATGGATCAAACAGTCGTTCCTTAACTGCTTCTGTCATTCCTGAACCATTATCAGCAATTCGGACAACACAGTTTGTTTCAATAATTTCTGTAGTAATTGTAATTTTATTCGGACTAGCATGAATTTCTGCGATCGCGCGTTTATCGTTATGACTTTCGAGCGCATCGATGGCATTACTGATAATATTCATGAACACTTGATTGAGTTGTCCGGCGTAGCAATCTACCAAAGGCAAGTTTCCATAGTTTTTAACTACTTTGATCCCAGGATGATCTACGCTATTTTTAAACCGATTTTGTAAAATCAGCAAGGTACTATCTAGTCCGTGGTGAATATCAACCTTTTTCATTCCTGCTTCATCAAGACGAGAGAAGTTCCGCAGAGACAAGACAATTTCAGAGATCCTTTCGGCTCCTACTTGCATCGAATCTAGAATTTTGGGCAAATCATCTAGTAAAAAATCTAACTCGATTTCATCAATGCATTCTTTAATTTCTGGCACAGGATTGGCATAAAATTGCTGGTAAAGAAGCACAAGCTTTAGCAAACACTGTGTATAATCTTTTGTATATTTTAAATTCCCGTAAATAAAGTTAACGGGGTTGTTAATTTCGTGAGCAACTCCTGCAACTAATTGCCCTAGGCTGGACATTTTCTCAGCCTGAACCAATTGGGCTTGAGTTTGCTGTAGCTCACGGAGGGATTTTTCCAATCTTTTAGCCTGAGCCTCAGCAATTTCCGCTAGGTTCTCCTTAATTTGCAGCGCACTCCGCAGTTGTGCCCTTTGTTGTTTCAGTTCGCTTGTTAACTTTTTGGCATCACCCAAAGCGGTGTTTTGAGATTGTAGCAGAAACAGAAAATCAACAATTGGGTCGTGAATCGCAAAGTCTTTGAGTTTGATACCCAAAGGAGCCAAGCTAGTTGTATCTGTAATCCAGGGAGAACCTAAAAAAAATATTACCTCCTCCTCTGGTTGATACATCATCTGACCCTTGAGCTGCATCCCATTGTGAAGAAACTCTAAAATAAATAGGGCACGAGGCTGTTTACTAATAGCATCAAAATCAATCAGAATCTTTGGACGGTTAATTTGAAAATGTTGCTCAATCAATTTACCAACTAATGGCTCAGGACTAATGCGTCCCAAGACCTCACCAGTTTGTACAATTTCACGATTACGGCTAAATGCAAAGTGGAAGGGAAAAGCTTTCGCCAGTAACTCTGGTGAAAGCGTAAGGTGAGGAGGAGCCATGCTGCTACACTCAATTTGGTTTATAAATCACTAAAAATTCATCATGTTCAGCACCTTCATCCCGATTCTGGGTTTGGGTAATATGAACTTCTGTATCAAACCTTGTTCCCAATCCTTTGATTAGACCAATAACCATTGGAGTTAGCCCTTCTCGATCAGAACGATAGTGTAAACTTAGAGAATTTTCCTCCATATCAGTACACTCAAATGATGGGGGCTGGAGTTTAGGAAAGCTAACTCCTACACGAGCATGAAGATTGTCGAGGTTTTCTAAAAACTCAGGCAATGTATCTCCACTCATGTCCAGCATTTCACCATAGCCTTCTTGGGCTGTGTACTGAACCCAGAATTCCCCAAAGGCTTGCATAATTTGTTGGGGAGATAAACTTAGAACGACACTAGCAGCTTTTACCAACTTGTGGGTGATGTCATCGGGATAGCCTTCCATACTGAGGAAAACATCTACGTCCACCTCTGCTTTGTGCTTAATTTGTTTCCAAGTCTCTTCGCCAAAACGACTGCATACCATGTCTTGAATCGCCTTGTTCACTAAACCGTACATGGAAGCCTCCTGATGACTACACCTAATTTTGCTTTGTGAATTTGCCCAAGACTCGACAACTAATTTCTTAAAAAGATTATTTTAATGACAAAATTTTCTGTAGTTATACTTTGAAAATGCTTTATTACAGATTTAAAATCCCAAAAAAACAAGTAAAACTGTTTGTATTTTAATGCTACAAATCCTCGTTGTTACAACCGTATTTTTACTTATTGCTTTGCCCAGCTAGTTTTGAGGATTTGTAGTAAGGACTTTGGTGCTTACTACAAACTTATTTACCTATCAATTTAAACTTGACACAATACTATAGCAATGCATCAAAATGCACCCATGAATCAGGATACAAGCTGTATTTAGAGATTTGACGCTGAATTCCATTAAAAAATTGGACACGCGCATCCATAGCTTCTACAATAGCCAGTTTTACCTTGATATCCTCCTCATTCATGGTAATTCGAGGTTCAATCACTGCTGCTAGCTTTGCTGCATGACTATCATCTACATCAATATGGACTTCAAAAAAGATCAGGGCTTCTTTGGGTAAGGGAGTAGCACCAATAATTCCTTTATATAGTTGCGTGTAGAGTGAGCTAACAATCCCTTCGGAAGCATAACAGACAGCACCCAGTGCAGCTAAGTAGCCATATTTATGTGGTATCTGCAAGTAAGTTTCAATCAGGGCACGAGTTTCAGGTGCAGTGGGTAGTGCTGCCAAAGTTTCGTCGTCGATACCAAGGGCGCGGGTAAATTGACGAAACAACTCTGGGTGGGACTGAGTTATATCTCCTTGTCCCATTTCGTCAAAGAGGTTTTCTAAGATGACTAACTGACTACTTTCATCTTCGCAACAAGATAAGATGCTAGCTAAAATCCGATTAAATTCTTTGGAGAATTTGTACATCTGAACAGCTAGTATCTGTACGTCTGGTAAAAATAAATTTCCAGCCCGACAACGGATTAGGAACTCATGGCTCCATAGAGGATGATTAACCGTTATTTCACGGAAGGAATTTATCACTAAAGAAGATGTCTGTGTCATCGTAATATTTGTAGGGCTAGATGAAGTGGTTGGTCAAGTAAGGGGCTAAAAAATGATTTGTCTACTGCGATATGTTCTGAAGTTACACGCAATTCCTGTAAAATTGGCATAGTATTAAAGCCAGCAATTCTAAGGGCATTAAAATAATCTTCAAGAGTTTTGTGAATCAATTGGACATTTAACCAGGAGCCATCTCGTTTCCAAATACGACCAGGAAACTGCTGATCTCGCTTACTGAAATAGCCTGCACCCTCAACTTGAAAATAAAACGGATATGCTGCCTCCCGCATATATGGAAAAGATGGATGGGGAACGCTAAATACAAATCGACCGCCGGGATGAAGAATGCGTGCAACTTCTGCCATACATTCTTGGGTTTGAGAAATTGTCAAATAGTTAAATAGAAATACTGCAACAACTAAGTCAATTTCGCCATCATCAAACTGCTTGAGATTGGTAGCACATCCTACTTCGTAGCTAATACTTAAAGGATGTTCTACTTCTTGCAACTTTGCGGCTTCAATCATGCCTTGGGAAAGGTCTATTCCATATACTTGTGCAGCACCACGCCTATGTAATTCTCGACTGCAATAACCTTCTCCACAACCTATATCAACTACTCGCAGTCCACTAACAGGCTCACAAAGCTCTAGTACAGAAGGGCGTGCTGTAAAGTCTGAGAGAGAACTAGGTTCTCCTCTAATCCAGTCTGATGCTGTGTGATTGTATAAGTTTATAGTTGAGTCTTTGTGATTATTTGACATTTTTAACTATCTATTTATATTAGATTTATGTTGCTTTTAACCAATCGGGGTTTAGTAAGAATTAAATACTGTATATGTTTTAACATTTTGCTAATTTAATGCTAGTGTTGATTTTACTGATTTTTATTTTCTGGTTAATTTTATGTTAAAAAAGCATAGGTTTCAAGATATAACCTAGTTCAAATATTCTAAACTTTTTAATTTCTTCAAATATAAAAAGATTAATATAATCAGGCTTCATGAAGTTTTCGAAATACTTAGTTAATGCCTACCTCACACATAAATACTTTGAGGTTTAAACCTTACCTTTACATAGACTTTACTAATCTGGTTAAAATTAACTCTTTAAATCAAGATAAAAAATAGAAAGCAAACAGTATATTTTACGAAGTATAAGGAGAATAATCTTGTTAGGTTGTAATAGTCAGATCGTTTTTAAAATGAAATGGCTTGGGATGTATGAGTGATTTAAATAATTTAGAATATCCTTGGAAGAGATCATGTTACAAAAACTGTTAGCCAAGTCAGTAGTGGGCGATCGCGTAGAATATGACCGTGCGATCGCATTCTCTCAACTTGGCGATCGACTCTTTGATGAACTTGCTGATAAAATTGCTACAAAACGACAGTATCGGCTACTGTTTGAACACACATTAAAGACTGAGTTGTTCCAGCAGATCCGCATTGCTGCTGCTGGTTATATTTCAGTGTGTCTAAATAGTCACATCATTCTTTCAGAAGCTGAAATGCTTGAACGACTATTGGAAGCAAGAAATACATTACCGAACTACACAGGTACTGGTCTTTTGATACCTAAGCGAGAACATACTCTAGCATTTAACCTCTTTCAAAAAAGTGTAGCTGAGGCTTTCTACCAATTAGGAGCAAATGAACTGATTGATGCAGTAGATTTACCAGTCAATCTCCGCATAGTTTATGGTAAGACTGATGCAAAAAAATTGAGTTTGCCCTTCGCTAGCTCAAAATGCCATAGCGATGTCTGGGCAGGTGTTGCTGCTGATGCGACTGTAGTAGTTCTGCCACTATTTGGCGACATCGATAATATAACCATTGAAGCAGGTGAGATGCCCCGCGAGATTGAACTACAGTCTATGCAAGTGATGTCAGACTTCGATGAAGGTCGGGATGTTCCAATGGTTGTCTCCTATACAGAAGCACAACTGCAACATGGCACAATGTACTTCAATGATGCCCGTGGATTGCATCAAACAGTAAGAAGGAAAACTGAAGGTCTAAGAATTTCTGTAGATTTCCGGTTTCGCAGGAAATTCAATGAAGCTTATCGGGCAATGGTAGCACCTAGTATTGGTGGTGTTGAAGAAGATATGAGCGTGCCTTATGAAGACTGGCTGGAAGTTGGCAAGGAAAAGCTAATTGTGTTTGATGAAAGTTGTGAACAAGCAAGGAAAAAACAGAATTCTGGCGCTCCAGTTCCGCTATATACTCGCGGGTATCGCCTTGTAGAAATGTTCAACTCTTAACTTTCAGAAATACGGGCAACAAAAATAAAGAGGTCTAATACCAGACCTCTTTTTTAATTTTTATCACCCATAGACCTAGATTTATAAACTTTGCGATAGTCTAATTTTCTGAAATAGAAGTTTTCTATCTGTTGCCCGAAATGAAATAACATCTTGATAAATTCTGGATATTTACCTGAAACAGGGTACATATACGGAAGTATACAAAAGGTATATGTATTATAAAAGCTAGTTATATACTTTTCATAAAAATTGATAACCCTTTTACTAATCTAGGTGCAGTACAATTATGCCAACACGTATTTTCTTAGCAAATCCAGATATTGATGTTAATATTCCTAGCTATATTGAAGAAGCACTTTATGATATCAAAAATGCAGGGGAGTGTTATATCACCTGGAGTGCAGGTCAGGTAAAGTCAATTAAGGTTGGAGATAAAGCCTACTTGAAAAAAACTGGAAAGGGGAAACGTGGTTTCATTGCGGTAGGAGAAGTAATCAAGACTGAATATGCTGAACATCGCTTGAATAAACTTTCTCAATATCATAATTACTCTGATGCTTATACTCAACATTTCTTTGGAAACTGCCCTACTGTATCAATAAGGCTCGATGAGGTTGTGAGTCTTGATAGTCCTTTAGAAGATACCTATCTTCTAAAATTATCAAGTATGCAGGGGGTGAATCTTGTTAGGTACGGAAGTGGCCAAGAATTAGGTTTTCAGTACGAAGCTACTCTAGATGCTGAGTGGAAGAAGTACTTTAAGAAGATTAACAAGCTTGATTAAGAGTACCTTGTTTCTGTATGACTTAATTAACAGATTTTTTATACTATTAATTCTCAACAAAAAAGAGGTCTATACTGACCTCTTACTAATTCCCTAAAATAATATTCTATTTACAGAATTACGACAAGCCAGTATTAGCACCTTGCTTACCAGTTGCCAGTTCTACTTTGATAATTTTACCGCCTGCTTTTTGAATACGTTGCTGTTCACGGAACCAGTTTTCGTATGGAACTAGCTTAGTGAAGTAGGTATTTTGCAGTTCGCGTTGGGTACGAATTCGGGTTTGGCTGGGAACTAGAGCAGTAATTTTAAACAAACGGGACATATTTTGAAAATCTCCTGTAAACTTTGTGAAAACTTTTTTTATCTCAAAATCTTGAGTGCAAATCTTTTAATCATTCCAAGGCTGGAAATCAAACATCAATACTAGACCACCAACACTCATCACTGATAATTTACCAAGATAAGCAATATAACGTTCTAGCACTCACGGTTGATTTCCAGACCTTAATAAAGCCGCACCTAAATTCTTAAGCGCAAACTAGCTCTTAGCTTAAGCCAGAGGAGATATAGTCTAAGTAAACGCCCATTTCCTTACCAGCATCAGAACCAACCAAACTAGCGGTTACTTCCTTAATTGCTTGGATAGCTTGCACGGTAGCACCAACGGGAACTCCTAAAGAGTTGTAGGTTTCCTTCAAGCCATTTAATACACGCTCATCCAAAATGGAAGGATCGCCAGCTAACATAGCGTAGGTGGCATAGCGGAGGTAGTAGTCCAAATCACGGATGCAAGCAGCATAGCGGCGGGTGGTGTACATGTTGCCGCCGGGACGGGTGATGTCAGAGTATAGCAAAGATTTTGCTACAGCTTCTTTAACAATCGCAGCAGCGTTAGCGCTGATGGTGCTAGCAGCACGTACCCGCAGTTCGCCAGTAGCGAAGTAGCCTTTTAGTTTTTCTAAAGCAGAGTTGTCTAAGTATTTACCTTGAACGTCTGCGGAGTTAATGACAGCGGTAATTGCGTCTTGAGCCATGTTGTTAATTCCTTATTTCCAACCGTATTACAATACTTCTGTTTCGGCAGGGAAACAGCATCACCCTATAGCAGGGCACCAACTAGGTAGTCGAAGTAGGTACCAGCTTCAGAAGCATCATCACCAGACAGCAATGTAGTAGCTACATTCTTCAGCCCACGGATACCTTCAGCAACACCATCAATAGGGGTTCCCAAGGACTTGTACAATTCACGGGCACCGATAACACCAATTTCTTCAATCGGTGTAACATCACCAGCAACGATACCGTAGGTAACGAGGCGGAGGTAGTAATCTAGGTCACGCAGGCAAGTAGCAGTCAATTCTTGACCGTAAGCGTTACCACCAGGAGACACAACATCAGGACGCTTTTGGAACAATTGATCGCCAGCTTGCTTAACCAGCCGCTCACGATTTTCTGTCAAAATTTGAGCAATCCGCACGCGGCGTTCACCACTGGCAACAAAGGATTTGATCCGATCCAATTCACCAGGGCTGAGGTAGCGAGCTTCTGCATCAGCATTCACGATAGCTTTCGTGACGATACTCATTAATGGATTCCTCCAATACAAATGAAACCAGGATTTGATTAAACTGGTGAGACTCTGAATTTGGTTTACTGAGTTTGTTCTCTCGTTCTTTTAGACACAACAGTTTGATAACTGCTACGACTAATTAATTACGAGTTTTCTTGAGTCAACACAAGTACACAAGCTTTTAAACTCAGTTACCTTCCGCAAAACATTTTCCGGCATTCTGTTGAGCATTTATGACTGCTCTTAACACTTTGTAATATTACCTTTCAGAATTCCCTGTTTTAGCTGTAATCTGAGAGCAATATTACGAAAGGTTACAAAGGAGAATTGGGAATTGGGAAAAAATTAAATTCCCAGTCCCAAGTTTCCAGTTTTTAATCTTTACTCAGCCGCCTGTACACTGCCTAGGTAATTACCTATTGGCAGAGATGGGAAGCGGTTGTAAGGCACAACATGTTCACCGAAGTAGCGGCTATATTCTGGGCTTTCGACTATTGCTTCTACAGCAGCCGACAAACCACTATCAGCTAGCAACTGGTTATACTGGCGAATTTCTTCCTGAGTTGCGGGTGTACGCCCCAACAGGTGACGGAAAAGGAACTCAACCACCTTGGCATGAGGATAAGGTGACAAGAAGCGCTGACGATAGATTTCAGAACTAGCTAGCTCACGCACAAACTGCCGCACGGAAATTTCACCATTCTGGAGTTTGCTATCTAGGTCAGTACGGCGGAAATTATCAGGCACTTCACCACTAAATACATCCAATACCTGACAGTAAATGGCGTTGATTGCCTGTTGTGTTTCGGCTTGGTTTGCACTTTCTGTTAGACGGTAAATGCGTGCATGTTTACGCACACCCAGTTCTACGGGTTGTCCGCTACCATCGTTGTAGGAACGACCCAGTTCAGCAAAAGCCGGCTTGCTTTTGTTGATACCGTTTGTTTGGGTTGCTATATCTGCGATCGCCTGCGTCAAAAGTGGCGTATTGTTACTAACTCCTACACGTGCTTGCACGGGTTTAAAGCTAGGCACAACTACGTCATCGTTTTGCCTGGTCAGCTGGTTGTAAAGCTTCTCGGTATTCGGGAAATTTGCCGCAGGTAGGGTTGGGAAGCGACGGTAAGGAACCGTATCTTCACCAAATACCTGGTTATATTCCACACTATCTACCAAAGCACCAATAAAGGCACGAATTCCTTGAGTAGCCAAAATTTGGTTATATTTGCGGATTTCTGCTTGGTCTAATGGCGCACGTCCCAAGAAGTGTTTGGTTCCCAACTCAATCACTTTGGTGTTGGGGTAGGGTGTGTAGAATTCTTTCAGGTAGAGGTTCGAGTAACCCAAACCTTCAATAAATTCCTTTACGCTGATTTCGCCGTTCCCCAGCTTGCTTTCCCACGCCGTAAATTCATTTTTAGCGATGTAGGGTGCAATATCGCGCTCAAAAATCTGACGATAGGCAGCGCTAATCAAGGTTTTTACTGCAACTTTGTCGCTGGTATTCGAAACCAGTTTGAAGATTTTGGTTTGTTCGCGTTGCTTGCTAACACCTTGGTTAATGCGGAACTGAATATCTGGTTCTGACCGTTTTTCTGTGACTGTACCCAATGTCACAAAGCTCGGCGTTACTTCCTTCTGAACTTTTGCCGCAACATCTTCACGAATGCTACCAACGCGCAATTGCCGCCCGGATACACCACCGGGAGTCAGATACCGTTCGTAAGGAATTGTATCTTCACCAAATGCTTCGCTGTATTCTACGCTGTTAATGATGGCATCAACCACCGCGTAAAAGCCTTGTTTAGAAGCGATATCAAAGTACTTGTTGATTTCTTGACGGCCATAAGTCGGACGACCCAACAAGCGGCGGTGAATATACTCGATCGCTTTACAAACATAGAGCGATGACCAGTACAGATTGCGGAATACATCAGACTTAGCCAAAGCACGGATAAACTCACGTACAGAGATGTCGCCGTTTTCCAGCTTAATTTCTAATACCTTCGGGCGCTGACCTTCGTAGAGATCGCGACCAAAAACTTGCAGATAAGCAGCTCTAATCACAGCTTGTGTTGAGCTTTCGGAAAATCTGACGCTAGAATTTTTGGCAGCCTTTTTACCTCTTGTACCAGGCAGTTGGTCTAATTTGAACACCTTGGGTCCAAGAGTACCAGGAGCTTCACCCCGTGCTTTGGGATTACTATTTTGGTTATTAATCCCTGCCCCTTGGTGAATCAGGATGCGTTTGGTATCTTTGCCAAAAGGAGCCGGACGGGTGCTGGGGTTGCGAGTTTCTTTCGGGAAAATCGCGCCAAACTGAATTTCCAAGGGGTCATTACCAGAACCGTAAGGATGTTGGTCTGGTAGTGGCTGTTCATAAGCAGCAAATGTGGTGATAAACTGAGGTATTTTGCGGAAAGGCGCACTGTAGTTAAACAGGTCTTGCTGCGGTCCCCAGTTGCGACATTCTTGTGCTTCTTGCCCTAGACCCCGGAGGTATGGTACTGTTTCTTCACCAAAATAGTCGCCGTATTCAGCAGAATCTACTAAGGCATCTACCAAGGCTGGTAGACCACCATTAGAAATAATCGAGAAGTATTTTTGTACTTCTTCCCGGCTACTTGGGCCCCGTCCTAAAATGTGGCGGAAAGCAAGTTCGACGACTCGGCTGTTAATAAAAGGCTGGTAAAACTGTTTTTGGTAAAGGGGAGATTTAGCTAGACGACGAACAAACTCCTTCACGGAGATGTCGCCATTTTTCACCTTGGATTCTAAGTCAGATATAGACAAGCTATAAGCACGGGTAATGTCGCGCTCAAAAATTTGCCGATATGCCGCTTTGATTACCTCATTTTTTTCGCTAGCTGACAACCCAGTTTTCATCACAAACTTGGGACGGCGTTCTGCTGCATTAAAGTAAATTTGCGGCAGTTGCAACCCTTGCTGGTCGCTAGAGGGGCGTTGACGGACTTTATTTGAAGGTGTGGCTGCTTTGAATTCTGTTAACAAAACATCCATGTACTGAGACACAATTTCTGTAGCCTCAGCATCCTTGCGGAAAAAGGAAAGCGATCCGGCTTTGATTTCTTGCAAAGCTACCAGCGTTGCTTCACCAGAGCAGGCATTTTCAATTATTTCCCGCAAACCCCGTGTGTTCACCGCTATGATGTTGGGGTCGCCAGCAACGATCGCATAAGTAGCGTAGCGCAAGAACCAGGATAAATCCCGTAAGCTCTTGGCCATGTTGCTGGGGCCATAACGAGCAATGTTAATTGGTCTGAAACCTGCGGGTACGGGGCCGCTGGGGGATGAGTTAAATATTGATCGTAAATTTTCTAGGAACCCGCCACGACTTTCAACGTAGGTTACAGTTCCTAGTTGCATCCCTTGCTGAACATTAGCACCACCACCAGCAGTTACTAGTTCTGCTTCTCTGGGCTTTTCTAAAAAAGCCATTGGCGAACCACCGACAAAAATCCGGTTGGCAGCGCGAGACACAATAATCTCGGCATTATCTGTAAGCGTCTGGGAAATTTCTAAACGCTTTGCACCAGATGCAAAATAGCTTGCCAGTTCATCTAGTTCACCACTTCCCAAAAAGCGGTCTTGCTGCTCGGCTTGGGTAATTGTCGCTACAGCTAGGGTTTGATATAGTTGCGGACGCGCAACTGAGCTTCCACCACTCGCCTTAACACTCATCGGCTTTGTAAAACTCCCATCATAATCGTTATATATGTTAAATCTGGGTCGCTTTGAGGCTTGACACTTCGGTGTCTCTGTGCTTCATGAGTTTGAGAGTATTGCCTGCAAAACTGCCAGTAAATTAACCCAGTTAGCTTTTAGATTAGAACGTTTTGCGTTCTCAAGGCTGGTTTATTAAGAAGTGTGTAGAACCTCTAGCTTAGATACATCCAGTCTCAAGAGTACATACTCTTGTTTGGCTGAGATCAAATCTAAGTTTTGTAACTCAGAAATAGGCTAGGCATGGTCTACTGATGCCAAAAACCTCTATTTTGATGTTTGTGACAGTATCCATTTTACGATTATTGCAAATATTACAAAATCTTAGTTGAAACTAAATTTTCTTCCGCAATGATCGGTGGACAGTAGTCATTAGTCGATGTTAAGTTGTTTTTGCTACTGATGACTGAATATTACGAAATAACGCCGCCCTGGAAAGAATTCTTAAATTGCGGTGTTTTTTAGCTTTAGCTATCAGTATTCTTTAACGGGAAAATACTATGCACAAAAGTTCTAAATTTAACTATTTAACCCAAGTTGCCCTGTCTGCGATCGCAGTTATTTTAGCTGTCACTCCTGCAAATGCGCTTCCAGAGCAGAACATCAACACCGTTGTTAAGTGGGCAAAGACTCGTTCGCAACTACCAACTTTGAGATACAACAGTGAAGCCCGCGGCTACGAGGGAACAAAAGGAAAATTATACTTTTATGCTAATGTCACCGAAGAAAATGGGACAGTGACCAAAGAAGGAATAACCGTGAGTGGTGACTCAAGCATCAAATTCACCACAAAAAATGCCAAAGCGGTGAAACTGTTACAAAATATTTATAATTCTAATATTGCTAATGACTTCCAGAAGTCTCGGTATGCCACCAAGGTTGGACGTGACCAGTTTTATCGTGGACAAAAGTTTGCTTACATCACGGCGGCGGTGCAAGGTGGGTCATCATTCCAGATAATTCCCTTGAATAAGTTGCAAGAGTTTATAGATAATGCCAAATATTGCCAAACTAATCAATGCGACATTTAATTAAGTGTGTTATTAAATTTGGTATTTCATGCTGATAAAGCGACGTAAATTTATAGGCTTGATTCCTGGTTTGGTAATAGCTAGTACTAGCTGCATTCTTTTGAGTTTCAATACCACCAAATATTTAACAGTTAATCGGAAACGGAATTTACCCTTCTTCTTAGGCTGGTATGACCACATTTACAATATTGATGTTTCAACCCAGGTATCTTCTAAAGGAATTGATCTATTAATACCTTATGTAGGAGAAGCAGACAAGGGAAAAATTCAAGCATTTCTGGATACTTCTAAGAAAGCAGGAGTAAAAGTTTTATTAGAAATTTATCGCCCCCTAGTTGAATCAGAAAATATCTTAGGGGTAAAACATTTTATTCGTACTTATAAAAATCATCCTTCTGTTTATGGTTGGTATCTTTATGATGAACCAGAGATTAAAAAACCTACACCGCTCTCTCCAGATTTATTAAAAAAGATATACCAAGCTATTAAGAAAGAAGATAATTCTAAGCCAGTTGCTTTAGTCTTTGCTGACATTAAAAAAATTGAATCTTACGCCGATGCAATGGATATACTGATGTGGGATCGTTATCCTTGCGAGGAGGGAGTTTCAGAATTCGAATGGGTATTATCTTACCGAAAGGCACTGTATAAAGTAATTTCTCTAGCTTATGTTAAAAAGAAAAAATTTTGGAACGTACTACAGGCTTATAGCAAAAATCAGTTCAAAAAACGACTACCAACAAAAAGAGAATTTCGCTATATGTTTTACTTATCAGTCCTTACAGGGGCAGATGGGCTGCTATTTTGGACGCACTACCTCTCTTCACATTTCTGGAATGAGTCAGTTTTGTATCCTACTATTCAGGAATTTCGAGATTATGTTCCTGCAATTGTTAGAGGGGAAGATTCAAAGAATCAAGTACAAGTAAATCACTCAGATATAGAAGTTAAATTATTCTCTATTCCTAATACTAAAAATTTTGTGATGATAGCTGTTAATCACAATGATACTCAGATTAATCTCACCGTAAAACTCCCTCAAAAATTAGCTAATAAATTAGTTACTTTTAATCAAAATCCTATTACTAAACTATCTGCTGAGGCAGGTTTCAGTACTATTTTAGAGGCTTACGAAGTTCGTCTATATCAAATTTGGATGTAAAAGATGCTTTGATAAGATTAAAGATTCTCCAAATCAATAAAACAGTAAATACTTCAAGCTTTTTGCATAGAAGGGTAATTTTATGACGTTGCAAAAATTAGCGTATTCGATAATAGATTTGGAGGCATCGCTTTGAGTTAGAGTATAGAAAATTAGAAGCTCTGCAAAGAAATAAAAAGTGCGATCGCATCTTAATTGATTAACAAATATATTAATTTACCAAGTTTTTACTCCCATAATTTTCTGGCGAAATAATTGATATGTATATCCAGAAAAGTGAGCAATCGGCATACTTAATAAAGTAACACCACAAAATAACCAACGGCTAAAAAATGATGGTATTTTATCTTCATTACCTCGCCAAATTTCGGCAGAAAAGCTTTTCCAATATACCAAATTAACTCGTAAACTCTCTAAAAAAGGCAAAAACAAACCTATTATAACTAATATTTCTATAGGCAGACCTAGTTTGGGAAACAGTAAATCAACAATCAGAAGTAAAATTACAGTAGATATAAATACAAAAGGTAATAAACCTCTTAACTGCGATTTTAGTTTGTGTTTTGTACTCGTTAAATAGCGACCTCTGCCATATCTAAAATATTGAATAAACAAGGACTTCCAGTTTTTTCGAGGGTAGTACCAGGCACGAATTTTGGAGTCAATATAGATTGCTTGTTTATTGTAGGAAATTAATCTTTGATTTAATTCAGCATCTTGGTTAGTAATTTGTGTTGTGTCAAATACCTTTTTTAATCTCAAGTTTAATTCAGCATCTTCATTAGAACTTGCTTCGATATTATAGCCTTGTATCTCTAGTAAACTCTTTTTCCAGAAGCACCCTAAATAAACTGTATCTGCATAACCTGTATAGTTGGGATTTCTATATTTAGCTCCACCATTACCAAGAAAACTTTTGGATGCAAGGGAAACACCAGCTTGGAAGGAAGTTTGTGCAACAAAACGCTGCGCTCCACCAACATTGTTAGCTTTTGATTCTAGTAAAGCCTCGACACATCTTTCAATATAGTCAGGTGCATAGTCCGAATGGGCATCAATTCTAATAAAAACATCACCGATACATTCAGACAGAACTAAATTAAGACCAGCCGATTGAATTTTATCAAGATTGTGTATTAATTTAACTCGTGCGTCTTTATCTGAGAGTTTTTTGACTATTTCTTGAGTACCATCATTACTGCCACCATCAGCTACAAATATCTCAATTAGGTTAGGATAATTTGTTCTTAAAAATCCTAAAACCAGGTTTTCTATAAAATTTACCTCGTTATAGGTTGGTATGGCTACGGTTACAGAGGGAAAAGTCTTGACTCTGGGCTGAAATAACATATTAGACTTAGCTATTATATTCAATTTACTTTGGATAAATAAAAAATTAAATTACAAGAAGATTTTCATCGGGATCATCATAAAGCGCATACATGCTTTTAAAAAACACAAACTATCAGTTTTGAAGCTATTAATAGGAGATAGTGTAAAGTATTTCTTACGTAACTCTCTGTGTATCTTATAATGTTTAAAGACTTTTATAGAAGATACACCTGTCGTGTCATAGTAAGAAATTGGAAAATAGAGCAGGTGTGGTTGAGCAATCAAGGAGGCTCTAATATTAAAATCATAATCCATTTCTAAAGTTAGCCGCTCATCATATAAGCCGACTTCCTGGAGAAGTTTTTGTGAGAAAATAGTAGACTGGTGACAGATAGGATTGCGAGACAAGAATAAGTTTTGATTCCACTGAGTGTACTGCTTAATATGTCTTTTTAAGTATTGCTTCCGGCTCATAGAAATAGTTTCTCCAAATGCCCAAATCCACTTTTGTTTTATATAAGAATCTACAATTTTAGTAATTACAACTTCATTAAATAAAGTATCTCCAGAATTTAAGAAAATCACTAAATTGCCTGATGATTTCATTAATCCTATATTAAAAGCATTAGCAATTCCAACACCATTTTGCTGAAATATAGTTACTTGTTTCTCATGATTATATTGATTGACAATATCGACTGTTTCATCTGCTGAATTCCCATCAATAATAATGTGATTTATGTATTTATAATCTTGTATACTAACACTATCCAAAGTTTTAAGTATACAATTTGAAGAATTTTTTGTTAGAGTAATTACGTCAACTTGAATTGGGTTATGCATTATTTCTTAAACTTATAGGGAGTTATTTACCACCGAGAAATAGCCAGATAAATATAATCTATAATAGATGATGTGAATATATGACCTTCTAAGTAATTAAATGTAGGATTTGCACGAGAGTTAGCTTGTAAAAAATAAATAAAGTAACTAAACAATAACGTAACTAAAGTAAGCATAGACAAAAAGTTTATTGGTGGTTTAAGGTTACTCTTTCTTTCTAAAGGTAAATATAAGAAAATTCCTAAAAAGGATAGAAGTATAAGACTCAATCTCAAAGGAAGGTAATCAAGATTGCGGGTAAATAAAAATAAAATTGACTGCAATACATAAAGACATAACATACTTAAGTCTAAACGTTTTTCTTCTAAAGTAAGGCAAGAATTTAAACTTGTCTCAATGTAATTATCTCGTGATAAATTTATATAAAAATAACCAAGAAAGGCTACAAGCACTAAATGAGCTAGAAAACCTATACTCGCCAATTGATTTTTTACAAAAAATGAACTTTTAGCAGCTAAGAAACTAAGTTGGGGAATACTACTAATTCTATCAAAGAGAGATGCGATAGTAGCTTGATTCACAGAATATATTAATCCAAATACAAATAAACTAATACTGGTATATTTAAGTAAAATAATGATTTTATTAAAATATTTACCATTTAATAAGCTATTTACATCAACGAATTGCATGATTATTATAGGTAAATAAAGGAGTATAGAGTAATGATTTAAAATACTTAAAAGCAAGAATAATATACAAGTTACCTTATTTTTTTTAGAAACTAATGCACACAAAAAAAAAGTACTTGACATGAATTGGCGCATTATAAATGCTTGAAGATAAAATGCCGGATTTAGTAAAACAAAAAATATCAGTAAAGCATAATATTTTTTTGAAACCCCCTTACAGACTACGAAAAATGTCAGAAAATTAATAATAAAAGACCAAAATAATAAGAAGCCGAAATCTGAACCATTACAAATAATAAATAATATAGAAGCGAGCAAATAAAAACCTGGTTCAAATGGAAAATTTGCTGATTGGAAACATTCTATAGGATTATCACCATTACAATCTCGATATGCTATTAAATATTGCTCGGTATCAGCTTGAATATCTATAAGACAACAGAAAAGAGTGACGGTGACTGCAACTAGCAGAAGTATAGAATTATTGAGTAAGCTGTCTAGGCTATAGGATTTTGAGTTTCTATTGAGAAATACAAATAAAAGTAGTGGTAAAACTCCAATTATCGGAATTTTTAGCCATATAATTATTCCAACAAATAGCAAAATATACTTTTGATAGTTAGTTTTTGATAAATTTAAAGTCATTATCTAATTTTTATCTAACTCTATACTTAAGTATTCAATGATTTTTGAAACAAGCTTAACCAGATTATATGTTCTTGTTTATCCATCCTGACAATAGTAAATAAACTATAAATTTGACCTTTAGTCCAATTCCACATGATTAATGCTTCTGCTTTATTGTTCGGATTAATTGAAGCTTTAATATAGCAAGCAATTACTTGCAGAAACCCTTTGAAAATTCGGAGAATAGATACAATCAACCAAATATAATAAGAACGGTTCCAACGCATAGCAGCAATGTAAGGAGCTGCGGCACCAAAACCATACATTAAGTTAAAAAGATAAGTTTTTGATATGCGCTTTGTGGGGATAAAATGGTGCAGCACACAATCAGGCGTATACCAAAGTTGATAACCTGCATTCAGAATTCGTAAAACTATCTCAGAATCTCCTCCTGCACTTAGCTTTTTTCCTTCTCTATCGTTGAGTAATTGTTTATCTAACCAGCCACTTTTCTCAAGGGCAGTTCTACGAAGCACTAAGCCTGCACCTGGAATCTGGTAATTACGCCGATTTAACTGTTTTGAAATTTCGCCGCGCTCATAGGCAGCATATTTACCTGAATGTTTGACAAGGATAGGGGAAGGAGTTATTTCCCAATCGAGAACTACTTTGCCACCAAAAGCACCACAATTTGGATGAGATGCAGCAAATTGTATTGCTTTATCTATCCAGTTTTCTGATAAAAGGCAATCATCATCAACAAAAGCAAGCCATTTACTAGTTGTATTTTTAATTCCACATAAACGGGCGTGAGTTAATCCTTGTTTTTGCTCTACTATCCTACACAAGCCGGGTATTATTTGGAAATTAATATGTTTTTCAACAACAGCACTAGTATTATCTGTACAGTTATTATCTACAACTAAAACTGTCCATTGATAGCTAGGAGATACTTTTGATAAAGAAAGGGCTGTAAGAACACGATCTAGCAAATTAGCGTTGTTATAAGTACAAATTATTATATCCATGTATCCAACCCTAAATTAGTTTTTTAATTGAAACTTATTTGAAAAATATAACTCTAAAGCTTATTTTTAGCAGCGATATATTTCTTGATAGCTGAAAACCTGTAGTTATTACTAATAGCGAACCATGCCATTAAAATAGCTATATGTATCGAACATATAATACATCTTACTAGATAATCGTTTGGAAGCTGAAAGTTTAATAACACAACTATAAAAAACCAAATTAATGGAAACCATAACCATTGAAACCAGAGAGTATAAGAAACAGATAAACGCTTCATTCCAAATACAGTTACCAAAAAGGTTGTGAGATATCCCAAATTACCTATAATTGCTCCTGTTAAACCAAAGTTATAAGCACCAATGGCAATTAATCCTAGCGACGAAAAACTGCCTAGCAACTGAATCAATGCACAAGTCTTAACTGCATTTGTCCCTAATAAAGAGTAGTAGCCAACTGCGTGGCATGAATAAAGTGCGTAAATTCCTGTTGCAATACAGAAGGTAATTAAGTATTGACTTGCAGTTTGCTCAGAAAATAATAGTTTGAGAATTAATGGGGAAAGTGTTATGAGAGTTGCTCCCATTCCTAAAGCAACTAATCCATTGATTTGGGTAGCTTGTTTAAGTTGCTGTTCTAGTTGACGCTGATTAACATTCTGCTGTCCAATTAGATTGCTTAAAGTTGGAAGTAAAGGTTGTACAGGTAATGCAGAAAATGAGTTGATTTGTGCGGTGATATCAGTAATACCTGCATAGACTCCAAGCACCTGGGTACCTAACAAGCTACCGACAATTAGCCGATCGCCTCTACTAAAAAGCACACTTCCCAATGTATTTAACCACATCATTAAGCTGTAGCTTCCTACTGCTACTGCTTTGTGTTGATTCCAACTTAGACGCAGGTTCATATTTTGGAGTATCGATCGCACTACCCAGATATGACTAAACAAACTCACTACACCGATTCCAGCCTGCCACTGCATTAACTCAACTGTGCGACCTCCTAGCAAAACTACAATCAGCATTCCGACATTGAGTAGCACGGACTGCATTGTATTTAACACATTCATCAAGTCATAGCGCTGATGTGCTTGTTCAACACCAATCAAAATTTGTTGCAGTAATCGCGCTGCTACTACTAATCCCCCAATTTGGATAGCCTGTATAACTTTTAACTGTTGTAACTGTCCCAATTTAGGAAATAAATTCATAATCGGTTCAGCACCTATCCAAAGAGCAACTATTGCTAAAGTTGCCAATATCAGCATCGCCCCAAAAGTTACAGTCAAGGTTTGGGACAGGCCATCAACATCTTTCTTTCCTAAGTCTTGAGAAACAAATACAGTTGTGGCTGTGGAAAGACCCGCTTCAGCTAAAGTAACCATTACCACTACAGCAGAAGCTAGAGTCCATAGTCCATACTCTTCAATTCCCAACAGGCGAATTAGTATAGGGATAATTAGTATGCCTAGCCCTATTTTGATTAATCCTGTTATTGAGTTGTAAAAACCGTTCTTAAGTAAGCTATTTTTCACCAAAAATATTCTCTTTTAATACAAGCATTACCGCAAAAATACTAAAATAGTTAAGTTAAATTGCTATCAAGGGATTAGGAAATGCGTATATTGGGAAACTTCAGTTCACCCTTACCATTCCGTGGCTTGCCGCCGTAGGCATCGCTACTATTTTTGTCGTAATAACCCTTCTGGCTGTAGTAACTAAAACCACTATCAGCAGTAACTCCATTCATCACCATTCCCAAAACACGCGATCGCGCTTGCTCAAGCATCATCTTCGTACTCTTAGCAACAGCACAATCAAGCACTCCAGGACGTACAACCAGTAATATCCCATCTGCCATCTTGCCTAGCATCAGTGCATCACCAAACAAACTCAAGGCAGGAGTATCAATAATGACGCAATCATAGTCTTTAGCTGCCTCTTGAATTAACAAAGCCATGCGTTGTGAATCTAGCAATGCTGCGGGGTTGGGTGGAATTGTCCCAGCCGTTAATAGATCCAAGTTAACTAATACTTCTTGGGTGGTGCTACGAAACTCAGCTTGACCAACTAAAATATTACTTAGTCCGCCTGAGTTAGATAATTTCCAGATTTCCTGTTGGCATGAGTGACGCATATCCGCATCTACTAATAAGATTCTGCGTCCCATGTGTGCCTTGGCTACTGCCAGATTTGCTGCTACAAATGATCTGCCTTCACCTGGAGTTGAACTAACTACAGCAATTACTTTTAGTGGTTTATCAGAGATGGTAAAATCCAGGTTCGTCTGAAGCATCTCAAAGGCTGAACTTGCTCCCGAATATGGATTATCTCTCACCGGCAGTTCAACTAAAGCTTCCCCACCATTTTTAGCTTTTTGACCCAAGTGAGGAATCGTACCGAGTAAAGGATAACCTAATAACTGCTGGGCTTGCTCAAGAGTTTTGAGGGATTGATCCATAGCCTCTAACATCAGAGCTAACCCTACACCCAGCAAAATTCCTACAAATCCACCTAGCGCCAGGTAAAGGGCAATTTTGGGAGAAACAGCTTTTTTAGGAAGTAAAGCCGCGGATACTACCCTGGCGTTACCGACATTCTGATTTACTACTACTTCGACTTCTTGCGATCGCTTCAGCAGTTCTTCATAGGTAGACCTCGCTACTTGCAACTGTCGCTCTAACTGCTGCTCTTTTTCTTGCAGTTGGGGTAAGACACTCAATCGTCTTTGGGAAACTGCGTATGCGTTCTGCAAAACTGTAACTCGATTAGCTAATGCTGACCGTTCTACATCCGACTGTACCAGTTGGGCCAGTAGGGTCTGCTTGAGTTCTCCCATCCCTAAATTCTGCGCCGGTACAGATTTTTCTCTGCCTGCATTCTCAAAAATTCGAGTCTCTAGCTGCTTTTTCAGGGCTACTTCTTTTGCTAATAAATTAGCGATCGCAGGATGTTTGTCTGTATAGCGAGTCTGTTCTACTGCTAACTGATTTTGCACCTGCTGGTATTCTGTTAATACCTCCTGCACAGCTTTTGATTGAGTTAAATTTCCCATATCTACAGCCTGCTGCGAATTCAATCTCAATTGACGTTCCAGAAGTTGTGAGCGAGTTTCAGCATCCGTTAAATTTGCCTGAGCTTGGGTAATCTGGTCTGATAAATCCGCGAGTCTGTCGACTCCTTTTGCCGCTTCTTGCTCTAGGGCTATTACCCGATTTTCTTCTTTAAACCGACGCAAAGCTGCCTCTGATTTGACTACCCTTGCTTCAACTTCAGGTAATTGCTTGGTCAAAAACTTCTGTGCCACTGTCGCTTGGGTTTGGTTAATGCGAATATTATTCTCCAGGTAATATCTCATCAGCAAATTCACAACATCTGCGGCTTCTTTGGGATTGCTACTGCTGTAGGAAATCGCCAAAATATCTGTACCCCGGACACTCTTAATTTTGATTTTTTTGAGAAACTCATCTATTTCTAAGGGTGTTCCTTGCTTACCTAGCAAGTTGAGACTAGTGATAGTTTTTTCAACTATCGGGTTAGAACGAATTACCTCTGCTTCTGTATCCAACGGGCTGCTGAGTTGAGTCACACTGCTCAACTCTCCAACTTGTGCCGAGGGACTTGTCAGCGAAGAAACACGGTCAGTTTTGCTGAAGAGCAACTTGCCTTCTGCTTCATAAATTGGTTTTTGTCTGATGGCAATTAAAGCTGACAGTCCAAAAACTGAGGCAGTCACCGCAGCTATGACTAGCCAACGCCTTTTCAGAATCAGCGAGTATTGTTGCAAATCTAGGGAGTTTTGGTCTTCTTGGTTAGAGGGCATGGAATATATTGCGAATATCTGAAATACTTAACTAGTTTTGCTTCACAATTTTGATAGCCCAAGATAGTTGTTTGGACATACTTAAGTACAATTTTTTATAAAAACCATGTATAAAAACCATAATGTTTCTCTGTAATTGTTGGATTATTTCCCTTTCTATTACATCTTTTTAGTTTTATCCCAGAAACATTATCGAAATGTCAAGGTATTTTTAATTTTCTCTCTCTGAGATTTTATATTACTTTCACAAGTATTTAAATTAAATAAAACTTTAACCTTCATATAACCTTTTACTACGGGTATATAAAACTACGTAAGCTAAATTAGATAATTTCTATATTATTGTATATATGTTTTAAAATTTTTATTTATCAAGTATTAGTACGTAAAAATTTTGCTTCCTCTGGTGTTATTGACTTAACTAGTATTTACACCTTGATAAAAACGCAAACTCTTGCAAACAGGGAAGATTACATTAATATATCCTTAATAATTACAATATTTTATACTGATTTTTTAACAGTATTTTACTATAATGAACAATTTTTTATCAAAATTGCATCTATATGTCAATACGTATTTTTAAGTAAATTTATGTTAATTAAATTTCAAGTTAATATTGACGATATTCATGGCATCATGCAAATATAAAGCTTGGGTAGTTAACCTTAGTAAGATATATGTATTACATATATGCCACGTAAACCCACTGACAACTGCCCTTCCAGTCCATAATATTCAATACCCAATTCTTTTGGAAAACAGAGCATTACAAAAGTTTGTTATCTATGTATGCTTTGAAACAAAAGAGCTAGTCTTTATACTACCATCTTTAAATCTCTTGCTGCCTTTAACAAATAAATACCAGGATACTGAAGAATCAAAAAATCAATGACTCTTACAAGTTATGTCAGTTCTCCTGCCAATACTAGGTTGCCCAACATAATCCGCAGCCTACCGATATTGCTCTTGTTAGGGGATATTCTTGGGTTGCTCGTTTGTTTAGCGATCGCACAATGGTTGCGTTTAGATCAACCCTTACATTGGCTCAATCCATTGCCTTACGGATTTGTCTGCATGACACTTGCAGCGCTTTATTTAGCAGATGCGTACCATCCAGATCGGCAAATTGCAGGTTTAAGAGCGCCTGCTCGAATTATTGTTTGTAACATTGCGATCGCATTCTTTATTTCTGCCCTAATTTACTTGTCAGGTATTGGCAAACATAACCCAATATCGTGGCGGAGCGTCTTCTTACCTAGCATCGGGATCTTTACCATTTGGGCAGTAATATTGCGCGTAGTAGCAGTGAAATGGGTGCGATCGCACGCTCTGAAAAGTCGATGGTTGATACTAGGAGCAGAGGATAATGCCATTAAATTTGCACAGAAATTGCTGGTACTTAATCCTTTAGGAAAGTTGACTGTTCTAGCAGAAGAAAATCAAACAACCATAGACTTACCAAAAAGCAATCTGAGTTATCAGGGAAATCTGAGCGATTTGTTGCAATGGAGTCAAGAATCTTGGTCTGGGGTTATAGTTACAGGCCAGATAAATTTTTCCAAATCTCAAGCACAACAGTTAATGCAGATGCGATTGCGAGGAATTCCGGTTTACACATTGCCGGATGTTTACCAAACATTTTGGTATAAACTTCCTTCATCGCTGCTACAAGACAAATGGTTGGCTTTTAGCGATGGTTTTAACCTAATGCCTGGTTACTTCAGTATGAAACTGAAGCGAGTTATCGATCTCATATTGATCCTCTTTTTACTAGTATTAGTTGCACCACTTCTGTTGTTGGTTGCATTACTAATTAGATTAGATAGTCCTGGCCCAGTATTGTACAGTCAGCAGCGAAGTGGGTTGTACGGTAAACCATTTAGAGTTTATAAATTTCGCTCCATGTATCAAGATGCAGAGAAGTCTGGGGCGCAGTGGGCAAGTCAACGCGATCCACGGATCACCAGAATCGGATACTGGCTACGTTTGTTGCGTATTGATGAATTACCCCAAATATGGAACGTCTTACAGGGTGAAATGAGTCTGATTGGGCCTCGTCCAGAACGGCCAGAATTTGATGTCAAACTTAAAGAAGCGATTCCCTACTATGAAGTCCGCTATCTGGTCAAACCGGGAATTACAGGCTGGGCACAGGTTATGTATCCATACGGAGCATCTATCGAAGATGCTTACGAAAAGCTTTCTTACGATCTGTATTACATCAAAAATTATTCCATTTGGTTGGATTTAGCGATCGCCTTCAAAACGATTCGAGTTGTTTTGTTAGGTAAAGGTAGATAAGGAAAAAGAAATGAAAAAGAAAATATTGGTAACTGGCGGTGCTGGTTACATTGGCTCCCATGTAGTTCGTCAATTGGGGGAAGCTGGTTATGATGTCGTGGTTTACGACAACTGCTCTACAAGTTCACCAGCATCCGTACTACACGGGAAATTAATTATTGGGGATTTAGTAGACACCGGGCATCTTTATCAAGTTTTTGCCCAGCATGAATTCAGCGCAGTCTTACACTTTGCCGCTAGTCTGATTGTTCCAGAATCAGTAGCTCATCCACTCGATTACTATGCGAACAACACCCGCAACACTTTAAATTTGCTGCGCTGCTGTAGCGTAATGGGTGTTAACAAGTTCATTTTCTCCAGCACAGCCGCAGTGTATGGGGAAGTAGAAGAAAATCCTGTTACTGAGTTGAACCCTACACAGCCGATTAATCCTTACGGACGTTCCAAGTTGATGAGTGAATGGCTGATCCAGGACTATGCGGCAGCATCTTCAATGCGCTACGTAATTCTACGTTACTTCAACGTAGCGGGTTCTGAACCACGTGGACTATTGGGGCAAATGTCACCGAATGCCACTCACTTGATTCGGGCTGCTTGTGATGCGGCACTCAAGCGTAAGCCAGAAGTACGAATTTTTGGTACTGATTTTCCTACGCCTGATGGAACCGCAATCCGAGACTATATCCACGTCGAGGATTTGGCGACTGCTCATTTAGATGCTTTGGATTACTTAGACAAAAGAGGTGAAAGCCAAATTTTCAACTGCGGTTACGGGCAAGGTTACAGCGTGCGACAAGTTATTGAGAGAGTCAAGGCTATTTCTGGTGTCGATTTTCCCGTTATTGCCGCACCACGTCGTCCGGGCGATCCTGCCTGTGTTGCAGCTTGTGCTGATAAAATCCGTAGAGTTTTGGGTTGGCAACCAAAGCACAATGATTTAGACGAAATTATCGACACAACTATTACTTGGGAAAAACATAAGAGTAACTTGGCAAGACAAAGGCATCTAAATATGGCATACGCATAATTAAAACTTGGCACCTAATTAACCTTGTTTTTGGAATTTAGATAACATGAATTCGACGGCTCATATAGTGTCCCTATAATTGGCTCAATCAAAAAATTTCCACGTTTAGATAGGCATTATTTTTAAATAAAGGCACGCAATTACTTATGTTAAAGGCGGCTGAGAATTCAACATCTGGCTCAAAGCCTTTTTCAATCAACTCTTTACCCGAACTGCATTTTTTCAAGTACCCCAGTAAATCCTGCTGGAAAGCTTGAAATGTTGCCACAGCCACTTCAGCTTCTGGTGATAGACTGCCATCTAAATAACTAATAATTGCCCCAGCACCAATTAAATCTTCAAATGCAGGACGTAAACTACCATCTTCTTTCCACCTCTCACCGGCAGGAATTACAGCGATTTTGTCGCCATATTTTTGAGCAAATTGCGCTACAGCTTGGCAATTTCGCAAGCAACCAGCCAAAGTTGGTGTATTTCCTGTATGTAAAGTCAGAAATGAACCATTAGGTGATGGTAAAACTAGTCTGGTTCCAGCAGGAATTTCAGCTACCGATTTTGGCGAGAGAGAATATCCAGTTGTAGTCCAACGTTGTCTATGACTTGCCAATTCTGCTTGTACTGACTTGGCATAATCTATGGCTGATTCATCTCTATATGCGTAGGGAAAAATT
Organism: Nostoc sp. LEGE 12450; assembly: GCF_015206895.1. Lineage (GTDB taxonomy): Bacteria > Cyanobacteriota > Cyanobacteriia > Cyanobacteriales > Nostocaceae > Nostoc. Next base: position 40,741 of record NZ_JADEXU010000015.1, on the reverse strand, counting down.
ATTGCGCCTTTATTTGTGGCAATTTCCACGCAGGTAGAAAAAGAGAGAACATCAACTATTATAATTACATCACTGATGGGAGCGAGTTCAGCAACTCCTTGTGGCCCCCATTCACAACGTAAATTAAACTCTGATTGGTTGTAAATCATGGGAGCGATCGCAAAAGACAATATGATAAAAATAAAACCATAGATAAGTAAGGTAGTGTAAATTATTAAAGGTTTATAGTCAGCAAAAAGCGTGCTTGTCTTAAGATAAGATATCCATACAATTTCAATCTGTTAAGCTCACATTCAACACTTTTGCCTTATTATCAAATCTGGAAAAAACTTAAATATAAGGTTATGAGTTGTAACCCATATAAAACTTTAAGAATAAAAATTTCATGAATCTAGTTGGAAAAATTTCCAGTATGTCGGTTCAGCTTGAGCAAAGATATTACTTTGTAGATTATGAGCATACAGACTATTAGCAGCACAAAAACCAATTTCATGCTCCTTATAAACGCGAATTTACTGACTTTGCTGTTGGATAAGTAGTAGAAAATAAGCAATAGTAATCTTTGCTCTAATCATCCACTATCCGTTAAACTCAGAAATGCTGCGTTATTCCTCATCATGTCCGATTCCCAAACTGTTAGTGCTGCTGTTGCCAAACTCTACAATACCTATCCCTTTCCGCCGGAAGCCTTGTTGGATGAACCACCTCCAGGCTATAACTGGCGCTGGAACTGGCTAGCTGCTCATAATTTTTGCACAGGTCAAAAACCCCAAAGGCAAGATATTCGGATTTTAGATGCAGGTTGCGGTACAGGGGTAAGTACAGAGTACCTGGTTCATCTCAATCCCCAGGCTTCTGTTGTGGGAATTGATCTCAGTACTGGGGCTTTGGATGTAGCAAAAGAACGTTGTCAACGTTCTGGTGCTAACCGTGTTGAGTTTCATCACCTCAGCTTGTTTGATGTGGAACAGTTATCGGGTGAGTTTGATTTAATTAACTGTGTTGGCGTTTTGCACCATACCTCCGATCCGATTCGCGGTATTCAAGCTTTGGCGCAGAAGTTAGCCCCAGGCGGCTTAATGCACATTTTTGTGTATGGAGAGTTGGGACGCTGGGAAATTCAACTCATGCAAAAAGCGATCGCACTTCTGCAAGGTGACAAAAAAGGCGACTACCGCGATGGTGTCCAAGTCGGACGGCAAATTTTTGCTTCCCTACCAGAAAATAACCGAATTGTCAAATACGAAAAGCAGCGTTGGTCATTAGAAAACCACAAGGATGAACACTTTGCCGATATGTACGTTCATCCCCAAGAAATTGACTACAACATTGAGACGCTGTTTGAATTAATTGATGCTTCGGGATTGGAGTTTATTGGTTTTTCGAATCCGAGTTTCTGGGATTTGGAGAGACTTTTGGGCAAAGCACCAGAGTTAGTTGAACGAGCAAAAGGATTGAGCGATCGCCAGCTTTATCGCCTGATAGAATTACTAGATCCAGAAGTAACTCATTACGAGTTTTTCCTTGGCCGTCCTCCCTTAGTAAAAACTGACTGGTTAGACGACAAAGCTTTATTAGCAGCGATTCCCGAACTTAATCCTTGTATTGAAGGATTTCCCAGTCAATGCTTTTTTAATTACAATTACCAAATTGTTAATTTATCTGAACCAGAGTTTGAATTTATGCAAAAGTGTGATGCGAATTCAACGGTTGCAGAGATTTTGGCTGATGTGCAACTGGGATTAGATGAAGTAAGAAAACTTCTTCAGCAGCAACTGATATTATTAGCACCTGCTTAATCGCACTCCAATTCAACACTGGCTTAATAAAAGCAATTTATACTTATGGTGATGAGCGATCGCCCATCACCACTTTTGATAAATTAATGTAGATTAGGAAAGTGCCCAACAAACGGGTATTCTAAATCCCAAAAGTTGGAGTTTTTTGAAATTCAGCAGTGGTGCGCTGCTTAATGACAAGCCGCTACTCTCCGATTACTGATTTGCGGTACGCCCATACACTCCTCAAGCACCAGTTGATTTTATTGACACCCAATTACTTCAAACACCAAGATGCTATGTAACGACTTTGGAGGACAATAATCTACTCAAAAAAGCTGGAATTGGAAGAAATTTTGAATTTTTCGGCAACGATAATTTGATTATTCACCCACACAGTCTTTTACATCATCAGCCGCTCTCTCGCTTCTGGAAGCGCGATTTTACTGACTGTGTAACGTTGCCAAGAAGTTAATTGTTTTTTCCTAAAGTATTGTTACCGGATCGTGATATGATTCAGCTGACTGAATGTGCAGTCATCATAATTTAACTGTACTGGTTTCAAGTCTCGTGAGCTTGTCAGACGAATCAATTGCGCCCACTCCGACAACGCAACAAGATGCTAAAACTGATTCTGGAGACACAGAATCAGGTAACTCTATGCGAGAGTTTTATCAACTCTTCCAGCGATTGTTGGTAATCACGCTTGTCTTGACGGGGGTTATTTTTATCTCTGTGTGGATTTTTTATTCCTTAAACATTGCCCTAAATTATTTAATTGGGGCGTGTACAGGTGTGGTTTACTTAAAAATGTTGGCTAGAGACGTTGAGCAACTTGGTAGTGAAAAAACTAGTTTGAGCAAAACTCGTTTTGCTCTATTTATGGGAGTCATGATCGTAGCAACTCAATGGCGTGAGCTACAGATTTTGCCCATATTTTTGGGATTTCTAACTTACAAAGCCACGCTCCTCGTCTATATGGTGCAAATTGCGTTCCTTCCTGATTCTTAAAAAGTTCAGGCTCACAAAGATAGTAATCCCATCCTCGATCGTTGGGGAAAATGCTTGAAGAATGCAAATGCTTAGTGTCTTAAACGCCTTTAATTCTTTTCCCCTCGCCGAATTAGAAGTAGGTCATCATTTCTACTGGCAGTTGGGCAATCTTAAAATTCATGGGCAAGTTTTTCTCACCTCATGGTTTGTGATTAGCATTTTAGTAGTGGCTTCAATAGCTGCTACTCGCAACGCACAAAGAATTCCCAAGGGCATCCAGAATTTGATGGAATACGCCCTAGAATTTATTCGTGATTTGGCCAAAAACCAACTTGGTGAGAAAGAGTACCGCCCTTGGGTGCCATTTATTGGCACATTGTTCTTGTTTATTTTCGTATCGAACTGGTCAGGTGCGCTAATTCCCTGGAAGCTCATTAAGCTACCTTCGGGCGAATTGGCAGCTCCCACCAATGACATCAATACGACTGTTGCATTAGCACTGCTAACTTCCTTAGCGTACTTTTACGCAGGTTTTAGCAAACGGGGTTTAGGCTACTTTAAGAAATATATAGAGCCAACACCCGTTTTGTTGCCGATCGCAATTCTCGAAGATTTCACCAAGCCCCTCTCCCTAAGCTTCCGGCTATTTGGTAATATTTTGGCGGATGAATTGGTAGTTGCGGTGTTGGTGCTGCTAGTTCCTCTATTTGTACCTCTGCCTGTAATGGCCTTGGGTTTATTTACCAGTGCCATTCAAGCCCTGGTTTTCGCCACCCTAGCCGGAGCATACATTCATGAGGCAATGGAGGGACATGGCGGAGATGAACATGAGGAGCATTAAACTTCTCAGTTGATAGCACAGTTCCAAGAGCATATTCGCTCAAAACATCGCAAAGCGCGATCAAAGAACTCATGTGCAGCGTGAAAACCACGTTTCTAATCGTTAACGTACTTTTGTTAGTTTTGTAATCAAAGCAAGGAAAATCAACATGGATCCATTAGTTCAGGCTGCTTCAGTTCTCGCTGCTGCTTTAGCGATTGGTTTAGCTGCAATTGGCCCTGGTATTGGTCAAGGAAACGCTGCTGGACAAGCAGTAGAAGGTATTGCTCGTCAACCTGAAGCAGAAGGAAAAATTCGCGGTACTCTGCTATTAACCTTGGCATTCATGGAATCCTTGACTATCTATGGTCTGGTAATTGCCCTGGTATTGCTGTTCGCTAACCCCTTCGGTTAATACCTGAAAATTTTTGTGAGTGTGGAGACGTGAATCATCACGCCTCTACAATCAAAACGTTTTGGGTATCTCAATAGTTATAATGTTCAGTTGACCCTTGTTGGCTATGGGTCTCTAAAATATGAAAGGTTGGATGACGTTGCTAGCCATGAAAACTGCTACTCCAGCCAAAGAGGAGACAAATGTTTGATTTCGATGCTACCTTGCCCTTCATGGCATTGCAATTCCTGCTATTAGCAGCTGTGTTGAATGCAATTTTCTATAAGCCACTGACCAAGGTACTAGACGATCGCGAGAGTTACATCCGAACGAATACCCTTGAGGCGAAAGAAAGCTTGGCTAAAGCCGAACGCTTGGCTACCGAATATGAGCAGCAACTCGCAGACGCTCGCAGACAATCGCAAGCTACTGTAGAAGCCGCTCAACTTGAAGCTAAGAAAATTACTGCCGAAAAAATTGCTGAAGCCCAAAAGGAAGCTCAGTCTCAACGAGAACAAGCTTCTGTTGAAATAGAGCAACAAAAACAACAAGCTTTTAGCACCTTAGAGCAACAAGTTGATGCTCTAAGTAGGCAGATTCTAGAAAAACTATTGGGGCCAACTCCAGTTAGATAACCTAACGAGATTGGTTCTGTGTAAAGCATACGCGCAACTGGCCCCTAGTCCAGAGCGCAAAATTTAAGTGTCAAAAAAGGCACTTTTTCCCTTCTTGGGAAAGATACTTAATTTCCTGACAGGGAAAAGATACTTAAATTTCCTTCCCTAGGGGAAAATACAACGTATTAGCAAGCGAGCAGCGCACTTGTAAATGGGTATCATGGGGACATTCTTATTACTTGCCGCAGAAGCGAACGCTGTTCACTCTGAATTGGCAGAAGGCGCAGCAGAAGGTGGTTTCGGTCTAAACCTAGACATTTTTGAAACCAATCTGATCAATCTAGCGATTCTGGTTGGCATACTATTCTACTTCGGACGTAAAGTTTTAAGCAATATCCTGAACGAGCGACAATCCAATATTGCCACCGCAATTCAGGAAGCAGAAGGGCGCTTAAAAGAGGCAAAGACTGCCCTTTCCCAAGCGCAAGAGCAGTTGAAGCAATCTCAAGCAGAAGCAGAACGTATCCGCCAATCGTCCGTAGAAAATGCTCAAAAAGCGAAAGAAGCCTTGTTAGCGAAAGCAGCGCAAGACGTAGAACGCTTGAAACAAACAGCAGCAGCAGATTTAAACAGCGAAACCGAGCGAGCGATCGCTCAACTACGGCAACGAGTTGCTACACTAGCATTGCAAAAAGTCGAATCGCAACTCAAAGGCGGGATTGCCGACGATGCTCAACAAAGTTTAATTGATCGTAGCATCGCACAACTGGGAGGCAATGTATGACAAGTCAGGTAGCGGCAGCCGAAGTAGCCCAACCTTACGCACAGGCACTTTTGTCAATAGCGCAATCGAAAAATTTGACAGAAGAGTTCGGGGAAGATGCGCGGACTTTTCTGGGATTGCTCAGAGCAGACAAACAGCTACACAACTTCTTCAGCAACCCGTTTATTCAGTCTGAGAACAAAAAAGCTCTCATCAAACAAATACTCGGTGAAGGCGCTAACCCCTACTTACGCAACTTTTTGTTGATACTAGTAGACAAACGCCGCATTGCATTCTTGGAATCGATTTTTCAACAATATCTGGCGCTGTTGCGGCAGCTGAATCAAACCGTATTAGCGGAAGTAATTTCAGCCGTTCCCCTCACAGAAGCTCAACAGCAGGCAATCATCCAAAAGGTCATTGCCATTAGTAATGCTCGCCAGGTAGAACTAGAAACCAAGGTAGACAGTGAGTTAATTGGTGGTGTGATTATTAAAGTAGGTTCGCAGGTAATTGATGCCAGTATCCGGGGTCAGCTGCGTCGCCTTTCATTGCGCTTAACTAATAGCTAGAAGGTTAGGAGTTAGAGAGACGCGATTATACTCTTACGAGAAGCCGCTCTACGAGCGTCTACGCGTCTGTACAGGAGTTAGAAGTTAGGAGTTAGGTAAATAGTAATTTATTTTGACTTTTAACTTGTAATTTTTGCATTTTTAACTCATCACTCCTAACTCTTAACTCCTAACTGAATTAATTTTTCCGTCTCGAAAGCAAACAAGATAGACACATGAGCATATCAATTAGACCTGACGAAATTAGCAGCATTATCCAACAACAAATCGAGCAATACGATCAAGAGGTCAAAGTTGCTAACGTTGGTACCGTCCTACAAGTAGGTGACGGTATTGCCCGGATCTATGGTCTGGAAAAGGCTATGGCTGGGGAACTCTTAGAATTTGAAGATGGCACAATTGGCATCGCCCAAAACTTAGAAGAAGACAACGTGGGCGCGGTGTTGATGGGTGAAGGGCTGGAAATTCAAGAAGGTAGTTCTGTAACCGCTACTGGTAGAATTGCTCAAATTCCAGTTGGGGAAGCCTTAATTGGAAGAGTTGTAGACGCTTTAGGTCGTCCCATCGATGGTAAGGGAGACATCAAATCCTCAGAAAGCCGTTTGATTGAATCTCCAGCGCCTGGTATTATTGCTCGTCGATCTGTACACGAACCCATGCAAACGGGGATTACAGCTATTGACTCAATGATTCCCATCGGTCGTGGTCAACGGGAATTGATTATTGGCGATCGCCAAACCGGTAAAACTGCGATCGCGATCGACACCATCATCAACCAAAAAGAAGAAGATGTAGTTTGTGTCTATGTTGCGATCGGTCAAAAGGCTTCCACCGTAGCTAACGTGGTGCAGACATTGCAAGAAAAAGGCGCGATGGATTACACCATCGTCGTCGCTGCTAGCGCCAGTGAACCAGCAACACTGCAATACCTAGCTCCTTACACAGGCGCAACTATTGCCGAGTACTTTATGTACAAAGGCAAAGCTACCCTAGTAATTTACGACGATCTTTCCAAGCAAGCCCAAGCTTATCGCCAAATGTCCCTGCTGCTACGTCGCCCACCCGGACGCGAAGCTTACCCCGGAGATGTATTCTATATTCACTCTCGCTTATTAGAAAGAGCCGCCAAGCTAAGTGATGAATTAGGTAAAGGCAGCATGACCGCCCTACCAATCATCGAAACCCAAGCTGGTGACGTTTCGGCATACATCCCCACCAACGTAATTTCCATTACTGATGGTCAGATATTCCTATCTTCTGACTTGTTCAACGCTGGTATCCGTCCGGCTGTGAACCCAGGTATTTCAGTATCCCGCGTGGGTTCTGCGGCTCAAACCAAGGCAATGAAAAAAGTTGCCGGTAAGATTAAATTGGAACTAGCCCAATTTGACGACCTGCAAGCCTTCGCACAATTTGCTTCTGACTTAGATAAAGCCACTCAAGACCAGTTGGCACGTGGTCAACGGTTGCGCGAACTCCTCAAGCAACCACAAAATTCGCCACTCTCAGTATATGAGCAAGTAGCAATTCTGTATGCTGGTATCAATGGGTATTTAGATGATGTGCCTGTAGATAAAGTCACCACCTTTACCCAAGGTCTGCGGGAGTACTTAAAGACTGGTAAAACCCAGTATGCCGAAGGAGTAAGAGCCTCCAAAGCACTAGGTGATGCAGAAGAAACTGCCTTGAAAGAAGCACTTACCGAATACAAGAAGACTTTCAAAGCAGCAGCGTAATTAGTCATCAGTCATTAGTCATTAGTCATTGGTAAATAACTAATGACTAGTGACAAAGGACAAATGACAAATGACTAAGGACTAAGGACAAGAATATGGCCAATCTAAAAGCAATACGCGATCGCATTCAGTCGGTCAAAAACACCAAAAAAATCACAGAAGCCATGCGTCTCGTAGCTGCGGCTAGAGTGCGCCGGGCGCAAGAACAAGTGCTAGCGACTCGCCCCTTTGCTGATCGCTTGGCACAAGTATTGTATGGTTTGCAAAGCCGTCTGCGCTTTGAAGAAGCAAACCTACCACTGCTGAAAAAAAGAGAAGTTAAGTCAGTCGGACTATTGGTAATTTCAGGCGATCGCGGTTTATGCGGCGGCTACAATAATAACGTTATCCGTCGTGCAGAAAATCGTGCCAAGGAAATCAAGGCAGAAGGTTTAAACTATCAATTTGTACTCGTCGGGCGCAAAGCTACACAGTACTTTCAACGCCGCGATCAGCCCATTGATGCCACCTATAGCGGCTTAGAACAAATTCCCACCGCAGCCGAAGCCAATCAGATTGCGGATCAACTACTTTCCTTATTCCTTTCGGAAGAAGTAGACCGCATCGAATTAATCTACACCAGATTTCTTTCCTTGGTTAGCTCCCGTCCTGTAATCCAAACCTTACTGCCCCTCGATCCGCAAGGACTAGAAGCAGGTGATGACGAAATCTTCCGCTTGACAACCCGTGGCGGTAAATTTGAAGTCGAACGGGAAAAAGTAGCTAGCCAAGCCCGCGCGTTGGCTCCTGACATGATTTTCGAGCAAGATCCAGTACAGATCCTCGATTCTCTGTTACCTCTGTATCTGAGTAACCAGCTATTGCGGGCGCTGCAAGAATCTGCGGCTAGTGAACTAGCAGCGCGGATGACAGCTATGAGTAATGCTAGTGAAAATGCGGGCGAATTGATTAATACCCTCACACTGTCTTACAACAAAGCTCGACAAGCTGCCATTACCCAAGAACTCCTAGAGGTTGTAGGTGGTGCTGAAGCACTAACTTAGGAAAATATTTTTTGTGGATTATGGTAAATAGCCAATTGCTAATGGTTTTAAAATTAGCGATTGGCTATTTTGACTAAGTGGAGCCATATATTCTGACTTTGATAATTACGAATTACGAATTACGAATTACAAATTCAAGAATCGCGTATTATAATCGAAGTATGAAGCGCATGGGTCCGTCACGGTTTCGACAGGTTGGCGAACGCTGCTCTGTGATTCAGGTCGAGAGTGAGTCTCCTCTCGGAAATCAAAGGCTCAAACAAAAAGTAAATGCGAATAACATCGTTAACTTTGCTCGTAAGGATGCTCTAGTAGCTGCCTAAACACCTCTTATAGGTTCGAGCGTCTTTAGTTTGACTCCGTTAAGGACTGAAGACCAAACCCCAACGGATGCTCTAGTAAGCGTTCTCTGGTTGGCTTGCTAGCTAAGATTAAATCAGAGAATCCTACGTTCGGGATAATGAACGATTCCCGCCTTGAGGGTCAGAAAGGCTAAACCTGTGAATGAGCGGGGGGTCAATACCCAATTTGGACAGCAGTTCGACTCTGCTCGGATCCACTAAGAATAAATAACAATTCCACCTGATAATTTGATATCAAGGTGGATTTTGTTTTGTACTGTCTGAATATGTTAAATCAATAGACCGAATTGAGCCAAGAAAGAAATCAATTCAAAATAAAATCCAAAATTAGTTGACTTTCAGCATTTCCTGATGAAAGGATGTTCGTTTTGCCCTAATTAAATTATTTAGCACTTCGGTATACCAGAGCTACATCAAAATTAACGTGCTAATTTTTACCAAAGTTTATTCAGGCTGTTAAAATCTTCTTGGTCTGCATAATTAAGGTTGAAAGCAACAGTTCGACATTCTAAATCCTTGCTTTGCTAATTGCTGCAAAACCTTGGTCGGTGATTTAATCCATAACAGAGCCACAGCAGCCTTTGACTTTGGGTGAAAGACCAAAGCGATCGCCTCTTCAGTTTTACTGTTACTGTCGTTGTAGTCAAGATATGCGATCGCTTACCAATCCTGGCCCAACTTTTGCATTGACGAAATTACTAAGAGTGACGAGAGGCTTTAATGATTCTGTTCTTGAGGTTGTTTGCGTGCGGTTCCAAACCTTCTTCCTCTTTGTTTAAGTACCCGTCGTAACCGATCTGCACTCAAGCTTACCTGGCGTTCAGATGCCAGTTTTTTTGCTAATTGTTTAGAGTTATAAGTCTGTGATTCTTGAGCTAAACAATTTTCTAGATAAACCAAATCTGATTCTGAATATCGAGGTTTTCCACCTCGTCCAGGAGCATCCCACAGACCTGCTAAACCCATCTTTTCCCAGCGATGAAGGGTTTGACGTACTGTTGAAATTGCCCAGTCCAAACCTTTAGCAATTTGCTCGTTTTTTAAGCCACGATTATTTAGCAGTAAGACTTGAGCCCGATCCTTGGTGCGTTGAGGAACATGTTTAGCTTTTCTTAACTCTTCTAAAGTCAGCTTTTCTTGCTCAGTTAGAAAGACTTTTAATCGGCATCCCATAATTAATAACCTTTTACACAGTTAATTGTTGCCATTTTTTCTTAAGAATTTGTTAGCGTTATTCTAATTAATGTCTAAAGTCGATAATAAAGGACTGTATCATTAAAATTCTTCAATTATTCCTATGAATACGGTGATTTATCGAAACTTTAAAAATTATTTTTACACTATTTCCCATTGGAATGAGCAGAAAAACATATACATAGGAGCCTTCTTCCTTTTTATTCAACTCATCTCTGGAAATTTTTCTTGACTATCTCCAAAAAACATCTATCTTCTCGACTTTACATAAATTTTATATTTCACACAACAATATTATTGCTTGAAACAAAAATATATTCAATGCCTATTGGAGATAGAAAAATTTGTGTTGCTTTTCCTATTTTTACCACTTTTCCTACCTTTCCTACTTTTCCTACCTTTCCTACTTTTTTGTAAAATAGCGTCTTAAAAAACTAACTTTTAATCCATCTTCTTAAGACAATTATTTTACGCCATAACTACAGAGTTTGTTTACAAAACCTAGTATATTTTTATCATTTCTACGTCACCCTCAAAAGAACCAACTCTTATTTATCAACTTCCTTATGCAGCCATTTAAGAGGCAAAAGGCAATTAAAGAGGAGGCTTTTGAGTTGTACTGAGTTTTATATAATAGTCCTAGATATAGGATATTAGTTTTAGTTTTTTCAGTTTTTATTGTCAAATAATATAAAGAAAATGATATTTTTAAATTAGAATAAAGTCAGAGAAGTAGCCAAATAAAACACTAAGTATATTTTTCAGAATAAATTAATATTGAGTAGATTTTTTGAGTCATATTTCTTGCTAGGAAACAGCAACAATTGATACAAGTTAAATTATTCAAAAACTGATATTCATTACAACTTAAACAAAAAATAATAGAGAGAATGGGGGCAGAAGAAAAACCTGACAATTTGCGCTCGGAGACGAATAATGGTAGCGATGTCTACGACCGGCAAGGCCAACGCAGAGAACGCTCAACATCGGCTAACTATACAAACTGTAGAAATTGCCCCTAACACAACGGCGATTCGCTCTCTTGATTGGGACCGCGATCGCTTCGATATCGAATTCGGACTGCAAAACGGCACAACCTACAATTCATATCTAATTAGGGGTGAACAAACAGTTTTGATTGATACTTCTCACCAGAAGTTTCGCGATCTGTATTTAGAGACTCTAAAAGGTCTTGTTAACCCCAAGACAATTGATTACATAATTGTCAGCCACACAGAGCCAGACCATAGTGGCTTAGTGGAAGATGTCCTGCAATTAGCTCCTAGAGCTACTGTTTTAGCCTCAAAAGTTGCGCTGCAATTTTTGGAAGGCTTAGTACACGATCCATTTTCTAAGCGGGTTGTCAAAACTGGCGATCGCATAGATATCGGCAAAGGACACGAAATGGAATTCGTGAGTGCGCCTAACCTGCACTGGCCGGATACAATCTTTAGCTTTGACCGCAAAACCCAAATTCTCTACACCTGTGATGCTTTTGGGATGCACTTTTGTGATGATCGCACCTTTGATGAAGATTTAGAAGCGATCGAAGCTGACTTTAGATTTTACTACGACTGCTTGATGGGCCCTAACGCTCGTTCGCTGCTGAATGCGATGAAGCGGATGGGCGATCTAGGAAAGATTAATATTATCGCAAATGGTCACGGTCCCTTATTATACCACCATTTAGATGTTCTGACCGGGTGTTACGAAAATTGGAGCCAAAAACAAGCTAAAGCAGAAACAACAGTAGGCTTGTTTTTTGTCTCAGATTACGGTTATGGCGAGCGCCTTGGTCACGCAATTGCCGAAGGTATTTTGAAAACTGGGGTTGGAGTAGAAGTACTAGATTTAAGCACTGCTGAGAGCCAAGAAATTCAAGAACTAGCTGGAAGAGCTGCTGGCATCATTATTGGTATGCCTCCAAGTACCGCCGCCGCCGCCCAAGCTAGTATCAGTTCAGTGCTAGCTGTCGCCAAGAACAAGCAATTTCTTGGGCTGTTTGAATGTTACGGTGGGGATGATGAACCCATTGATACACTCCGCAGACAATTTCTCGATTCTGGCATCAAAGAAGCTTTCCCACCCATTCGGATTAAAGAGACTCCCAGCGCATCAACATTCCAGTTGTGTGAAGAAGCTGGTAAAGACATCGGACAATTGCTAGTGCGCGATCGCAACATCAAGCAAATCAAGTCTCTTGATGTCAACATGGAAAAGGCGTTGGGTCGCATTAGTAGTGGACTATATATAGTCACCACTAAAAAAGATAATGCCTCAAGCGCAATGCTGGCATCCTGGGTAACGCAAGCGAGTTTGCAACCATTAGGATTGACAATTGCCGTTGCGAAAGACCGCGCCATTGATTCCTTAATGCAAGTAGGCGATCGCTTCGTCCTCAACGTTTTGGAAGAAGGCAATTATCAAGAATTGAAAAAGCACTTTCTCAAGCGCTTGCATCCCGGTGCTGACCGCTTTGCAGGAGTGAAAACTCAAACTGCTAAAAACGGTTCTCCAATTCTGACAGATGCTCTGGCATACATGGAATGTGAAATCCAGACCAGCATGGAATGCAGCGACCACTGGATTTTATACTGCACAGTCCAAGAAGGTCGTGTCTCTAAAAACGATGGACTCACAGCCGTTCGCCATCGCAAAGTAGGTAATTACTACTAAGAAATAGGGAAGAGGTAACAGGTGACAGGTGACAGGGGACAGGGGACAGAAAAGAAAACTATCCCCTGTTTCCTATGATCCATACTCTATAACCTATTCCCTGTTCCCTATCCCCTATTCCCTATCCCCTATTCCCTGTTCCCCATAACCTATTTCCAATTCGCTAACTTTTAACAGCTATGACCAATTCCAAGCCACGCGACGTACAAGTTCTACCAATTGCTACAAATACTAAGGCGATCAGAGCACGTAGTTGGTCACGTCTGCGGTTTGAAATTGAATACGCACTTGAAAGAGGTACTACCTCCAATTGCTATTTAATTGAAGCTGATAAAACCGCACTTATTGATCCACCGCCAGAAAGCTTTACCGAAATTTATTTAGAGGCATTGCGGCAGACTTTAGATTTACAAAGTTTGGATTATATAATCCTGGGTCATTTTAGTCCCAATCGAGTTGCAACCCTCAAAGCAATTTTAGAACTGGCACCACAGGTAACTTTTGTCTGTTCTCTTCCCGGTGCGAACAATTTGCGTGCTGCTTTCCTAGAGCAAGATTTGAAAGTCTTGGTGATGCGCGGGAAAGAAACTCTGGATTTAGGCATAGGTCATGTTTTGAAATTCTTGCCCACTCCTAGCCCACGTTGGCCGGAAGGACTTTGTACCTACGATCAGCAAACCCAAATTCTCTACACAGATAAGTTATTTGCAACTCATCTCTGTGGTGATGAAGTGTTTGATGATAATTGGGAAGCGCTCAAAGAAGACCAGCGTTACTACTTTAACTGCCTGATGGCTCCCCAAACTCCTCATGTACAAGCAGCTTTGGAGAAAATATCAGATTTGCAGGTGAGAATGTATGCTGTGGGTCATGGGCCTCTAGTACGCAGCAGCTTAATCGAGCTTACCAAAGCTTATGGAGAATGGAGCCGTTCTCATAACGATCGCGAGATTTCCGTTGCCCTACTTTACGCTTCAGCTTACGGCAATACGGCGACTTTAGCACAAGCGATCGCTCTGGGATTAACTAAAGGTGGAGTTGCAGTCAAATCGATTAACTGCGAATTTGCCACCCCTGATGAAATTCGCATCAACCTAGCACAGTCAGAAGGTTTTATCATTGGTTCTCCTACTATCGGTGGTCATGCGCCAACTCCCATTCATACTGCTTTAGGGATTGTGATCTCAAGCGGTGACAACAGCAAACTCGCTGGAGTATTTGGTTCCTATGGCTGGAGTGGCGAAGCCTTTGACTTAATAGAAGGTAAACTCCGGGATTCTGGATACCGTTTTGGCTTTGACACATTGAAGGTCAAGTTTAAACCTGATGATGTCACACTCAAATTCTGTGAAGAACTAGGTACAGACTTTGCCCAAACACTGAAAAAGGCTAAAAAAGTACGTGTGCCACAACAAGCCGCTACTCCAGTGGAACAAGCTGTTGGTCGCATTGTTGGTTCAGTATGCGTGATCACAGCGAAACTTGGAGAAGTGTCTACCGCAATGTTAGGCGCTTGGGTTTCTCAAGCCACCTTCAACCCACCTGGAATAAGTGTTGCGATCGCCAAAGACCGAGCGATCGAATCTTTGATGTATCCAGGCGGTAAGTTTGCCTTAAATATTCTACCTGAAGGCAACCATCAAGACTACATGAAGCATTTCCGCAAATCTTTCGCGCCTGGAGAAGATCGATTTGCCAACTTTAGTACAGCAGTTGCAGATAATGGCTGTACAGTCCTCACCGACGCTTTAGCATATTTAGAATGCTCAGTCAATCAACGTCTGGAATGTGGCGATCATTGGGTTGTGTATGCAACTGTGGATGAAGGTAAATTACTCAAGCCTGATGCTGTTACCGCAATCAACCATCGCAAAACTGGCACTCATTACTAAATTATAGGTAATCTCCTAAGTTGAAGATTACCCTGCAATACAACTCTAGCAGGATTTTTGCTACTTACTCTGTCTGCTACAGATACAATCAACCGCGCTAGATGTCTGCACATCTGAATAAATCCACCTACACATGAGAGTGATAGGTGGATTTATTTTTGTTCTAGGAACAATGCGTTTAGAAATAACAGCAACGGCAGAACTGATGTATCTACATAATAAATTCATCTTTTCTTTAGCATGAATTTACACTTGTATAGTCAATAATTTAGCCTACGCAAAATGTGATTAAGCAAAGGTTATGAAACTCTTAAAATCTGATATTATCAGTAATCGTAATGTTTCATGACTAAAAGCCTAAAAATTTATTACATTCAGGCAGCAAAAAGAAGGAGATCCTAATTGATTAGGAAAATAGATACACAAGGTTTTCAGCTTAAGCCGCTTGGGACGTACTTAGTTGAAGCTGAACTAATTACTCCAGATGAATTAGATATAGCGCTCAAGACACAAGAGTTAAGTGGTGAGCAGTTGGGAGAAATTCTGGCAATGCATGGTTTTGTTAAACAGCAAACCATTGAGTACTTCATGTCAAAAGTTGTATTGCCAGAGCGACGCAAGATCCTCAAAAACCAGTCTTATTCAGACAATGCTAAGAGTGACAGGATATCTGTAGTTGAGTCAAGAAGTTCTATAAAACCAGAAGATGCGATCGCAGCGTTGCAATCACCGCATAAATTGAAAGTATATCTTTCTGCCAACAAAACCCTCAAATTCCTGCTAGGCGTAGTATTGTGCTTGGCTTTTGTCAGTCTTTTGGCTAATTACAATGTCTACTATCTACCTGACTTTCCTGGGAGAGATATCTTTAGCATTCTATTCGATCTCAACGGCGAGCATAATATTCCTACAATTTACTCTGGAGGAGCTTTACTATTTTGTTCTATTCTGCTGGAGATCACCTTCCAAGCTCAGAGGTTAGCTAAGAATAAAGATGTCTGGGCATGGAGAGGATTGTCAATAGTTTTTGCTGGTTTATTTTTAGATGAATTGATCGGTTTTCATGAAAGACTAACTAGACCACTGCGAGATACATTTAATACTAATGGTTTTCTTTACTACGCTTGGGTGATTGCGGGAGCTATCTTCGTACTCCTCTTTTTGCTAGTATTTGGGCGATTTGTCGCTACTCTTCCTGGCAAGACACGACGCTTATTTTTCATTGCTGGAACAATCTACGTAGCAGGTGCAATTGTGAGTGAATTGGTAGGTGGATACTATGAATATTACTACACCCCCCATAACATGATTTATGTCTTCATAACAACTATAGAAGAAGTGCTAGAGATGCTGGGCATAGTTATCTTTATTTATGCGCTGTTGTCGTACATAAGTTGCAATATTAAAGGTATAGATATAAAAATCCACATTATTGATTCTAGAAAGCAAGACCAGCTGACTTAGAGTTGTTTGAAAAGTAGGATTGCTAACATCTAAGCCTCGGAAACTTAAGCCCCTAGTCCTATTACCTACAAGGGAATGGGGGTTTTAAAGCCTCTTTAACTTTTGAGGAGAGGTTTGGAAGCGGGAATTTATAATATATTTTGCAACTTTGAAAATATCCTCTAACTGCCCTAAATCTACTACTCACTCAGAATAGTAACAATCTGGAAATCACTTTTGAAGGGATGGCTGATGAAAAAGTTATCCTGTAAAACTCTTGACAACTCAACTGATGTCATCAATGGTCAGGCGTGAGTACAATTTCAGTATTAAAGCGGAAATAATATAAATTCACTTGGTGAAATTCCGCAATTGCCACCAGGACAATTGCAAAAACGCAGTGTAGTCTTTAACTAGAAAAACACTATCAGGCAATTGCTAGACAAAATGCCGACTATGGCCGCTAAACTTTTATAATATTTGTTGTTCTTATGACTCCAAAACACACCAAAATTAAATTTCCCCTTTGGCAGTATCTGAACCAGCCTTTATTTAGTCACGATACTAAATTAGTATTGAATCCCCAACGCTTTGCATTGATCTGGCGGCTTCGACTTCTAGAACGCTGTTGGGCTAAAGAATGTGATGCCAAAGGACCCCAACAGCATTAGCTACCTGAAAAGCTTCAAACTAAGCCTCGTCTACAGAACGAGGCTTTTTGCCGTCAAGTAAAGCACTGACAGTCATATCTCCCATGACATTAATCGCGGTGCGGCAGCGATCCAAAAACCAGTCTATGGTAACTAGTAAAGCAATGTACTGGGTAGGTAAGCCTACAGAAGTGAACACTAATGTCATCGTTACCAGTCCAGCATTGGGAATATTCGCTGCACCTACAGATGCAAAAATCGAGGTCAGAATGACAATTAACTGCTGTCCTAAAGTCAGATGTTGCCCAATTAGTTGGGAAATATACAACGCAGACATTGCTTCATAAAGGGCAGTGCCATCATTATTGAAATTTGCCCCTACTAATGCCCCCAAAGCAGCAGAAGATTCTCTTAAACCAACTTTTGTTTGCAAAACTTCAAAAGTTATGGGCATTGCCGCCGCAGAGGAAGAAGTTGAAAAAGCTGTCAAAAAGGCATCAGAACCGCCAGCGAGGAATTTTAGCGGGGGTACCCAAGAACCAAATTTTACTCTAGTGAGGTAATAGCAAGCCTGCAATGCCAGCGCTAACAGCACCGCCAGAATAAATGCACCCAAAGATTTAAACGGTGTAAATCCTTGCATAGCGACTGTTTTAGCAACAATCCCAAAAACGGCGAAAGGCACTAAGGCAATTACCCAGTTGAGGACACCGACTACCGCTTCGAATAAAATCCCGATGACATCTTCTATCGGTTGGTATCCTTTTTTTCCTTGGGCAATTTGTTCAGATTTTAAGCCCCGCAGGACGATGCCAAAACTTAGGGCAATAACAATTAGTTGAATAACATTATTATCAACTAATGGCTTGAGGACAGCTTCCGGTACAGCATCTTTGAGTATTCCCCAAGGGTCTAGACTCTGAGTAGTTATTTCTGTAGTTGTTGAGGTGGCTACATTGCCCCAAGTTCCCGGACGCAGAACATTTGCGACGAAAAGCCCCACTAAAATGGCTACGGTAGTGTTAGTCAAAAGTAGCACTGCCAGCCGCCGTCCGGCTGTACCGGGGATATCGGTAGTCATTAAGGTATGCAGCACCGCTACCAGAATCAACGGCGTAGCTAGGGCGCGGAGAGCCTTTAGCACCAACTCAGCCGGAATTGCTAAATTGTTGATTAAGGTGGCATTGCTGGGATTGGGATTTCCCGCACCAAGGGCAATTCCAACACTGACTGCGGCTACTAGGGCGATGAGAATTTGCAATGTGAGAGGGATACGCTGCCACCAAGGGCTAGCTTTGGTTTCAGGCGAAGTAGTACTCTCTGTTTCACTCATTAGTTAGATGCTGATGAACTGCTGTAACTATTAAGACAACACTGATGACAGTGACAATTTCGGAAAAAGAACAGCTTTAATTTTAGGTAAAAACTGCTAATGTAATATTCCGTTGCTTTGCAAAATCCGGCTTGAAAGGGTATACCACAAGGTAGGCCCCTAAAGAATATTTTGGCTTGTGGTTGGAGATGCTTATGTCCTTTGTGCCTTTACATATTCACAGTGACTACAGTCTATTAGATGGGGCAAGTCAGCTACCAGAGTTGGTAGATCAAGCGATCAAACTGGGGATGAAAGCGATCGCCCTTACCGATCATGGTGTCATGTATGGAGCCGTTGAACTGATCAAAATCTGCCGTAGTCAAAATATTAAGCCGATTATCGGCAATGAAATGTATGTAATTAATGGTGATATCGAGAAACAAGAACGTCGCCCCAAATATCATCAAGTCGTTTTAGCTAAAAATACCAAAGGTTACAAAAATTTAGTCAAATTAACTACAATTTCTCATCTTCAAGGTGTTCAAGGCAAAGGAATTTTTTCACGTCCTTGTATTAATAAAGATTTACTAAAACAATACCATGAGGGCTTGATTGTCACCAGTGCTTGCTTGGGTGGAGAAGTTCCCCAAGCGATTCTCAGTAATAGACCAGATGCAGCCCGGAAAGTTGCACAGTGGTATAAAGATGTATTTGGTGATGATTATTATCTAGAAATTCAAGACCACGGCTCCCAAGAAGACCGGATTGTGAATGTAGAAATCGTTAAAATTGCTAGGGAGCTAGGCATTAAAATTGTTGCCACTAATGATTCACATTTTATTTCTTGTTTCGACGTTGAAGCCCACGACGCTTTGCTATGTATTCAAACTGGCAAGCTAATTATTGAAGATAAGCGGATGCGTTATAGCGGCACAGAGTATCTCAAATCTGGTGAAGAGATGCGGCAGCTATTTCGTGACCATTTGCCGGATGATGTGATTGCAGAAGCTGTAGCCACTACTGAAGAAGTCGCTGATAAAGTCGAGCCTTACCATATCATGGGTGAGCCTCAGATTCCTACACCTCCTATTCCCTCCGGTCATACTGCTGACACTTACGCCGAAGATGTTGCATGGAATGGACTTTTAGAACGGTTAAATCGCAAATCTCGCCAGGAAGTTGATTCCGTCTATAAAGAAAGATTGGAATACGAACTGAAAATGATTCAGCAGATGGGTTTTTCCAAATACTTTTTAGTTGTATGGGACTACATTAAATTTGCTAGAGATAATAACATTCCTGTCGGTCCAGGTCGGGGTTCGGCGGCTGGTTCATTAGTTGCTTATGCAATGCGAATTACTAATATTGACCCTGTGCATCATGGGCTACTATTTGAGCGTTTTTTGAACCCCGAACGGAAATCAATGCCTGATATTGATACAGATTTCTGTATTGAACAACGGGATAAAGTTATTGAATATGTCACTGAGAAATACGGCGCAGATAGAGTTGCCCAAATTATTACTTTTAACCGTCTAACCTCTAAAGCAGTTTTGAAAGATGTCGCCAGAGTATTAAATATTCCCTACGGGGAAGCTGACAAAATGGCGAAACTAATTCCTGTAGTGCGGGGAAAACCAACAAAACTCAAGGTGATGGTTTCCGATAAAACTCCAGAACCAGAGTTTAAAGAGAAATATGATAAAGAACCACATGTTCGCCATTGGCTTGATATGGCGATGCGAATTGAAGGAACTAACAAAACCTTTGGTGTTCATGCAGCCGGGGTGGTAATTTCAGACGAACCACTTGATGAAATTGTCCCGCTACAGAAGAATAATGATGGTTCCGTGATTACCCAGTATTTCATGGAAGACCTAGAATCAATGGGTTTGTTAAAAATGGATTTTCTGGGTTTACGCAACCTGACATTGATTCAAAAGACCGTTG
Source organism: Nostoc sp. LEGE 12450 (assembly GCF_015206895.1). Taxonomy (GTDB): domain Bacteria; phylum Cyanobacteriota; class Cyanobacteriia; order Cyanobacteriales; family Nostocaceae; genus Nostoc. Next base: position 20,543 of record NZ_JADEXU010000015.1, on the reverse strand, counting down.
ATTTGATTCAAGAAACTAGAGGATATCGGGTTGATCCTGATGAAATTCCGCGCCAGGAAAGAAAAGCCCAGAAGATATTAGCGAAAGGTGAACATAGCAGTCTACCAAAAGATGTCCAAAAAACTTATGAGTTATTAGAAGCAGGTGAGTTAGAAGGGATATTTCAACTAGAATCTTCTGGGATGCGCCAGATCGTGCGAGATTTGAAACCTTCTAATATAGAAGATATTTCTTCAATTTTGGCTCTTTATCGACCGGGGCCATTAGATGCAGGGCTAATTCCTAAGTTTATTAAACGCAAACATGGGCAAGAAAAGATTGATTATCCGCATACTATTGTGGAACCAATATTAGACGAAACTTATGGAATTATGGTCTATCAAGAGCAAATCATGAAAATTGCTCAGGATATGGCAGGATATTCTTTAGGACAAGCTGACTTGCTGCGTCGGGCAATGGGTAAAAAGAAAGTTTCTGAGATGCAAAAGCAGCGAGAAAAATTCGTGGATGGCGCAGCGAAAAATGGTGTTCCGAAAAAAGTTGCGGATGAATTATTTGAGCAAATGTTGAAGTTTGCTGAATATTGTTTAAGCTATGACACGGAAATATTGACAGTAGAATATGGATTGTTGCCGATTGGAGAGATTGTAGAAAAACGCATTGAATGTACTGTGTACAGCGCTGATAGTAATGGAAATATTTACACGCAACCTGTAGCACAATGGCACGATCGCGGACAACAAGAGGTGTTTGAGTATTCTTTAGAAGATGGTTCATTGATTCGGGCAACAAAAGACCATAAATTTATGACTGTTGATGGTCAAATGTTGCCAATTGATGAAATATTTGAACGCGAATTGGATTTGATGCGGGTAGATAGTTTGCCGAATTGAGAAAAGATGCAGTCAGAGTTGAGCATTCTCCGCTTGCTATCCGAATGAGAGCTAAAGGACTTTTATAAGTTGATAGTGAGGTTAAATCGCCATGTATAGACCAACCGCTTTTCAAGAAGATAATGTTGATAAATTGATCGCCTTTATGAGAGCCAATAGTTTCGCTACGTTGGTATCGATTATAGACGGTGTACCTTATGCTTCACACGTTCCTCTCGTCATTGCAATGCAAGGGGATACTGTTAAATTAATCGGTCATCTGGCAAAGCAAAATCCTCAATCGCAAGCCCCTGGCACTGAGTTACTTGCTATCTTCACCGGAGCGCACGCTTACATTTCTCCTACCTTATATGAAAAGCATGAGAGCGTACCGACGTGGAACTATATTGCTGTTCACGCCTATGGTATTCCCAAAGTCATTATGCTCAATGACTCCCCAGAATCAATGAACCAAATGATAAACGAAATGATAGACACCTACGAAGCTGACTATAAATCCCATTGGCACGGTTTATCTGACGGGTTCCGTGAAGGTATGATGAATGGAATTGTGGGATTTGAAATAACTGTTACACGTTTGGAAGGTAAGTACAAACTTAGTCAAAACCGAAGCCAAATTGAGCAGCACAATGTGTCAAGTACACTGCTACAAAGTTCAGATCCGGCTGCTCGCGCCGTCGGTGCAGAGATGAGACAAAACCTTGAAGCGAATGAAAATACAGTACGATGAAAATTCGCCGCTTGGCAATCGTCATTTATAAAGAAGATGATTGTATATCGCTGAGTGTACCGAAGTTGGTACGGTTGAGCAGAGAGACACAATCGAACAGCTTTACTTGAAGGAATTTCCTCTACCTATCCATATTATGCCTATAGGCTAAAAGCATTAGGCTACACTTGGTGACATGATCAAAGGAGGTCATGTTTTGATGTTGTCTTATGAAGATATTGGTGCTGAATGCCGGATCGAGTACCCAAAAAAGTTGTCTGTATGAGATTGCAGATGAGGCTTTCTCCACCCAAGCATCTCAACCCCTTTGGGAAGGGAAAATCAACTGGACTCAAGATCGTGGTGTAGCAGAAATTGAAGTGAAAACTGCTACAGGTGCAACACTGCAAGAAACCATCTCTGATGATTCTCCACAGGCACACCTTACCTATATGCTCCATACTCTGAGTGATGGTGATACCAAAGTAATAGATCAGTTGTCAGAAATTGATATGGTGGGGCATCGCATAGTACATGGTGGAGAGGATTATCGAGATAGTGTGATAATTACTGAGGATGTAAAAAAGGCGATCGCTAGCTTATCTAATCTCGCTCCAGCACATAATCCAGTAGCTTTGGAAGGTATAGAAGCAATTGAAGAAATCTCAAAAGATGTCACCCAAGTAGCAGTCTTTGATACTGGATTTCATGCCACTCTCCCCGATGCAGCAGCAATCTATCCCGGCCCTTATGAGTGGGTAGAGCAAGGTATTCGTCGCTATGGGTTTCATGGTATCAGTCACCAATACTGTTCTCAACGTGCTGCCCAAATCCTTGGTCGAGATGTTCCACCTGAGCGGTTAATTACCTGTCATCTGGGCAATGGTTGCTCTTTGGCGGCGATTAAAAACGGCCGCAGTATTGATACCACAATGGGGTTCACGCCCTTAGAAGGATTGATGATGGGTAGTCGTTCTGGTTCAGTTGATCCGGGGATTATGATTTATCTGTTGCGGTACTGCAATTATTCCGTCGAAAAGTTGGATGAGATATTAAATAAAGCTTCTGGGTTAAAGGGAATTTCGGGTGTATCTAGCGATATGCGTGAAGTGAGAGAAGCGATCGCTCAAGGGAATTCCCGCGCTCAATTGGCGTGGGATATCTACGTGCATCGTCTGCGTTCTGGTATCGGTGCAATGCTTATCAGTTTGGGCGGATTAGATGCTTTGGTGTTTACAGCAGGCGTGGGTGAACACTCTGCGGAAATTCGCCAAGCCGCCTGTGAAGCCTTTGGTTTTTTGGGATTAAAAATAGACCTTGAAAAAAATCAACAGCAGCCTGTTGATGAGGATATTGCTACACCCGATTCAGCAGTACGGGTATTAGTTATTCATACTCAAGAAGACTGGGCGATCGCTCAACATTGTTGGCAAATATTGAAAAACTAAAAATTCTCAAAAAGCCAACTTCTTGTAAGAGTTGGCTAAACTAGCTTTGTTTAAGAGTTTTCTCTTAAGAATTTGTAGAGGAGTTCTGCATTATGCTTAATCTAGGTTTAATAGTAACCGACGTAGGATCAGTTTTCCAACTCGTGGCCTTATAAAATTTAAAATATACTCTGTAAGTTTTGGGGCGATAAGTGACAAGAATGACAAGAATAATGCATTAACATCCCTAAAGCTATGAATAGCACCAACAACAAAGATAGGAATAATGCAAATCAGCGTCCATGTCAACCAATTTATAAATTTAGAGTTGATGGAAGTACGTCTTTGAAGCTGATTTATAAGTAGATAGCGAGTACTAGCAAATAGTATAGTGAAGCCTATCAAAGCAAATATTGATAGTATTGCATTTGCTGTATATAAACTGGAGACAACCAAACCAGCAGGAAACAGCGAAGCTATCTCCCAAACTAGCAGATTTAGTTTAGTCCGCAAGCAACTTAGTATTTGTTCTGTTAGCCAATAATGAGCAGAAATAATTGTGGAGCAGTTGGAATTTTGCATAAAATCCAACTTGATTTTGTGGAATATATCACCATGAATAAGGACAGTGCTTTGCAAAATAATATCTTTCTCTTTATAAGCATTTGAAGCTGATTCAGGCTGCTCATAGTAAGAATTAAAAGTGAGTCCAGACTGTAAACTTGCTTTGCCCTGTGCGGTTTTACTCAGAAAAGATTTTATAATATTGACTATAACAGTAACGTAAAAAAAATTACTAACTTCTTTTTCAATAACTTCTTTTTTATTTCCGAACACAACATTATTGCCCAAACAGGCGTAATACCAAAGAGGAATTATCAGTTTTGGTGGAATGTATAGAGAAACATCAGTTTTTTGTGCTTGCTGAATCTGTTCTACAACTGTCTCATTTAGGTAAAAACTACACTGCGATCGCTCAACCTTAAGTTCAAAGCGATCGCCTTGAGGAACTTGTAGAAATAGAGAAAGTACAACATCACCTTGGTTGTCTGTTTTTGTTATCTTGGCGTTCATTATCGAGATAAATTTGCGATACCCTGTACCAAACTAATCAAAAAACTAAATGTTCCACGCCACTGCTTTTCTCCAGAAATAACTCCTTGATTATGTGTATTAATGATGAGATTTTTAGCGTCTTCAGATAGAGTAAACAGCTCTTTATGGTAACGAGTAATTATATCTCCATCTAACTGCATTACAGTTTGAGCAAAAATAATATCAGTTTTGGTACTTGTCACGTTACCACCATCAAGTGCAGCTTTAAGTTCATACATTTTACGTAGGGTACGAACAAATTTATCATTATTTAAAAGTCTTTGAATCTCTTTAAAAGTTTCAATCCAATCTTCTTGATTGTTTCCATCTTTGTCATCAAGAACGGGAGTTGGAGCAGGTAGTATTGGTTGAGCTAGCTTAACATTCTCCTGATCGGCTTCGACTAGGTTTCGTTGATGCTTCTTCGCATATTCAAGCCTCTGGCGATATCGTTTTACCCGCTCATCCTGTGGATTATAAAAATCTGAACCTTCTTCAAGAAGAAGGTAAAAATATTCTCTTTCAATTTGGTTAAATAGACTTCTATAACGCTTATGTAGTTCTTGAGCTTGAGAACCTTCTTCTGGAATACCTTTTGCCTCAAAGTAGTCAGGGTCGTGTATAGAATAAATTTCTTGATATGCCTCCCAAGCATTAAACTTGGAAGCATTAATTCTATCTACAACCATCGTATTTACTTCTAAGGCTGTGATGTCAGAAACTAATGTCTGTACAGAAGAAACTAAATTGTTTAACAAGACTCTAGCTTGGTTTTGGATATCTTGAGGTTGAGCAATATTTCGGTCTTTAGCTTGAATATTATTAGCCATAGTTTCACCCTCTCATAGTTCTGGCTGTAGCATTATATTAATAGCTAGATACAAGCAAATAGACCTAACGATTTGGTCAGGTTTCGGTAACTACTTTAGCTTAAATGGGTAAGTAGCAAAGAATATTTAAAGTTCTGATTTTTTGTGATTTTTCACGATTTCCATAAAAAATCCATACAATTTTTCCACACTTTCTATGTTCTTGTGAATGATCTCCCGACCATCTCTAATTTGAGTCAAATGAAATTCGCGAATTTCTTTATAGGGCCCACTATCAGTAAATTGACTACCAATTTCATTTTGGATATCACCACTAACAAGATTAATTCGGGTATATATTCTATTACCTGGTTTGGCTGCTTCTATGTCATTTTGTTGCTGATCGGATGACTCTGCTACCCAAGTAGTAATTTTTAAATCAATAGCTTCAACTATTACTGTTTTGATGGCATCAATAATTTCATTAACATCCAGTCCTTTTTTATCGGCATTAAGATTAGTAACTATTGTTTTAAAATCACTATTTTTTGCCTGAATGGATAGACCATTATTTTCCAAGTTGTTCGTAACTACAGTATCTAGCATAAGATTAAGGACACAACAGGTCTAATTGCGAACAAAATTTTATTCTAAATGATGTTCTAAATCTAACTACTGTTACTTAACAAAACTCAGTAATATCAAAGGAACTTAATAATTTAAGAATTTGTAGCTTAAGAGAAGTAAAGCTAGAATTTGTAGCAGCTAATTTCATCTCAAAAAAGAAAATAATTTATTTAGATTTTGCAAATAAGAAAGCATAAATCATGCCCTAAGCATCGGTTTATTGTATAATATAATACCTTAAGCTTGGCTTGCGGTTCTACCTGTTTTCAGTTTCTCTTGAGATAAAGATAGACTGTGATAGTAGCTGCTGAATGGATAGTCTTCTGTGACTATATAGCTGACTAATTTTATAAGAAGTATATTATATATAATAAGTTGCTTCTGCCTGATAAGACAAGAAAAATATGTTATTGCAGCGTAAAGCCATAGCTACACCTTTTATAATTTGTGTGTCTATTTTAGGAATTGCCTTGATTCAATTTCCTCAATTACAAAAACTGATAAATAGTAAACAATCTGCCTCTTTAGAGACTCTCGAAAAAGAGATAAAATCAGAACATCTCCGTTTGAATTTTCTCAAAAGAATGCCTGGTTTTGGTTATGAAAATTTAATTGCAGATTTGGTATATCTCAATTTCTTACAGTACTTCGGAGATGATGAAGTTCGGGATAAAACAGGTTACAGTTTAAGTCCAGAATATTTTGAAGTAATTTTAGAACGTGACCCACGATTTTTAGCAGCATATCGGAGTCTTTCTATCAGTACTTCATTGTATGCTGCCATGCCAGAACGCACGATCGCACTCTCAGAGAAAGGCTTAAAATCACTATCCCCCTTTGTTCCCGAAAAGTCTTATTACGTATGGCGTTACAAAGGAATTGATGAATTATTATTTTTAGGCAACGCTAAAGCTGCTCAAAAGTCTTTCGCAACGGCGGCAAACTGGGCTAGCAATCTTTCAGATGCAGAAAGTCAAACTATAGGAAATACTTCCCGAAAAACTGCGGAATTTTTGAGTCGAAATCCTAACAGCAAATATGCTCAAATTGCTACATGGGCAATAATTTTAAATAGTCCAGTTGATGATAGAACTAGGAAACGAGCAATTAGAGAAATTGAAGCTTTAGGAGGAAAAGTATTTACAACTTCTGAAGGTACTAATAAAATTCTCTTTCCACCAAAGGATTGAGTTAATATTCATATAATATTGCTGCACACAAATGAAAATTTTGTACATTTTATATTGTTTAAGTAAGTTGGCATTAAAAAATTCAAGCATATTGCAAAACGCAAACTATGCTTAAAACCCTTACTAATGACCAATACTTCGACTACGCTCAGTACAAGTGACAAAGGACAAATGACAGCCTTAGCCAGTTAACTTTAATTTCGCCGACCTACTTAGATACATTTTAAAAATAAGATAAACATATACAATATCATTAGGAGCAATTAATGATATCAATACAATTGGCAGAATCTGGCTTGAAAATATTAGGGCGTTTTCCTGTTATATCCCAGTTGCGCCCTCATCTTGATCAGGCTAAGTTTGTAGAACAAGTTCGATATCAAATGAAAGAAGGATATCAAATTGCATTCTTGCAACTAGATGAGCAAGCTGTAGCAGTAGCTGGATTTCGTGTTTCTACGTGTTTAGCATCGGGAAATTTTTTATACATTGATGATTTAGTTGTTGATGAGTTTAAACGGTCACACAGCTACGGTCAACAGTTATTTCAGTGGCTAATTGAATATGCTAGGAATCATGAGTGTAAACACCTGAGTCTTGATTCTGGTGTTCAGCGATTTGCAGCCCACAGATTTTATCTCATGCAGCGTATGAGTATTACAAGTCATCACTTTTCAATGGAGTTGTAGCGAGAAACAATCTGGTTGTGAAAAATGATATTTTTTGGTACAACGGCAAATTAATTCACTCCCAAACTTTAGAGTTAGACATTAACGATCCGGGTTTACTTTATGGGGCTACCGTTTTTACAACGTTGCGGGTTTATGAGAACTCGCTAGATAGTAATTTAACTAATTGGCAAGCACACTGCGATCGCTTACTTTTCTCAATCCAATCTTTTGGTTGGCAGCAACCAGACTGGAACCGTCTACTTCAAGGCGCTCAAATTCTCCTTGCACACTTCCCCGTTCTCAGAATTACCCTTTTTCCCGATGGACGAGAGTGGATAACAGGTAGATTTTTACCACACGATTTGACAGAAAAACAAAATAATGGTGTAGTGTGCGCCGTCGCCAGCTCGGAATTTTATCGTTCTCTCCCCTCTCATAAAACTGGAAACTATTTGAGTGCTTGGTTGGCAAAAACTAGCTTAGATGCTCAAGAAGCAATATTAGTCGATGCTCAAGAAAATTGGCTAGAAACCAGTACAGGCAACCTTTGGGGATGGTGCGATCGCAGTTGGTACACGCCACCAATAAAAGCCGGAATTTTGCCGGGAATTGGGCGATCGCAACTTGTAAACTGGTTGCAAAAGCACCAACAGCCAGTGCGAGAAGAAACTTGGAGTGCCGAGTTAGTCCAGAGATTTGAAGCGATCGCTTACACTAATAGTGTGGTAGAAATTATTCCCATTCATACCGTTTATCTGCCTTCAGGGTCGCTACAATGTAATCCCTACCATCATAGTTTTCAGCTAATAAGGGAGCTTTTTTTAGCATGACAACCACGCCAAATTTGTTATATCTTAAGATAAGTTAACATAATTCTTAATAATCACCTTTCCGAGCAGAGAAGCTAGGCGATTGCGCGAAAAATACCGGAGGATAGACCTTAGTGAATAAAAGATGGAGAAATGCAGGGCTGTACGCGCTGCTGTTTATTGTCGTAATTGCGCTGGGAACAGCATTTTTTGACAAACAACCCCAAAGCAGAGAGACATGGCGATACAGTCGCTTTATTCAAGAAGTTCAGCAAGGCAGAGTAGAAAAAGTCAGTTTGAGTGCAGACCGCTCCACAGCACTGGTTACACCCAAATATGATCCGGCTAAACGGATTGTTACCTTAGTCAACGATCCAGACTTGATTAATACTCTGACTTCTAAAGGCGTTGATATTTCTGTATTGCCCCAAACTGATGAAGGATTTTGGTTTAAGGCACTGAGCAGCTTATTTTTCCCTGTATTGCTTTTGGTTGGCTTATTCTTCTTGCTACGTCGCGCTCAGAGTGGCCCAGGTAGCCAAGCAATGAACTTTGGCAAATCCAAAGCCAGAGTGCAAATGGAACCACAAACTCAGGTGACATTTGGCGATGTCGCTGGTATTGACCAAGCCAAGTTGGAATTAAACGAAGTTGTAGACTTCCTGAAAAACGCGGATCGCTTTACTGCCGTTGGTGCAAAAATTCCTAAAGGTGTACTGTTAGTTGGCCCTCCTGGTACAGGTAAAACCCTCCTCGCGCGTGCCGTAGCTGGTGAAGCTGGTGTACCTTTCTTCTCAATCTCCGGTTCAGAATTTGTCGAAATGTTCGTCGGTGTGGGTGCATCCCGCGTCCGCGATTTGTTTGAACAAGCTAAAACCAATGCTCCTTGTATCGTCTTCATCGATGAAATTGACGCAGTAGGTCGTCAACGGGGTGCAGGTTTAGGTGGTGGTAACGATGAGCGGGAACAAACCCTCAACCAGTTGCTCACAGAAATGGACGGCTTTGAAGGTAATACAGGCATCATCATTATTGCCGCTACCAACCGTCCTGATGTCCTTGATGCAGCCCTGTTGCGTCCTGGTCGCTTTGACCGTCAAGTTGTGGTAGACCGTCCCGACTACGCCGGACGCAGCGAAATTCTCAAGGTTCACGCCCGTGGCAAAACCTTGGCGAAAGATGTGGACTTGGATAAAATCGCCCGTCGTACCCCTGGATTTACTGGTGCAGATTTGTCAAACCTGTTGAATGAAGCCGCAATTTTGGCAGCACGCCGGAATTTGACTGAGATTTCGATGGATGAAATCAACGATGCGATCGATCGCGTATTAGCTGGTCCAGAGAAGAAAGACCGGGTAATGAGCGAAAAGCGCAAAACCTTGGTGGCATATCACGAAGCTGGTCATGCTTTAGTTGGTGCTTTGATGCCAGACTACGATCCTGTACAGAAAATTAGCATCATTCCTCGCGGTCGGGCAGGTGGTTTAACTTGGTTTACACCCAGCGAAGACCGGATGGATACTGGTTTGTACAGCCGCGCTTATCTGGAAAATCAGATGGCTGTGGCTTTGGGTGGTCGAATTGCTGAAGAATTAATCTTTGGTGAAGAAGAAGTTACCACTGGTGCTTCTAATGACCTCCAACAAGTAGCACGGGTTGCGCGTCAGATGATTACCCGATTTGGCATGAGCGATCGCTTAGGCCCAGTCGCCCTTGGTCGTCAGCAAGGTAACATGTTCCTAGGACGAGATATCATGTCAGAGCGTGATTTCTCTGAAGAAACTGCCGCCGCCATTGATGAAGAAGTCCGTAAGCTTGTGGATATAGCCTATACACGCGCTAAAGAAGTGTTAGTAGGCAACCGCCACATTTTAGATCAAATCGCCCAAATGTTGGTTGAAAAAGAAACGGTAGATGCTGAAGAGTTGCAAGAAATTCTATCGAATAACGATGTAACAACTGCTGCTTTTGCTTAATTCAATTAGTAGTTAGGAGTTAAGAACAATTCCTAACTCCTAAGTGTTAATAAAAGCCCGGTCTTCATGACCGGGCTTTTAATATGGGGTTATATACCCCGAGGTTTCGTTATAGAGTTTCAGTATAAATCGCTTGTCTGATAGAGACTACCGCCTGAGCATAATCAATTCCGGAAAATTAGAAAATTTTTTTAGATACACCCACACCCAAATCAAAAAAGCTATAACTCTCACCTCAACTGGATGGTGAAAAATTCCCGAACCCATCATAAGCACAATCCACGAGCTTACTTGCCCGATGACGATACCCTAACTTTCCGAATCTTGACAGTACTAGCGTTAAGAGTGACTCGATACTCAACCAGCCGCCGATCTTAAACTCTGGATGTCGGTTTCAAAAATAGCCACGCCACAAAGAATGTAGCCGCAGTGAATAGTTGCGTCAAGTCTAAAGCTGATAGATAGCCATCTGCAAATGAAGCAATACTGCGATCGGTAATCCCAAATACCCAAGATGACAGTCCAAACAGCCAAATCCCGTTCTTGAGATTTCCGACGAATTGCTTAGAGTCTGATGGTTTTTGGTCTTTCATGAGCTTCTATCCCGTTGTTGAGAAATTTGATGATTAATGCGAAATACCTGCCACTAAGAATTTTTTCTGACTCCTGCCGTTGAATTTACACTGCCTATTAATAATATTAATAAATATTTCGTCTACTTGACTTAAATACCTAAAGGTACATCTTCTAATGATGACATTCCTCCTTTGGTTCTGCGACCTCTGATAGACGACTATGAATTGAGTAGGGGCGCACAGCTTGCTGTGCGCCCCTACAAATTGACAAATAATTTTGGATAATTTATTTTTTGGAAGTCCCTAAACTAAATTTCCGGGTCAACCAAGCGGGTAGTGGGACGACTCTGATACAAATCTTGAACGACTTGGACAGCAGAAACTACAGCTACAAGGGCAATGACTGCAACAGGTAACAAACCTTTGCCAAAGATAGCGATCGCTAGCAGCATAACTGCACCCCCAAGTCGGTACTGGGAACGAATTTTGCAATAACGGATCACTCCAAATCGGTGAAGAATACTGACAGCCAGAGAGCATAATGCTACTGAACCACAGATTAGCCATCGCTGAGAATCGGGTAATGCTAAAGTCGCCTTACTCAACAAAATTTGTTCTACACCAACACCAGCAGCAGTAATCCCAATCACTAGTGGTAAATGGGTGTATAACCAGAGATTGACAACACTGACTTTTCCTTCTTTCCGCGCCGTCTCAATAGGTTTACCACCCAAATTATCAAAATAAACCCACCACCAGCTAAAGGCGATGATCAGACCAAACACGCTAGAAATCACAGTTAAAATATCCCATTTCTGCTCAGAAACACCATTGACAACTGCAATGATTGCTTCACCCAAGACAATAATGGTAAATAGCCCGAAACGTTCTGGTAAGTGGGAGGCGTGGGGAAGTAACCCCATTTGAAACTTGTATCCTGTTAAAGGTGTAGCAAAGTCAATAATGATTCCTAACGCCCAAAATCCGAACCGCCAAGGAATGAGTACAAATGCTGATATCAACCAAAGCAATGCTGCGATCGCAAAACCAATAGCGTAGCGAGTAGTCAAAGGACGTGCGGAGGGGATATGTCTTCCAGCACGGACATACTCTATTACAAGCACAGCCCGGCCGAGAGCATAAGAAATGGCAAAACCAGGGGAACTCTCACCCAAACCGTGGTGGATATTAATAGCCATTGCTGCTGCTGTGAGCATTTGTATACCAATCAGCAGTCGATGTCCTACATCATCGCTATCAAAACGGTTGGCGTAGAATGTGGTACCAATCCATGACCACCAAATCGGTATAAATAGAACTACAAACCCAAATAATCCTGATAGAGAGATATCCTCGTTGAGATTGTGGGCGAGTTGAGAAACTGCAACTACAAAAACCAAATCATAAAAAAGTTCTAGCCAAGTGGCGCGTCGTTCTTCTTCAGTGCCTTCACCAATGCGTAATCTTGGCGGTTGGAGAAAATTTGCCATAGTGCTAATTGCTAATCGCTAATTGTTTTTTACCATTAGCCGTCATCTATTAGCGAGCATCTAAACGCTTTTGCTCCCTGCATCTGACACAAACTCAAAAGCGACTATACCAACAGAAACAATCATATTGGTAGCTTACATTCTAAATTTTAAAGCGGGCGATGGGACTCGAACCCACGACGTTCACCATGGGAAGATGACATTCTACCACTGAATTACGCCCGCAAATCACTGCCATAAACTCAAGTCTGAGGTAAATTATACCACTATTTACAGATGTTTTCAATTGGCTAAAACATATACTGTTTTGGCAACTGCTGATCTATAAGTCCTATGGCTGTTTAGATTAAAAATCTTTTTAGCTTCTTTAGCTAAAGAACAATATCCTCACCTCGCTCAGTGAAGCGAACTTTTTTAATATTCCATTGGCTATTACTCATTAAGGTTTTGCGGAGACTGCCAAACAGAGCAAACTGTTCACAACTAGAAAGAGAAGCTATTTGCCGCTTTGACTCAGGAGATATTCGCAGATCAACTGTAGCAACGCCATTTTTGATGGCGACACGATATCCAGACAAGCTAAAGTCGCTTGTATCTCGTTTTTCTAATATCTTACCTACTACATTTGCAACTGGTTCTTCGGCTGGTACTGAAACCTTTTCAGAAATGAAATCTTGACACTGGGTATCACTTGTGTGTAGTGTTACATTAGTAGTTTTGCTAGTGACAGCTTTAGTAATTGATGAGGAAGGTGTATTTTCTTTAGGAGATTCTTGATTAGGAGATTTTTCTCTCAACTGAGCTACGCTAGGAATTTGGCTAGGAGTCTGAGAAGATACGCTATTCGTTGGTGTTGTTATAGGGTCTGGCTTTGGGCTATCAATATTACGAGCGGTGGGGTTAGAACTACAACTGCTGAGGCTGACAACCATTGTCACAAAAATCAGGGGTAAAAAATATCTTTTATTTGTGTTCATAATTTTGCTCATAAGTGATGTTGTTGCTATCAATTTCAGTGTTGCTGGTATTAATTCCGTATAAATTTATGAATCTTCAGCCAGTCTATAAAGTGTCAACCCAAAATCTGTTAAAGTCGAGGGTTACACTATACACCAAAATTACAACATCTGCTTTTCAATGAGCAATGTTTAACGACAAGCCCTTTCGCCTCTACACCAATCCAAAAAAGCTTGAGTAGAGAAGCAAAAATGCGGCAAAGCAAAGATATACAGAGTTTTGTCTATTTATCTGAAAATAGCTGTAGGTTTTAGCAGATTACGCACACTCTGTTGTGTATCTTCTTGTTTAATTAGAGATTCGCCAAGTATAACGGCATGTGTACCAGCTTCAGCTACAAGGGATAAATCAGCAGGTGTATACAAGCCAGACTCACTGACAACGATAATACCCAAACTTTGTAGTTGCGATCGCCTAGCCGCCAGTAGTTGCTCAGTTGTGTCAATATTGACGCTAAAATCTTCTAGACTTTGGTTGTTAATTCCTATTAGGCGTACATCATCAAGCTTTAGCACCCGATCTAGTTCTGCTAAAGTATGGACTTCTATCAAAGCATTCATTCCCAAATAGTGAATCACTCGCAAAAAGTTTTGAAGTTCTTTATCTGAGAGAATTGCCGCAATCAATAGCACCGCATCTGCGCCTGCGGCCCGTGCTAAATAAATTTGGCAGGGATCTAAAATGAACTCCTTGCACAGTAGAGGCAATTTTACCCGGTAGCGGATGGTGCGTAAATTTTCAAAGCTGCCATAAAAGAACTTCTGATCGGTGAAGACAGAGATACAAGTTGCGCCACCACGTTCATAAGCTTTAGCGATCGCTACTGGGTCCAAGTCTGGTTTAATAATTCCATGAATTAGGGATGCTTTTTTCACCTCTGCAATGATACAAGGTCGGTAATGACTCTGTTGCAAAGCAGAGATAAAATCTCGCACAGTTGGCGCAGCAGCTAACTGGCGTTGCAAAGAAGCCAAAGACATCTCTTCCTGGATTTGTGCAACTTCATGCTTTTTCTGCCATATAATCTCTTTCAGAGTAGGTTGCAAATAAGTATTAGGGGTAGTAAATGGGTAAGTCATAATTGCTAAGGATGGCATGACCAAAAAAGTATGAATTATAAAATTTCAGGCTATCTAACAGATATTATTTTTAATTAGCATTTGTGGAAACGCCTTTAACAAATAGATATCTGTAAATAACCGGACATTTAAAGTTTCCAGTCTTCATCCTTGCCTCGTGGAACGTTATAGTCAATTTTGTTGAAATAGCCTCAATTTCTGACATTCATTTATAGTAATTGTACTATCTTGATTATTTTCATTTTCAAAGATGAAGCCAGGTCGATTTCAAACTTAACGCTTCTACAGCCTTAGTATCAGTTTTATTTTGTTTTGAACTTTCAACTAAGCAGTTATTTTTGAGCAGTCGAATGTAGGTGCGGTAAGGTATATAGTCTATGGGATTGTACCCAGCAAACCGCAGAATTAAAACACATGCCCAGGAATACTTGCCAGCAATAATCGCTTTGAGAATTTGCTCAATTTGTTCATTGTTGATTTTCTTACCCGTTTGTGTTTGATAACCAGTGATATTTTGAGTCATAGAATACCTCTTGTATGTAAATTAAAACTGTTTTGTATTTGGCGACATTTATCTTCTTTTTCCTTTCTCCAATCCAGCCAATTATCCAGCTTTGATATCTGCACACCTATTACAATAAATACCAGCCGGACTTATTCTAAAAATGATTAGCTATTAAAAATGTTTAATATTTGACTCCACGAATCACATCATTTTCTGCAATTTCTTCAAGAGCATTGTCCATATCTGAAATAACAAGATTACAAAATAGTGCTTAAGTTAACTTAAATAAAGTTAATAACTATTACAAATTTATATTGAAAGTAGGGGCGGGATTAAGCAGATCATAAAATATCTTGTTAAACCCGCTCTTACAGATAAACCGTATTGCAGAAGCTGCTTCTTCGTTAAGCTTACTCAATCTTTAGCAAAGGAGTATATGAACGATTTTTTGATAGATATGTCTATTTTTTCGCTTTTGAAATTTTATTTATTTTCATTAGCGTTATACCAATTTAGACTTTGGAAAGGGGATATAAAATTTATTAAGTTTTATATATCTAGTAAAGAGATGTGATTTTATTGAACTTCTCTGCCAATGTCCTCTAATTAGACCTTTCAGAAGGTACAAGTACCAAAAAAATCATAGATTGTATTTATCAATACATCCCTTACTTAATATTTCCTATTTCTTTTGGAATATTTGTAAGCTATAAGTGCATGAGCGATAAAAATAATTTACTCCTTGTGACAGATGACAAGCTGTCCAATCATGTTGTTAGATGCCTAAGTGAGCAAATTTAGGATCAGTTAAATTAATGAGCAATAATTTACTTATTAAAACTATAGGTCTTAGAACGAATATATTTAAATTAGAATTGACAAAATTATTGTATTATAAACCAAAGTTTTTGACTTATGGTTCTTCTCTTGATTGCATAACAGTTATAAATGATTAGCTAAAATCAAAATTAGTATAGAGTTTTGTAGCATATTATTTATTGCATTTTTGGATATAACTTTGAAAAAGATTATCAAAACCTTTCTCAGAGACAAATTACTGAAGATGGCTAAAAACTGCATTATTGTTATATTTAATGGGTTGAAGTCAGTTATGTATATCTATGTGAATTAGGTTAAAGCATAAATATCAAATATTGCCCTTAATTTTATTAATATAGTCAAAAGGATAAAAAAGGTAGTTTTTTGATATTGTAATTTTGACTATATCAAGTTTTATATATTTGTTTTTAACTTATAAGAAATAATTATCGGCTGTAAGAATAAACACTATTTTACTTTTCTAATATTGAATGAAGAGTAAGATAGCGCTTACTTATGTATTTAGCAATAATATCTTTATATTACCAATATAAAATTTTCTCTTTTTATTGTTAAAATTATCTTTAAAAGCAATAAATAACTTCTGATTCTTTTGAATTCCATTTATTTATAAATAGCCAATAGCACCATGATGATTTTAGAAAATTATGATTAGCAACTCATCAATGGCTATAGCACTGACTTATTTAACCGAGTGACCAGGGATATGGATTCTGGCCTTTATTACGTTAGTTCAATCTAACCCTTAATTGGTGCTACAGCCAGAATTAGAGATTTGCTGGTTTCCTGATGGTAGTGTTCTGAGTTGTTAATTAATAATCATTTTCAACTCAACACATATAACTTTTTTGATAGATGACTCGGCATAGAATTTGGTCATCATTCCCTGCCACAAAAATTCTAGTGATGCAAAAATGAGATACGAATCGTCGAAAAAAATTCTTGTAATTGAAGATGATGCTGTTACTCGCAATCTCTTCTTAGAAGTTCTTGAGGCTCAAGGTTTTGACACCATAGGTGCTGAAGATGGAGTAGCTGGTATCCAGAAAGCACAACAGCATTTACCCGACTTAGTGATTTGCGATATTCAAATGCCAGATATGGATGGCTACACCGTTTTGGCTAGGTTGCGCCAAGATCCTCACACAGCAATTATTCCTTTCATTTTTTTGACTGGGAGTAATACTCAAACAGATGTTCGCAAAGGTATGGAGTTGGGAGCGGATGATTATCTGACTAAACCCTCTAGTATAGAAGATTTGCTCAGAGCGATCGCTGTCCGATTAGAAAAGCAAGCTTTTTTGAGGTCTTGGTACGCTACTAACTCTCATCAAGGCGCTCAATCACCACCTTTATCGTTCAACTCCGAGTCCATTTTTCCATCTGTTCCCCAATTGCAAGCAGTTTTCGACTTTATTGAAGCTAATTATCGCCAAGGAATTACTTTATCTGATGTGGCTGTTGCGGTTGGTTATTCGCCTGCTTACTTGACTAACCGAGTAGCCAAACAAACAGGAGAAACTGTAAACGCTTGGATTGTTAAGCGTCGAATGGCAGCAGCACGTCCTTTACTCAGAGATACTAATCAGACAATCGACCAGATTGCTATTGCACTGGGCTATCAAAATACATGTCATTTTTCTCGCCAGTTTCGTCAACACCACGGGCTTTCTCCCAAAACTTGGAGAAAACAGCAACAACTTCTTCAGTCTTCTAGAAACGCAAAGCTACAATTGATCAAAAATCATGGTTCGTTAGAAAAACTTGTGCCTTTGGGTTGCTGATTAAAAGCAAATTACTAGTTTTCACTACTTTTTTGCTTGCTCAACTGCTGCATTAATAATTGCACTCCCAAAGCCAACAAACCAATTGCTACTATACCAAATATTCCGCTTCCTAAAGCAACTACACCAACAACCAGAGTCCGAACAGCAGAGGAAATTTTAATTACTAATGGATTAATTGAATGGAGGGGTTTAGCAGCAAAATTTGTAGCGATCGCAATCATCAGCGAATACATTGCATATCCCATTCCTCCAGAAATAACCGCCCCAGTTAAACAGCGTAAAGGACTAGCTGTCGCCTGTATTTTAGTATCAGTTGGTGGCGTTAAATTTTGGTCACTCATAGGATTTTGGATTTCAGATTTTTAGTTGGGACATTATCCTTAATTAAGGAAAAAGAATTATTTAAACAGATGATGTCACTTTAATACCATGCGTAATTGTCCGAGTTACAAACAATTCTAAGTCCTCATCAATAATTGCTTCCCTTACTTGCTGCAAAACTAGTTCTGCCTGCTGTTGAGACTCAAAAAGAGCAAATACTGTTGGGCCAGAACCGGACATCATTGTTTCTAAAACGCCTTCCTGATTTGCAAACACTTCTCGCAACTGCAAAACTTGGGGATAGGCTGGCAATACCACACGCTCTAAATCATTGTGCAATTTTTGGGCAATTTCTCTCGTATCTTTATGCAAGATAGCTTTTACTATTGCTCCTGAATGAACTGCACTAGCACGTGCTACCAAATTATCGGTATCTCTAATATAAGAATGACCAAACTGCTGTCGATAGGTTTTGTATGCCCAAGGTGTGGAAACTTCCAGACTGCGGTATTTCCCCAATACTATATATATGTTATCTAAACTCGGCAGGGGAGAAAGTTGCTCACCCCTACCTGTTGCGATCGCAGTTCCACCCGCTACACAAAATGGGACATCAGAACCGAGTGTACCTCCTAACTCTTCTAATTCAGACTGAGTTAATCCCAACTTCCACAGTAAATCTATACCTACTAACACAGCTGCTGCATTCGTCGAACCACCAGCCAACCCAGCCGCTACAGGAATCTGCTTATTGACGGTAATCTCCACACCGCCATATTTAGCAAAGGCTTCGGGAAATTGCCTGACCATTAATTCTGCTGCCCGGTATGCCAGATTACTTTTATCTGTCGGTACTTGTGGGTGGTTGCAGTGAACACGAATGCTGTCAGTGCTGATGGAACGCACATCAATTTGATCTGAAAGTCCGATACTTTGAAGTATCATGGCTAACTCATGATAACCATCGGGGCGATCGCCAATGATTTCCAGATACAAGTTGATTTTAGCAGGAGCAATTAAGCTGTAGGAACGCATTTTATAAGAATGGGGAATGGGCAATGGGCAATGCGGAATTGGGGAATGGGAAAAAATCCATTTTATCTTGTCATCTATTTCCTACTCCCTGCTCCCCACTCTCTACTGCCAGTTCATTTGCTAGGATTACCCATTGCTGAACGCTGATATCTTCGGCTCTAGCTTGGGGATTTATTTTTAATTGTTCCAGTAAGTGGCTCAGGCGATCACGTTCTATAACAGATTGCAAATTATTTCGTAACATTTTGCGCTTGGCACCAAACCCCAACTTCAAGAAAGTCTCTAACTGTCGGGGATTAAGCGCTGGTATTTCTATTTTTCGGGGACGTAATCTTACCACTGCTGAATCAACTTTTGGCGCTGGATGGAATGCAGAGGCTGGGACTGTGCAGATTAACTCACACTCAGCCAAATACTGTACCCGCACGGTCAACGCCCCAAAGGTTTTTGACCCTGGTTTAGCATACAACCTTTCTGCCACCTCTTTTTGTACCAGCAATACTATAGAGTCAAATGGTTCGGGGTTGGGATTTGCGATCGTACCCAGTAGTTTCTCAATGATTGGCCCTGTAATGTTGTAGGGAATATTGGCTACTACTTTGTTTGGCTTTTGGAAATTGGGAAAGGCTACCAAATAAGATGGTAAATCCAGGGTGAGAAAATCGCCTTGCAGCAATAAGAAATTTTCAGTCTTACCCAGTTGCTTTGACAACAGATGGCATAAGTCGCGGTCTATCTCTACTGCAATCAGAGATTGCACTAAGGGTAATAAACGACGAGTTAGAATACCAGTTCCAGGCCCAATTTCCAGGATGCGATCGCCTTTGACGGAGCGATCGCTTTCTGTACACTCCGCTGCTTTTATAATTGCGTCGAGCGCCTTTTCACTTTTGAGCCAATGTTGAGCAAAGACCTTACGCGGTCGGATCATCTGTATTTATTGCCTAGTCTAGTTTTTAGCTTTTTCTCAAAAACTTATTATAAATTGTGAAATCCGTCTACACCGCTAGACTCACTGTAACGAATCTTGTGGAGTAGGCATCCAGTCATAAGATGGGAGCCTTTAACCGGAGGCTCTGGAACAACTATGCTTTTATATTTTTATATATAGTTAGTTCAGGATTTGGATTTAGGATAAATCCCTCCAGCAAGACTGCCTCCTACCTTTTTCGATAATGATTACTATAATCACTTAGCTTGCATCAGAGCCAATGAAAAACTAACTAGCTATATAAAGTTCAGCTACTGCGTCTATGCCTTGCCTATATTGCTTAAGCCATTCACTTGAAAGTAATGCCAGCCAAGAGATTTGCCCTTTTATAAAAAAAATAAATTTACCCCTTGACAAACCAGGGGATGACTAGTTACTCTAGTTAAGTGGAAAGGCGAGAGAAGCCAACCACCACTGAACCTGAAAAACATAATACTTTGAAAGCTTAAAGAAAAACCAATCCTCGTCAAAGGATTTTACTTTTTGGAAACCCCAAAAAGATAATAACCAAAATTAGTAACTAGGATTCCGAAAAATATTTTTTTCGGATACACAAACTCGAAACACAACAAAACGGAGAGTTTGATCCTGGCTCAGGATGAACGCTGGCGGTATGCTTAACACATGCAAGTCGAACGGTGTCTTCGGACACAGTGGCGGACGGGTGAGTAACGCGTGAGAATCTGGCTCTAGGTCT
>NZ_JADEXU010000159.1 GCF_015206895.1 Nostoc sp. LEGE 12450 | reverse complement strand
CCTGACGGTTTAGCCCGGTAAATGCCCTCAGCAGGCGGTCTTCTTTCAGCACCCGATTCACGTCTAGCATTTTTCTGTCTTGTTCTAATCGCCAATCGTTACTTTACCTTATTAAGCGACAAGTCTAAGGTAGCCACCATCAACTGCTAAAACTTGACCCGTAATGTAAGATGCGGCTGGAGAAGCAAAGAACACAACTGCACCTGCAACTTCTTCTGGAGATCCCCAACGACCGAGAGAAGTTCGCTTTTTCAACCATTGGGCGACTTTTAGATCGGCAACCACATCTGCATTGCTCTGTGTTGCGAAAAAGCCGGGAGCAACTGCATTGACAGTAATTCCAAAAGCCCCAAGTTCAGCAGCAAGGGTGCGAGTTAGGGCTTCGAGTCCTCCTTTAGCTGTTGTATAAACTGCATCGCCTGCATCGGCAAGTTGTCCCGCGATCGACGTGATGTTGATGATTCGACCATTACCCTTGTGTATCATCAGTTTTGCCGCTTCTCGTGACAAATTGAATGGTGCAATCAAATCAGCATTTATTAATCGGCGCACTGCATCCATTTCAAACTCGAACAATCCACGACGATCGCGCATTCCTACATTATTGACGAGAATATCTAAACAGCCGTGCTTTTCTCGGATCTCTATAAATGCATTTTGAACCGCAACTTCGTCTGTCACATCAAACGGTAATGGAAAAACGAAACCGCCGCTTGTCTCAATAACTGCAACTGCTTGATTAAGACGTTCCAGTTTTCGCCCATTGACGATAACACGCGCACCAGCTTTAGCAAGTGATTGGGCAATTTCTAGCCCTAGTCCCCCTCCAGCTCCAGTTACTAAAGCAATTTTTCCAGTTAATGAGAACTCTGATAACGTCACAACATTTACTTTCCACAATTATATTGAGCTGAGATGCCAATAGCTTGACAACAGAGTTTTAATAATAGAAATGCCCTCACCAGAGGGCAAGGGGCTATGCTACGCACTTAGGAAAAAAGAACGCTCACGATAAAATTGAAATTTTGGATTTATAACTGCTTTCATACTACATATAGTGTATCGAAATACCGGAGTTTACAATCCTGATAAATAACAAAACCTTGCTATTGGATGAGGTTTCGATTTCTTTTAAAGCGTTAGCGTCATTGTGCCTCATTGAGATTGAACCGGATAGTTACCAAATATGAGACACTAAGCATGAATACAATTTCATATGAATGCTCATTTGTGAAAAAAGTGCTAATAAATTTTAATTGTCAACTATGTAATTGTTGCTATTTATGCTGAAAATAAGGAAAACTTATCGTTTTCAAGGCAATGCAAAATAGTACAAATTTAAGCATCGATTGTGTAGACAAGCTTAAGGTGCTGGCGGATGAAACCCGTTTGGCAGTTTTACAACTTTTGATTGACAGTCCTAAGCGAGTGGGAGAAATGAATGCGATTTTGCATTTGGAACAAAGTCTGCTCTCTCATCATTTACAAGTTTTGCGTCGAGCCAAATTGGTTGTGCGGGAGCGAGATGGCAAAGCATTTCTCTATCGTCTTGCCCCTCAAGTCGAAGTAGTTACAGGCAAGGCTTTAAACCTCGGCTGTTGTGTTCTCTCGTTCAACCAAAACCTGGAATATCTATAGAAATAAAGGGAGAAGATGAAACATTCACAAATTTCAGCGATCGCAATAGGATTAGTGACAAGCATTTGGTTGCAAGGTTGTTCTCAACCTCCACAAGCAGTCACAAATGATGCAAATAGGCTACAAGGAAAATTGGTACTTACTGGTTCAAGTACAGTTGCACCATTAGCAGCAGAAATTGGCAAAAAGTTTGAATCGCAACATTCCGGTGTGCGAGTTGATGTGCAATCAGGCGGTTCTTCTCGCGGTATTGCAGATGCTCGTCAAGGTGTAGCCAATGTTGGTATGGTTTCCCGTGCCTTAAAGCCCGAAGAAAAAGATTTAAAAGCATTTTCCATCGCTCGTGATGGAGTAACGATGATTCTCCATCAGGAAAATCCCATGCCATCCCTAACTGACAAGCAAATTGTAGATATTTACACAGGCAAGGTGAATAACTGGAAACAGCTAGGGGGTAAGGATGGGGCAATTACAGTTGTTAATAAAGCCGAAGGACGTTCTACCCTGGAATTGTTTACCCACTACTTCAAGCTAAAAAATACTGACATCAAGGCACAAGTAGTGATTGGTGATAATGAGCAAGGAATTAAGACTGTAGCCGGAAACCCGAATGCTATTGGCTATGTTTCCATTGGCTCGGCAGAAAATAGCGCCGCCAATAAAGTACCAATCAAATTGCTACCTGTAAACGGTGTAGCAGCAACAACAGCTAATGTACAAAACGGGAGCTTTCCTATTTCTCGACCGCTTAACTTGGTTACAAAAACCGAACCCCAAGGACTGGTGAAAGAATTTATTAACTTTGCACAATCGCAGCAGGTAAGTGAGATTGTTAAAAAGCAGAACTTTGTCTCCATCGCCCAATGATATTTGGTTAATTTGGATACTACGAGGTTTGGCAACAATCGCAGGAGCGATCGCACTTTTAATTGTTGTTTTTCTACTTTGGGAATCCTTACCAATCTTCAGTCGTATACCACTATCCCGCTTTTTTACCGATTCCTCTTGGAACCCCACAGCAGGTTTATATAATCTTTCACCCATGTTACTGGGCACTTTCTTGGCAATGGCTGGTGCATTGCTAGTTGCTACTCCTATAGGCATTTTATCTGCTGTCTTTTGCCAATTCTATGCCCCGCCAATGATAGCTCAACTCTATCGCCGCCTCATTGAATTATTAGCGGGGATTCCTTCTGTAGTGTATGGCTTTTGGGGATTAGTCGTGCTAGTGCCTCTGATTGGTAAAATTCATCCACCAGGGCCAAGCCTCTTAGCAGGAATAGCAATTTTGGCGGTGATGATTCTGCCAACAGTCTCCCTTGTAGCCGATGCTATCCTAGAGAAAGTTCCCACCTCTTACATTCAAGGTGCTGCTGCATTAGGGTTATCACGTTGGACAACGATCTGCACAGTAGTTTTTGCATCAGCTAAATCAGGGTTATTTACAGGCTTAATTTTAGGGACAGGTCGTGCCATTGGTGAAACAATGGCAATTTTGATGGTATGCGGCAATGTGGTACAGACCCCAAAAAGCTTATTTGACCCCATCCGCACACTCACAGCCAATATTGCTTTAGAAATGGCTTATGCCACAGGAGATCACCGTAGTGCGCTCTTTGTCAGTGGTTTGATATTGATGGGAATGATTGTGGTCTTAGTGGCGATCGCTGAAGTTATCAGTCAAGGCAAATGGCAGAGATAAAACAAAGCAGAGGCAATCGTATCACTCTTAGAGAGTGGCTAGCAACAAGCTTAGTTTGGGCAACAGCCGCCCTCGTTACTGCCATCTTTTTATGGATAGTCAGCGATATCCTCTGGCACGGTATGGGATATTTATCTTGGGAATTTCTGATTAGTGAACCAGAAAATGCGGGTAGGGAAGGTGGAATTGCCAGTATTCTCGTTTCCACCGTTTTAATTATTGGTGTATGTATGACGGTTTGCCTGCCCGTTGGTGTTGGTACAGCAGTTTTACTAGCAGAATTTACTCCTAGTGATAGTTGGTTCGCTAGATTAGTGCGCCGCAGTCTAGATGTACTTGCTGGTGTACCTTCGATTGTCTTCGGGTTGTTTGGTAACGTCTTGTTTTGCAAAGTTTTAGGGCTGGGGTTTTCCATTCTTTCAGGCGGACTCACACTGGCGTGTATGGTGCTACCAATCTTGATTCGCTCTACAGAGGAAGGATTTTTAGCGGTTCCTAATGAGTACAGATTAGGAGCCGCCGCTCTTGGCTTTTCGCGCACAACCACAATATTTCAGATATTGTTACCTGCTGCTATTCCTGGTTTGGTTGTGGGATTTGTGCTTGGTGTTGGTCGAGCTATTGCGGAAACTGCGGCTTTAATTTTCACTAGCGGTTACGTAGACCGAATGCCAGAATCACTCCTCGATTCTGGGCGTACCCTTTCGGTTCATATTTTTGATCTCTCAATGAACATTTCAGGAGGAGATAAGAGTGCTTATGCTAGTGCATCGGTTTTGCTATTACTACTGCTGTTGATTAATGGCACAGCAGCGTGGATTGCAAAACGTTGGTTACACAGCAGAGTTATTTCTGGATGAGGAGTTGTGGATATAGAGGAGGACATTTTGGTAGTTACTGAACCGTTGATTGAAATTGAGAACTTAACTCTGCAATACGCACAAAAAACTGCCCTTGCTAATGTCAATTTAGCTGTCAATGCCGGAGAAATTTTGGCTTTGGTTGGACCTTCTGGTTGTGGAAAAACTAGCTTGCTCAGTTGCCTAAATCGCCTCAGCGATATGATTCCTAAGTGTCGAGTTCAGGGAAAAATCCGCATTAGTAGTCTAGAAGTGGTAAATTCCAAAATCAATGTCATCGCCTTGCGGCGTCAAGTCGGCATGATTTTTCAAAAACCCAATCCCTTTCCTTTCTCAATATGGCAGAATTTGGAATTACCTTTGCGAGAGCATGGCATCCGCGATCGCCACCAAATTGATACAATTATCGAAACCAGCCTCCAAGATGTAGGGCTATGGGATGAAGTAAAAGACCGATTGCAATCTTCAGCTTTAGCTCTTTCTGGTGGGCAGCAGCAACGTTTGTGCATAGCTAGAGCCTTGGCTTTGCAACCAGAAGTCTTACTACTGGATGAACCTTGTAGCGCCCTCGACCCTATTTCCAGCAACGTTGTTGAAGATTTAATTATCAGTTTGCGCCAGCGCTATACAGTGTTAATTGTTACTCACAATCTGGCTCAAGCCAAGAGAATTGCAGATCGAGTCGCTTTATTTTGGGTACAAGACGGCATTGGACAACTAATTGAATCAGGTACTGTAGAGCAGGTTTTTAATTATCCTCAACATCCTTTAACAGTTGCTTATGTAACTGGTGCCAGGGGTTAAATCCACAAGCTAGTTTTTTCATCCCAAGGGGCAGGTTTGCTAATTTGCTTCCATATAGGACTATACAACGCTTCATGTAGTTCGCGTGCTAATACCACCAAACCTGCATAACCAGCGTAAGCATGGTGACGTTCATGGTTACAGCAGTTTCTTTTGTATGAGGTACAAAGTCACTGGTTTTGAGGCAGGAGGCAGGAGGGAGAAGAATAATTTGATTTGTGAATCCTTGGTTCTGTACCTCATTTAGTTGCAAAGTGCTGTAATGTCTAAAAAAGGAATTTGCGCTTTGAGTGCTGTATATCCCTCTTCTGTCACTTTCCGAGTATTTTGAATAAAAGGATTAAAAGAAAAAACTCTGGAAGGTAAGCAGGGCAATGGATGTAGAATTACAAATCCTAAAACATTTGGCAAGAGATGCCCAGCCAACAGTTGCGATCGTAGATGAATATTGTGCAGAGTATAAAGACCTGTTCAAAGAAGTAAGAAATTATGAATGCTTCAAATATTTACACTTAGGGATAATTTCACCAATAAAAAGAAAATCATTACCAGAAATAGCCAAAGTAGTAAGTATAAACTCGGCACAATCATTACATCATTTCATAGCCTATTCAGATTGGTCAGCAAATAAATTAAAGAGCCGAAGATTAAATAAATTAAAGAAAGCATTAAATGGTCAGGCGATAACCGTAGTAATAGATGAAACTGGAGATAGGAAAAAAGGTAAAAAGACAGATTATGTTGCAAGACAATATCTAGGGAGCGTAGGAAAAATAGATAATGGAATAGTGTCAGTCAATGCTTATGGAGTTTATGAAAATATAACATTTCCATTAAGTTTCAAAGTGTTTAAACCGAAGGGGACGCTCAAATCAGAAGATAAATATAAAACTAAAATAGAGTTAGCCTCAGAAATTATTACAGAATTAATAAATGAGGGGTTTAATATTGAATTAGTATTAGCGGATAGTTTATATGGTGAAAGTAGCGAATTCATTAAAAAAATGAATGAATATGAATTAGCTTATGTTGTAGCAATTTCGTTGTAATCATGGAGTCTGGCTACCAGCCAATCAGAGCGTTAGGGCTAATAAGTGGTGCAAATTTGAAAGAACATTTAGCAATCAAAAATCTGAAACCAGATACATTCGAGAAATAGTTTATGGTAAAAGAAGAACCATAACATACTGGGAAATAACTACTGACCCAGAAACAATGCCGGAAAATTCTACTTCATTTGTCATGACTAATCTTTCAGGGAACCTCAAAAAAATTTTAGGCGATCTATATGGATTAAGAACATGGGTAGAATATGGTTTTCGGCAGTGTAAACAGGAACTGGGCTGGACAGATTACAGGTTTACAAATTTCCAACATATTGAGAGATGGTGAGCCAGCGCGGTCTTGGGGGTTCCCCCCATGAGCGACTGGCGAACCCGAAGGGTGGGAGATTATTTTTTGTGTCTACACAATGATTAGTTTAAGTTCTCCACCTTTCTTATCCTTAAATCAAGCTCATGAAATTGAAACAGAGGTACAAGACAGTATTTATATTGATTGTGTAGATTTTTCTAATCATAAACAATGGAATCATGATTCTGGATGGAAGAATACTTTAAATAATCTTCGTTTAATTGTTCAACCTCTCTTATTATTTTGGTTGATTTATCCCTGGGTAAATGTTTTTCCCAATTCCGAGTTATTGCTTGGATTTAATCACCTAATTTCTACAATGAACCAATTTAAACCTTTTTTCTCTTCAGGATAATTTCAGTTATTTACTACTTGCTTATCTCGGAAAGTGACAGAAGAGGGATATTTATTTCCAGGCCCAGCAATCAACACATCAGCTTTTGTTTGGTTTAAGACCTTTAATAATGCCTGGGGAGTTGTGTCCGACAAAACCATTCCATCTTCACCAAGATATTGTTTAATTTTAGCTTTCTCCTCTTCTGTTGTTTTGCCATCCGTAGCTGCAATAACTTCCATTCCCAAGTCTTGGGCTGCTAAGATAAGTGACCAACTTTTTACACCACCAGTAGAAAGAAGAATTCGCTTACCTTTTAAATCAGCAAGGTAAGGAGCTAAAGCAATATATAGATCAGCATTTTCTTGGGCAATTAACCTTTCTGTAGGTTCTTGAAGCTCATGGACAACAACACTATCTCCCAAGGATATGCTTAATTTTGCCGCAACATTCTGTAAGCAATTGTTTAAGTTAGTTGCACCATAGAAAGATTCTTCAATATAAGGAATTGCATAGCCTTCTTCCATAGTTTGTGCCATTTGTATAGCTACATTTGAGCAAAGTACTACATTTAATTTGGCACGATGAGCATAGCAAACTTCTTGATAACGAGCATCACCTGTAATTTTGGAAAGAACGCGAATACCCATTTTTTTAAGCAATGGTAGGATATTCCACGTTTCACCTGCAACATTATAATCACCAACAATATTAATATCAAATGGTGTGATAAATTCAGGTTCTGCTGTACCAATGACAGCATTCAATTCGTCTGGATGAGTATTTACAACAATTGCAAGCAGAGGAAAAGAAACGCGATCGCTCATAAATTGCGATTGACATTGCGATCGGTTAGGGAAAGCGTCGTAACTCGCGTCTTGAATGCCCCACGCAAACTCGTCTTCGGAACAAGACGGAAAAACGACGCTGCACATCGCAATGCAAGGATTGGTCAATTATGGGCGATTTCCAAAAGGGTACTCATGCCCTAAAATGGGATGGGGTGTGTAAGATTCTTCTAAGAATTTTCGCTCTTGATCAGACAGTTCTAAATCCACCGCCTCGACAGCCTTTTTGAGATGTTCGATCTTGCTAGCGCCTATTATGGGAGATGTTACACCTGGTTGATGCAATAGCCAAGCTAGGGCAATTTGTGTGGGTTTAACCCCTCGTTTTGTAGCTAATTCAACTACACGCTCAACTATTTGAAAATCTGAATCTTGATAGTAGAGCTTGTGAGCGAATTCGTCAGTTTTTGCACGTAGTGTTTGCCCATAGTCTGACTTATTGCGATTCCCTGACAAAAAGCCCCGCGCCAGGGGACTCCAAGGAATAATACCAATCCCTTGATCTCGGGCTAGAGGTATCACTTCTCGTTCTTCTTCTCGATAGACTAGGTTGTAGTGATTTTGAATTGATACAAAGCGAGTCCAGCCGTGAATGTCTGCTGTATAAAGGGCTTTGGCAAACTGCCATGCGTAAACACTAGAAATTCCTAAGTAACGGACTTTACCTGCTTTGACAATATCATGCAGTGCTTCTAGGGTTTCTTCAATTGGTGTCTCATAATCCCAACGGTGAATTTGGTACAAGTCTACATAATCAGTCTGTAGTCGCCGCAAAGAAGCATCAATGCTATCAAAAATATGTTTGCGAGATAGTCCTCGATCATTTGGGCCATCGCCGACTTTACCATGTACTTTGGTAGCAATAACAACCTGATCTCTCTTTGCAAAGTCTTTGAGCGCTCGCCCGACAATTTCTTCACTAGCGCCCAAGGAATAGACATCGGCGGTATCAAAGAAGTTAATCCCCAATTCCAAAGCCAGTTTTATAAATGGGCGACTTTCTTCTTCTTCTAATACCCATTGGCGCAATTTACGGGAGCCATAAGTCATCGTGCCGAGGGTGACACGCGATACTTTAAGTCCAGTTTTGCCAAGATTTACATATTTGATCATAATGTCTGCTCTACTTTTGTTGGGATACTTAATAACGTTGTGATATTTCTAAAGCCAGTTGGGAGGTGCAATTGGCTTCACCGATACGTCCTCAGAAGCTGTAGTGTTAGCTAATTTTTAATGAATCAGTAGAATGTTGTTACCAGAGGCTTTGCACTTTTCTCGTACACATGATCTGCCTAGAGTATTGCAAAGCTATGAGCATTACTTTGCAACAGCTAGGATTTAAATACTATATACCAATCGAGTTACCGGAGTTAATGACTATAAGATTAAGAATCAATCCAATGTCTCACTGCTGGCAATTGTGCAGAGAACCATATAGCACCTAAGATATTTACACTGCCAGAGACGATCAAGGCATTAGTCGCACCAAAGTTCTGTGCTAAAGTTCCAGCTAACAGATTCCCAAAGGGCATCATACCCACCATTGCTAGGGCATAAAAACTCATCACCCGTCCGCGTTTATCCTCGGCAACTAGGGTTTGGATAATCATATTACTACTGGTAATCAGGAGGATGGAAAAGCAGCCTGTAAACACCAGTATGATTATGGATAATTCAACTTGACGCGATAGTGAAAAGGAAATCACACTTATCCCAATCAAGACTT
Source organism: Nostoc sp. LEGE 12450 (assembly GCF_015206895.1). Taxonomy (GTDB): domain Bacteria; phylum Cyanobacteriota; class Cyanobacteriia; order Cyanobacteriales; family Nostocaceae; genus Nostoc. The sequence goes on along the minus strand of NZ_JADEXU010000159.1, from coordinate 10,769 downwards.
GAGCGACTACAATCAAGCGCTCTAAGCCCGCAATCCCTCGCCTAACACTTAGATACAAACAAGCAAACAACGAGCCAATGGGCGCTGAGGTGCTGAGGTGAGCCATCGTAGTTGCATCCCCATTTAAAATCTTAGCTGCGAAGATGGGCATGAGCGCGACATGAGACATCCCGACTAAACCTTGTAACGCCAGTATTAATAAAATTGCTCTAATCGGCTGGAATTTGGAGACATATTCAAAGCCCTCCCGCAATTTCTGCAAAGTATCGCTTAGGCTCGTAAGGCTTTGCATCGGTCTGACTTTCAGCCGCATCGCTAGCAGGGTAAAGATGGCAGGGATATAGCTGAGGGTATCGTAGAGAAAACAATATTTCACCCCTAGCGTCGCAATTAAAATCCCGCCCATAGCCGGCCCCAATACCAGCGAGGAACTTAACATCACTGAATTCAAAGCGATCGCATTACTCCAATCAGCGCGATCATTTACGGTTTCGGTGACGATTGTATGACGCACTGGCATATCTAATCCCTTGAGGAAACCATTGAGAACACTCAGTACCAATAGGATGGGAAACGTAATCCAATTGGTAAAGGTAAGAATCGTTAAGGACAGGGAAACGCTAATTCCCAATATCTGCACCACCATTAACAAGTCACGACGACTCCAGCGATCGGACAATACGCCGGAAAAGGGAATCACTAATAACGTCGGTAAAAATTGCACAAAGCCTGCAACTCCCAACAACCAAGCCGATTTAGTCAAATCGTATACCAGCCAAGGAATAGTTAACTGCTGGGTCATAAATGTCCCAGACATTGAGAGTAACTGTCCCCCAAAAAACAGGCGAAAATTACGCCAGCGAAAGGCGGGTAAATATTGGTAAATGATATTACTTACGCGATCGCCTAGTTGTCTGTTCCAAATTTTCATTAGCAAATTATACTATGTTTTACTAAATATTAGATAGCCTAATATTTAGTTTCACTAATAATCATAGGATAATTGTGTAGTTTACCGCCGCAGGTCTTACCCTGAGCCTGTCGTTCGCGGAGCGTCTCGTAGAGAAGGACATCGCGTCTGGTTTTGTACCAAGCTTGTTGATTCACATGTTAAGCCCTATTTCTAACGGCATCCGGTGTAATCACTGGATACTGTTGGGCAGTTAAGGTTGCTCCTTTAACATCGACTTGTTTTGGCACAAGTTTCAGTTCATATAGAAGATCCGCAACCTTTTGTTGAGCGCTAATTACTTCCTCAGTAATTGGTTTCATGTCATATTTTCTTCTTGTCAGCGTCAACTCCATAGTATCGACATCAGTCTTGACCTTCGGTGCGAGGATTTCGGCAGCAGCCCGGACTGTTCCAAAGCTTTCACCACAAAATAGGTCTGAGCCGTCCCTCTAGAATAAGCAACTTTTTTACCTTTAAGACCTGCCAATGTTTGAATTGGAGAATCCTTTAGCACAACAATTGCTGAACCTTCTCCAGTACCTGGCGGGGTATTAACTACATAAATCAGATTGGTACCAGCTGCCTGAGCAAAAATAGGTGGCGTTTCATCGGTTGGCCCCATAAGTTTTCTGGTTCTGCATCGACATCTCGCGCTACGGGGAAAATGCTAGCCAGGTATCGGAGGCGCTGCATTCCAGGCGGTGTTTCAGCCATCAGTCGCTCTGCCAAGTGACACCAATTATAGGATGTCCGCCCCTCGCGCCTTGCTAACACCCGGTCAAGGCGCGGCGACCACTCCTGATGGATGTGTAAGTCTGCCTTGGGAAGTGCAGCAATAACTGGATTCGGCTCTATTTCAGCAAGCGGCATAATGAATGCAGTCTCCACCTAACGCACCTAGTCTTAATTATTTCTTTTATTTTTACGCGAGTTCCTATTACGCAGTCACTGCCTCACGTCAGTTATATGCAGAAGAATCTCCCTTAATAGCCTCACTCTGCTTACCATCAATACCAACAGGAATATCACCCACAAGTGTGACTCGTTGAACATGGCGAGGTTGATTACTGTAGTCTGCGATGCCTGCGTCGGGCGAAGGCTATTTGTCCTTGAGCGTCAAGGTTCTGCTCTCGGAAGAAGATGACTTTGTGTTTAACTAAAGCTTTACGGATATCGCTTGATTTTTGCACCGATACGCCCGGCGATTGGTTTGATGTCAAAGTGTTGGGAAGTCATAATATTTGTGTCTCCAAGGGTTAATTTGTTTCACGTAGAGAGTAGGAGCTTGAGAAAAGTTTTTGCTATCTATGCGGGATAAAAGACGAATGTTCGTAATTCGATACTTTCTCGCGGGGGAGCGTTAGCTGGGCTGGTGGGGTCTTTAAAGGCTGTATGGGCGGCAAAACGGGCGTGTCCGTCTTCTGCGGAGTCGAAGCATTTAATAAATAGTGCTTCGTCTCTGTGCATTTGCGGGAAGTAGAACCATTTATGGTTGGCATTATACGTGATTCCGTATGTCTCACCGACGCGATCGCGGTACACAAGATCGCCAGCCACAATGTCTGTGAGTGCGATACTTTGCGCGTCACACACTGCTAATGGTGACTCTTGGATTGGTTGTGCGTAGGCGTAGCCCGTCGTAGACATCGCTCGCCAAACATTGATGATGGCAAATCGTTGTTTTAGTAGCGCATCAATATCATCTATGCCTTGCGCTGCTAGTTCCAAATGGGCGCGAGTATAGCCGGATTTGGCGGTGAAGTCGTTGTGTACGCGCAAGGCAGGTTCCTTAATATTATTCTCACCTGGCTTTGACTGGCTGGCATTACGCAGGGTGTGATCGAATATCACTACCTTCGTTCCGCCTGTCACCTCTTTTAACAATTGCTCGGCTTCTGGATAGTAGACGCGGCGTACTTCGTCTTCATCGTAAAAGTTGCGGACATTAGTATTATGTCCAGTAAAGGCGAAACCTTCTCGATCTAACGAGATGTTCTCTGAGATAGAACGAGCATTGTAAATTGGCAGTTTGTGCGTCTGATAAGTTGCATTCGTGCGGGGAATCCCTGGCGGTGGTTCGTAAGTATAGTTAACAGGTTTTTCTGCCATTGGAACCAGGTAGCTGAGGTTAGCCTCTACGTATGGCAATTCTTGGGAAATTAGTCTATCTAGAACTTGGTTATTTAAGCTCATAGGTCATCCCATTTTGGATTTTGGTTAATTTTTGGTCAATACTCAACAGTTAAGGATTCACTCTCATCACCACGCCTGTGTGTCCTATTTTTGAACTGCACCAACGGGAAGAGGTTCACCGAGGACTTTGGCGAATCTTTGCAAATAGAAGTCCACAGGATTTTCTACCGCTTGAATTGAGGGGCGATCGCCTACCAGATTCCACCATGTCTGCAAACGAGGTGTTTCTGCTGGTAGTGTGAATTTGCGGAAGTGTTCTAAGAGTGGTAAACGTTCAAACCAAGGATAGAAGCTGATATCTACTAGGCTAAACTGATCTCCTAATAAGTAATCACCTTTGCCTAATCCTTCTTGTTCAATATATAGAAGTGTTTCTGTGAACTCTTTTCGTCCTTGTTCCTGTTCTTGGCTATCTTTACCGCGCAGAAATTTGTTAAAAGCTGGGACAAGGCGAGTATTGGCGTAGTCTATCCAGATGCGAGCGATCGCTTTAGCTGCGGGATCGCGAGGTAACAAAGGTGGCTCCGGGAAGACTTCATCTAAATATTCATTGATAATAGCGGACTCATAAATTTCAACATCCCCATGTTTAATAGCTGGAACTTTGCCATAGTGGGAAATCTGTGTGTACCCATCTGGTTTGTTCTGTAAGTCAATTTCTACTGGAGTGAAGTCAATACCTTTTTCTAGTAAGACTACGCGGGTACGTTGAGAGAAAGTAGAGGCTTTGGCGAAGTACAGTTGTATGTTGCTCATGAAATATTTTCCTTGTAATCATCGTGGATGCAGACTATTTGAGATTGCACAACTCCAACTAAAGCAATAAGACAAAAGCGAGATGTGTTGATTAGTGCAGTTAAATAATTGACTGGCAGGTATCTATGTCAGTTAGATGATATATTACACTTTATCGGTCGATTTAGCGTAGTTTGTATATTATACAGTCTTCCTGAAAATGTGTATACCTAATTATTAGTGTAACTAAATAAATATCTAGACATTATCAGGCTTGTCAAAAAGAGGCATTATATGTACTCGAAAGCTGACTCTAATAGGCAGATCCGTCTTGGCTTGCTAGTACCCGCAGGTAACACCACGTTTGAGCCTGACTTTAACTCTGCTTTTTCCAGTCAAGTCAGTATTCATAGCCATCGCGTAATTGCTCAACGCTCACACGCATCTGAGAACTATGAATCAATGGATGACATCAATGAAGAAGCTGTTAAGGAAGTAGAAAAATTAGCTAGAGCTGGGGTACATTTTGCAGCATACGGCTTCACAACAGCAACATTTTACCGAGGGCGAGTTTTTGCCGAACAATTAGAGCAACGTTTGACGCAGGCGCTAGGAGTACCTGTTGTTGTCCCTGCTCTGGCTCTATTAGAAGCCTTGGCATATCTAAAGATTAAGAAAATTTCTGTAGTCACTCCTTATCCAGAATGGAACAACCAAACGCTAAAAACGTTTTTGAGTGAAGCGGCTTTTGAAATAGTGGGGTTTAAAGGTGATGAACGCTCAACAGAAGTAGCAAAAAAGAATTACCTTTGGCATCAGTTACCCAATGAAGCTGCAACTTTTATCAAAGAGGCATCTCACAAAGGTGCAGATGCTATTGTGTTGCCCTGTACAGCATGGAGAACATTTGAGGTAATTGAGGAATTAGAAGCAGATTTAAAGATTCCTGTAGTTACAGCAAATCAAGCCACAATATGGAGTTTAGCAAGGCGTGCTTCTATTGAATCTGCACTTTGTCCGAGAGGAAAACTGTTTGCCATTTAGTCACAGAGGTTTTCATAGATTAAATCCTAAAAAGAGGAAATTTCATGTCAAACAAGTCTAATTTCCAAAACCCGATCTTAGATGAGATAGTAGCTCATTATGAGCGTGGTTTGGAAGCTGAACGCTTATCAAAGCGTACAAATCCGATTGAACTAGTTCGCACCCAAGAGCTTCTTAGCCGCTACTTGCCTCCTCCTCCCGCAGTGGTTTTCGATGTTGGCGGCGGTTCAGGTATCTATGCTTGTTGGCTTGCCCAGCTAGGGTATAAAGTTCATCTGATTGATCCAGTTCCTTTACACGTAGAACAAGCCCGCTCTGCTTCTCAACTTCAGCCAGATTATCCCCTTGCAAGTGCAGAGATTGGAGATGCCCGTCAGTTAAATCAAGCAAACAACAGCGTTGATGCAGTTCTTCTATTTGGGCCACTTTATCACTTGATCGAACGTAGCGATCGCATCGCAGCGTTACACGAGGCTAATCGTGTATTAAAAAGCGGAGGTCTTGTCTTTGCCGTTAGTTGTTCTCGCTTTGCTTCCCTCTTGGACGGTTTATTTCGAGGATGGCTAGACGATCCGGAGTTTGTGGAAATTGTTCATCGGGACTTACTTAAAGGGCAGCATCGTAATCCGAGTAACCATCCTGCTTACTTTACAACAGCCTTTTTTCATCATCCTGATGAACTAAAAGCAGAGGTAGAAGAAGCAGGGTTATCTTGTGAAAAGCTCTTAGCCATAGAAGGCCCAGGCAAATTGCTACAAAATTTTGAGGAACATTGGAGTGAACAAAATCGCCGTCAAAGACTCTTACAAGCTATTCGTTGGATAGAGACCGAACCTTCTACATTAGGTGTGAGCGCTCACATTATGGCTATTGGTAAAAAGGTGACAGTCTGACAGCAAGATTCACATTAACCTTATCAAACCTTAGTTAATTAAGAAAAATAAATATTAAGTGCAAACAGAACTGGTTATTTTCGACTGTGATGGAGTGTTAGTAGAGAGCGAGACATTGGGTAATCGTATTCTTGTTGAATTCGTCGCCGAGTTTGGCCTGATATTGAAACTTGAAGAAGCCATTTTGTTATTTAAAGGTTGCAAAATGGCTGATTGTCTTGCTGTGATTGAGCAAAGACTGGGGAAAAAGATGCCACAAGATTTTGTGACTCAACTTCGTACCCGTACTGCTAAGGCTTTTGAGGATGAACTGCTTCCCGTACAAGGAATAGAGGCGGCTTTAGACAAAATTAATTTACCTATTTGTGTTGCTTCCAGTGGTCCAATTGAAAAAATTAAGTTAGCACTGCGTGTAACTAATTTATTGCCACAATTTGAAGGTTACTTCGTAGCTACGGAATGGAGAGTTAGCAATACAGTTGAAGAGCTACTAAGTTTTTTAAAAGCACGAGCATACGGTTTATGTTGGCGAGTATCAGATGATATATTTCATCAAGTAATAAATGAATTTGAAGAATTTTGTATCAATCATTATGGCTCTTTGAAAACTAATGTCTCCTCTGAGGCTAAGTTTGAAATATGGGTTTACAAAGCAATTTAAAACCTGATAGAAATTATGGATATTTCAATACGCAGCGTTAAGCACGACGAATTATCAGCACTGCTAAACCTGTACAAACATCTGAATCCAACGGATGCTCCCTTACCTGACGCATCAACTCTTGAAAAAATATGGAACGAAATATTGAGCGATCGCAAGATTAATTGCTTTGTAGCAGACTGGGAGGGAAACTTAATTGCCTCTTGTATTTTGGCGATCGTCCCTAATCTGACGCGAGGCGCTCGTCCCTATGGACTAATTGAGAATGTAATTACTCATCCCGATTATCGTCGCCAAGGTGTAGGAAAGCGCTTGATACATCATGCTTTACAATCTGCATGGAGTCATAATTGTTACAAAGTAATGCTCCTAAGTGGAAGTCAAACCAAGGAAGTACTCCAGTTTTACGAAAAAACTGGGTTTAAGAAGGGTATCAAAATTGGTTTTGTGGCTACACCAATATCTGACTGAGGTAATGTTAAGCTTTTTCGTAGCTAAATATATATAGTGCTTGACTTATGTTTTCACAAGATGTAATTTATCAATATTAGAAAAACATCGGTAACTTAATCGACTTTTAGTATTTTAGCAAAAATAAATATCTTTGTTGTAAATTAGCCTAAGTTTAGAGTTAACAATTTTTGCATAGTATCAAACCTGAAAATTTTTATTAAAATATGGATTTTTCCACAATAAATAATGTAATGCGAAAAAATAGATTATTGATAAATAACTACGACGAAAAGGGAATTTTTCATCTAAAACCAAAATGATATAAATTTGGAGCAAAGTTGAATCTTATTGATGAACTACAGGCATTCAATTAGAAGTAGCAAAATTGAGAATATTAAAGATGGAAAAAAACATTATTTTCTCACACTAATATTCATTTTGGGAATAGCGATCGCACTCTTATTCATCAATACAACCGCATTGGCAGCCACAGTCAATCCCTGTCCCGAAGGTATGGCGATGATTTCAGGAGGAACGTTCAAAATGGGGTCTGATAATTCCAGTTTTGTGGAAGAGCGATCGCCTGGAGATGTAACGGTGAGTAACTTCTGTATTGATAAATATGAGGTAACAAATTCACAATTTGGTGAATTTGTCAAAGCTACAGGATATGTGACAGTTGCAGAGCGTCCCTTATCTCAAGAACAGTTTCCCGATTTACCTGATGAGCAGCGATTACCGGGTTCCTTAGTGTTTGAGATGGCAAAACCAGGTGTCAAACAAGTTTCCTTTCTGAGTTGGTGGCATTGGACTACTGGCGCGAATTGGCAACATCCATTTGGGCCAGACAGTGCAATCGCTAACAAATCCAACTATCCAGTTGTTCACATAGCTTACGAAGATGCTCTAGCCTACGCCAAATGGTCAGGAAAATCCTTACCCACCGAAGCCCAATGGGAATATGCCGCCCGTGGTGGCTTGGATGGTGCAACATACACTTGGGGCAATGAATATTCTGAACATAGAGCCAACACTTGGCAAGGAATTTTTCCCTTTTTCAACACCAAAGCCGATGGTCACTTGGGCATTGCTCCCGTCGGTTCTTTTGCACCCAATGGTTATGGACTCTATGACATGACCGGTAATGTGTGGGAATGGACTACTGATTTCTTTCAAGTTGGACGCGATCGCAAATCCGATCAAATTAATCCTATTGCCTTAAATCAAAGCTTTGATCCCAATAAGCCCAATGAATCAGAACTACACATAATCAAGGGGGGATCGTATCTCTGCGCTCCTAATTACTGTAGCCGCTTCCGTCCGGCGGCGCGGGAGTCAGAATCACCCGATACGGGAACTACTCATATCGGGTTTCGGCTAGTTAAAAATTTGGCTTCCAGCACACTACCTATAAATCCAAAATTGTATGACTGATCCTCACAAGAGCGATTCTTTGTATGCATCTCTGAAGTTAACTTCTGGTGCGATCGCCTTTTTGACAGCCCTAACGTTTATATTTTCTAGCCTTTTTACCTCTACCTGCTTGGGCGGACTATGGCGACAAATTGCCATTACCCCAACCATCTTTTAAAGGCAAAATTGGGATTACTTATAAAGAATCCGAACCAGACTTTCCCAAACCAATTAAGGCTCCGGAAAATGCACCAAACGTGTTGCTGGTGTTGCTTGATGATGTCGGTTTTGGACAAACCAGCACCTTTGGTGGTCTAATCGATACGCCTAATTTAGACCGTCTAGCAGCAAGGGGATTGCGTTATAACCAATTCCACACTACAGCACTCTGCTCTCCTACCAGAGCGGCATTGCTCACGGGACGCAATCACCATTCTGTGAATACAGGTGTGGTTGAGGAGTTAGCCACAGGCTATCCAGGTTATACTGCGATTTTACCTAGAAGTGCGGCAACGATCGCTGAAGTATTGCGAGACTATGGATATAACACAGCGGCCTTTGGCAAATGGCACAATACCCCAGACTATGAAACCAGTGCGGCAGGCCCATTCGATCGCTGGCCGACAGGTTTAGGTTTTGAGTACTTCTATGGATTTCTGGGCGGTGATACCAATCAATGGAGTCCAGCTTTGGTGGAAAATACCCAACATATTCAGAAACCAAGCGTAGGCGCAGCCCGTCGTAGACATCGCCCTGATTATCATCTCACCCCCGATCTAGCAGACCATGCAATTAAGTGGATTCGTACCCAACAAGCGATCGCTCTTGATAAACCCTTCTTTACCTACTTTGCTACTGGCGCAACCCATGCCCCACACCATGCGCCCAAAGAATGGATTGACAAGTACAAGGGTAAATTCGATCGAGGTTGGGATAAATTACGCGAAGACATCTTTGCTCGTCAGCTAGCCTTGGGTGTAATTCCCGCCGATACTAAGCTCACTCCTCGCCCGGCGGAACTCCCAGCTTGGGATTCCCTCACTCCCACCGAGCAGAAAGTTTATGCGCGTCAGGCGGAAGTATTTGCAGGTTTCCTCAGCCATACCGATGCACAAATTGGTAGAGTCATTGATGCGATCGACCAACTTGGTGAATTGGATAACACCTTAGTCTTTTTCATTGCCGGCGATAATGGTGCGAGTGCTGAAGGCGGCTTAACAGGTAGTGTTAATGAATTAAAAGTCTTTAATGGCGTAGCAGAAAGTCCTCAAGAAGTTCTCGCGGCTTTTGATGATTTAGGTGGGCCAAAAACCTTCAATCATTTTCATGCAGCTTGGGTTTGGGCAGTGGATAGTCCCTTCCAATGGACAAAACAAATTGCTTCTCACTTCGGTGGAACCCGCAATGGTTTAGTTGTGGCTTGGGGCGATCGCATCAAAAATCGTGGTGGACTGCGAAGCCAATTCCATCATGTAATTGATATTGCTCCCACAATTCTGGAAGCTGTGGGGATTGAAGAACCAGAGGTAGTTAACGGTGTAAAACAACAACCCATCGAAGGTACTAGCCTTGTTTATAGCTTTGACGATCCTGCTGTACCATCCCATCACAAAACCCAGTATTTTGAGATGTTTGGCAATCGTGGCATTTACGATCGAGGTTGGGTAGCAGCCGCCCGTCATGGACGCTTACCTTGGGAGCGTGTTTCCAAAACTACCTTCGATGAAGATAATTGGGAACTATACGATATTACTAAAGACTTCAGCGAAGCCAACGATTTAGCCAAGCAGAACCCTGACAAGTTAGCGCAACTACAAAATCTATTTCTGAAGGAAGCAGAGAAATATAAAGTTCTGCCCTTGGACGATCGCTTACTTCAACGGTTTGATGTCAAAATCCGTTCCAACCTAATCACAGGACGCAATAACTTTACTTATTACACATCTGTTGCAGGGATTCCCGAAGGTAGCGCTCCCAATATTAAGAATCGCTCCTTTAGCATCACTGCCGATGTGGATGCTGCTTCATCTGATACTGAAGGCGTTTTAGTTACCCAAGGCGGACGTTTTGCGGGTTGGAGTTTCTTCTTGCAAGAAGGTAAACCCACCTTTGCTTACAACTTGTTAAATAGCGATCGCACAATCATTCAATCTTCCCAACCAATTGCGATCGGTAAATCCCAAATTAAATTTGACTTTACTTATGATGGTGGCGCTCCGGGGGCAGGTGGTACTGGTAAGCTTTCGATCAACGATCAACAGGTTGCCGAAGGCCACATTGATAAAACTGTAGGCTACCGATTTGGTTTAGATGAAACCTTTGATGTTGGTCAAGATACTGGCACACCTGCGGTAGATACTTACCAAACACCCTTTGCATTCACCGGCAACTTACAGCAAGTCACGCTGGAATTGAAGTAATAGGG
>NZ_JADEXU010000158.1 GCF_015206895.1 Nostoc sp. LEGE 12450 | reverse complement strand
ACGACGCTTAAACCTGCTCAAACCCGCTCATGCCTGACTCAGAAGACCCAAAGCAAGTCTCCAACAACGACTTACGCAATACCCAGTTTGGTGGTGGGTTTGTCAACGCTGAGATAGTGAACGCTGGACGAATTGGCGGCGACATCTACAATATTCACCTTGGGCAGCAGACTGTAGCATCAGGTAATTTAGCACAATCACAGAATCAAAGAGAGCGATCGCAGCAAGAAAGAAATTCACTTGACCAAGCCTACACCCTTCAAAGCCAGAAAGTTTCAAAGATACGAACAGCGTTGGTAATTGAAACTGATGTATCTCGCAAGTTTCAATATGAACACCAGCTTCAGTCAGAGGAACGCACACTGAAGGAACTTGGTGATAAATTGGATGCAATTGAACAACAGTTGCAAGCTAGTGATAACTTTGGATTAGCGGCAGACACAACAATATATATTGAAAGACCTCCCATTGAAGATAAATGCTATAAAGCAATTGTGCAACCAGGAGCATTGATTCGCCTCAAAGCCCCGCAGAGAATGGGTAAAACATTACTGCTGGAGAAAACCCTAGACTATGCAAGACACCAGGGTTATCAAACTGCGAAAATAGATTTACAACTGGCCGATATTGATGTTCTGGCTAACTTAAAAACATTTTTACAATGGTTATGTGTTGATGTTGCTGACAGTCTGGAACTAGAACCGCAACTAGATAAACACTGGCAAGAAGTTTTTGGGCTAAATAAAAACTGTACTCGTTATTTTCAAAAATATTTATTATCGCTTACTGATACTCCCTTAGTTTTTGCCATAGATAACTTTGAGCGACTATTTGAATATCCAGAAATTTTTCCTCAATTCTGCTTGTTACTGCGGGGATGGTATGAGGCAGCGAAACAAGGAGACAAGATTGGTAATATCTGGAAAAAACTGCGGTTAGTTGTGGTTCATTCCACTGAATCTTACCCTTCCTTAGACAGTAATCATTCCCCGTTTAATGTGGGATTGGCGATTGACTTACCTGAATTTAATCTGCAACAAGTAACGAACCTTGTCAAGCAGAATGAGTTAAGGCTGGGGGAGCAGGGGTTAACTAGGTTGATAGACTTGGTAGGGGGACATCCTTACTTGGTACAGTCTGCAATCGCCCATCTCAAAAGCCAGCAAGTGACCTTAGAAGAATTGTTAAGACTTGCACCAACAGAACAGGGAATCTTCAGCGATCACTTGCGACAACAACTGTGGCATTTACAACATAATCCTCAGCTTGGGATGAGGTATAAAAAAGTGGTAATGACGAATGCACCCGTGAGGTTAGATACTGAAGTTGCATTTAAGTTGCATAGCTTGGGATTAGTAAAACTTGTTAGTAATGATTGCGTTCCTGGTTGTGATTTGTATCGTCAGTATTTCTCAACTCGTTTGGAGTAGATAAATCGTGGTTGACCAATACATATTCTCTGGAAGTCTACCTGAAAATGCCAGCACCTATGTCATACGAGAAGCTGATACACAGTTATATCAAGGGCTGAAAGCGGGGAAGTTTTGTTACGTATTGAATTCCAGACAGAGTGGGAAATCCAGCTTGCGTGTGCGAACCATGCAGCGATTGAGAGATGATGGCGTACAGTGTGCAGCCGTTGACCTTTCTGCTGGAGGTATTCAGAATGTCCCTCCCGAACAATGGTATGCAGATTTAATTGACACGCTCATTGACAGTTTTGGATTAGATTTAGACTTTGGTGATTGGTGGGAGGCGAATCAGTTAAATTCGCTAGTTACAAGATTTCGTAAGTTTTTAGAAGAAGTATTACTTGTTGAAGTTCAAGAAAGTATCGTTATTTTTATTGATGAAATCGATAGCGTACTCAGCCTGAATTTTCCTACAGATGACTTTTTTGCATTGATTCGTGCTTGTTATAACAAGCGAGTTGATAACCCTGAATACAATCGCCTCACTTTCTGTTTACTAGGTGTTGCATCACCTAGCAATTTAATTTCAGATAAACAGCGCACCCCGTTTAACATTGGTCAGGCTATCTCCCTAAAAGGTTTCCAGTTACATGAAACTGAACCATTAGAAAAAGGTTTGTATGGGAAATTTAGTTATCCCCAAGCCGTAATGCAGGAGATTTTGCAGTGGACTGGGGGGCAACCATTTTTGACTCAAAAGCTTTGTCAGTTCATGGTTGAGGAATCAATACAAGAACATCCTCATTCAGTGGAGCAAGTTGTTAGGTCACGGATTATTGGAAGTTGGGAATCACAGGATGAGCCTGAACATCTGCGAACAATTCAAGCCAGGATTTTGCGGGATGAACAACGGGCAGGGTACTTACTAGAACTGTACCAACAAGTCCGTTTGACTGAGGAGCGATCGCAGGTCATAGCAGATGATACTTTGGAACAGAGTGAGTTACAGCTTTCAGGACTAGTTGTTAGACAGGAAGGTAAGTTAAGGATTTATAATCAGATTTATCGTGAAATATTTGATTCCAGTTGGGTAGAAAACCAGTTAAATAATCTGCGTCCATATTCAGAAAATTTCCGCTTTTGGGTGGCTTCTGGAGGTGCTGATGAATCAAGGCTACTGCGGGGTAAGGCATTAGAATCAGCAGAAGAATGGGCAAGGGATAAGAATCTAAGTTACCAGGATAAACAGTTTTTAGCAGCTAGTAAAGAGAAAGAGATTCAAGAAGAAATAGCCGCTAAAGAACAAGAAGCTGCTTTGGAACGGGAGAAAAAGGATAGGGAGGCAGCAGAGGACAGAAATCAATTGCTCAGTGAGGCCAATAAGAAAGCTCAAGGAAGGATTGCTATTGGAATTTTTGTTTTGGTTGTAGCAGTTTTGGGAGCAGCAACTATAGGTATATTATCTAGAAAGCAAGTTGAAGCAGCCAATTCTAATGTTGAAGCAGCGAACAAACAAGTTGAGACAGCCAAATCCCAGGTTGATGAAGCTAAGACAAGTTTAACCCAAGCCCAGCAAAAGGCTACAGAAGCACAGAAAAATGAACGAAAGGCTAGAGATAATGCTGCACAAGCAAAGAAGTTAGAACAGCAAGCAAGAAAAGAAGTAGAAGACGCTAAGAAAAATGCTAAAGAGGCTGAGAATAGAGAAGCAGAAATTTCAGCAAAACTTAGAGCTAAAGAAACTGAACTGAACTTAACAAGTGCCAAAAATGAAGATACTAAAGCAGAAATTTTGAACGTTCGCCAACTTGTAGCTTTAGCTGGTAAATTGAGGAACCAAAGTTCATCCAATTCAGATGAAGCTTTAAGGCTGGCAGCATTATCATTTAATATTGATAACCATGAACTCAAACAATCACTATTACTTGCTGCTAAATCACAAGCTTACCAACAATTGCAAGACTGGAGTAATGGTAAGAATGAAATTCGAGGAAGTATGTCAATTTTATACAACCTTGATAATAAAGCTTTAAATTCAAGTCAAGGTTTACAAGTTCAAGTATTAGCCCAGAAAACTCAAGGTGATTTACTAGCACAAAACGAACAAATTCAGAAAGCTGTAGAATTTTATACTCAAGCATTTAATATTTTAAAGACATATCCAAAAGAAACTGATTTTACTAAAGATAATCAGTTGCTCACAGGCGAAAATATTGAATCAGTCTATGAAAGTTTAATCAATCTATTTTATAGCTATCAAGATAATAAAGACAAGCAATTAAAAAAAGAAGTTCAAAAATTCTTTATACAACATTTATATGTTCGGCTTAAAAGTTATTTAAAGAAAAAAAATTGGAACTTTGCTGATACATATACAAGAAAAATTCTACTAAGAATCTCTAGCGACAGAGAAAATAATGTATACGCTCTTTCTGAAAAAGAAAATTTAAACATTGATGATATTAGTAGTTTTCCTTGTAACGATCTCCAAGAAATAGACAAGCTCTGGGTCAAAAATTCTGACAGACGTTTTGGCTTTAGTGTGCAGAAGGAAATATGGTTTCGTAGTGGAAATTGGGAAGGAATAACAGAAACTGGCTGGATTATTTCTGATAACAATGATGATAAGCAAGTTAAAAAGGCGAAAAATTATCTTGAAAACTATTTTCAATTTGCTGTGGCAGTTGGATGGTACAGTGACCAAGTAAATAATTATGAAACAAGTTATACAAGACAAACGCTAACTAACAGAGAATACGTAAACTTTAGCTTTGACGAGGTGATAGATAATATACAGCATGACAATCAAAATAAACAAGGAACTTTACCACAGACTACTGTATACAATAATTGTGATTTGTGTGCAGACCTAGACTGGAAAGCAAAAGATAAAGTTTTGCGGTGGGGTATTTTCTTCTCTCGCGTTGCAGCTTGTAATTTGTAGTCTTAAAACTTTCGGTTCTTGCGTCCGTTTTATGGAAAATTAATACTAAAGTGCCAGTTTAATAAACTGCGTATACGAAAATTATTGAAGTTCCGAAAGCCATATCCAAGGCGTTTAATTAACTTGAGTTTATTATTAATTCCTTCTACAGTACCACTGATAGTTCTGCCGTCAAAATAACCAACTATTTCCCCAAACCATCTCACCATTGTCCCTAGACTTTTCGGAAAATATGAACGAGCATCATACATCCAATCTAATAATTGCGTCAACTGCAATTCCCCACTGCGGAAACTTCGCCAGCAGCTTCTTGACCACTATCACCAGCGCCGGGTCATCATTCCAACACTTATGCAAGAAGTCAAACCCCGGATTCTGCCCCGAATCCGCCGCAACCTTAAGTTTCTGCATACGCTCCGGTCGAATCTGCGACCTTGCAACTATCGCTTCATGCGACCACTTTTCAGTGACGGACGCGGCGGAACTTTCATCCTCATGAAATGATTTGACTTCTACACCCGAAACTGAGTT
This sequence comes from Nostoc sp. LEGE 12450, assembly GCF_015206895.1. Classification (GTDB taxonomy): domain Bacteria; phylum Cyanobacteriota; class Cyanobacteriia; order Cyanobacteriales; family Nostocaceae; genus Nostoc. The sequence goes on along the minus strand of NZ_JADEXU010000158.1, from coordinate 15,307 downwards.
TTCAACTAACAACGAAGCGGGATTACCTGCTTCTACTTGCCCCTGAGTTTGATTAGCGATCGCTGAAGTTAAAGGTTTTTCATTTTGTGCAACGGTCGCGGCAGAACAAGTACTTCCATGACAGTCCCTCTGTTCAACACTACAATCCTGGTTTTCAGCTAACAACAAAGCAGATTCATCCTGTACACCATCTACAAGCGTCAGCGATGTACTCAAATTCAGGTGGACAAAGTTCTGCGTAGGCGTAGCCCGTCGTAGACATCGCTACTCGTCCCTACATCAACACTTCCCACGCTAAATGCTAAATTTTATTTAGCCACCCAGCAGGAGTTTTCTTTTTCTTATGTGGTTCTGGTCTGCCGATTCAGTAGAACAAGAATTATTTGATTTATACGCCCCAGCCCTACAATCGCTCGGCGTGAATTTCAGTGACGAGCAACTCCAAGACACTCTAGAAGCAGCAAGCTATGGTTTAGAAGATGCTTTCAGGAGCGCGATTGTTTATATACTCTGGCTCGAAGAAAACCTGAAGCCAATCTACCCGACTGCGATATTAATTGAGGCACTGGCAAATCAATGGCGCACCAAGTACTGGAAGGCGGAGTATCTAGAACTTGAACAGTTGCTCTCACCCGGAAAGCGCTGGTGGAGGGCAGCATTAGATATGTGGGGTTACGACGAGCGTAATCAACTGGTTGCAGACATATTTTACGACCACGGGCAGGAATTTATTAAGTTCCGCAATGGTAAAGAAATTCTAGTTGACACTGCTTATAAGTGGGGATGGGAGAGAGTCGGAGATTATGCGTCCCCGTTTTCAGAAAATTAGTTTGCAAACTACTCAATGCGAAACCTTCTTTTCTGGTTTAACACCTGGGTTTTTCAGGCGTATGCGATACAAGCTATTATTTGCCGTGATGTACAAACTTCTATAATCACTTTCTCCCCACGCCAAGTTAGCTGGAGCTTCTGGAACTTCAATAATACCTAGTAGATTACCCACAGGCGAGAAAACCCAAACTCCTCCTGGGCCAGCACTATAAACATTTCCTTTAATATCTACTTTCATTCCATCTGGAACTCCTTTCTTACCAGGATATTTCTGTTGAGCAAAAATATGTCCGTTTTTCAAAAGTCCATCGGAATCAACATCAAAAACATGAATAAAGCTTGTTTGAGAATCGTTAACATATAATTTAGTTTCATCAGGAGAAAAGGCGATACCATTGGGACGAACAAAATCTTTAAATAATAGGGTTAGCCTCCCATCTGTTGTCAAACGATAAACACCATAAAAACCTAATTCTTCTTGTTCTCGTTTAATACCATAAGGTGGATCTGTGAAGTAGATACTTCCATCTGATTTCACTACTAAATCGTTTGGGCTATTAAGTTTTTTTCCTTGGTAATGGCTAACAATGCTGACTAATTTACTATTCTTTTCTGTACGAGATATACGACGGTTACTGTGTTCCGCAGTAATTAAACGCCCCTGCTTATCAAATGTATTACCATTAGCATTACCAGATGGACGGCGGAAAATCTCAGGTTTTTTATTGGGTTGCAATTTATAAATTGTATTAGTAGGAATATCACTAAAAAGGAGAAACCCCTCTGGATACCAAAGCGGCCCTTCTGTAAATTGAAAACCTCCAATGATTTTTTCAATCTTGGTATTATTATCAACAATTTGTTGCAAATTGTCCTGTTTTGTAGAAAACTTATGTATGGTAATATGATGATAAATTTGACCAGGACGCAAGATAGTTGAAGGAAAATTTGGTTGATTAATGGAATTAGGAAAGTATTGAGTTTCTAAGCATAAACCAGCATAGCCTTGATAGTTAACTCCTCCTTTACCCTGAGCTTTTAAATTCTGCAAGTACCCTATGTAAAGTTGCATTCCTGGTTTAGTTGTATAAACCTTCATCACTCGACCAGACAATATTTCAGACACTGTTGCGGCTAGTTTTGTTTGGTCTTTTTTCCCATTGAGTACGTAGTTGATGTTATAGTTAGGTTTCTTGCCTTCAAGTTGTTGAAGTCCATCATTAATAAACTTGGGTTTGGTAAAGTCGTAGGGAGTATTTTTAACTAATCTAATCTCGCCAGTAGGTATTTGTTGAGCATCATTTGGGGTGTATCTATCTGCATTAATTAATAATTGATGTCCTTGGATGTTGCCAGAATCATGACCAGCTAAATTCCAGTAAGAATGATTTGTTAGATTTACTGGTGTTGGTTTGTCTGTTGTGGCAGACATCTCGATTTTTAATTCGTTCTTATTAGTTAATGTATAAGTTACTGTTACTTTTAAATTACCAGGATACCCTTCTTCTCCATCAAAACTTAAGTATGTTAATTTCAATGTCACTCCATTAGAGGTTTTGATTGGTTCTGCTTGCCAAACTACTTGATCAAAACCTTTTTTACCACCGTGGAGATGATGTAAACCTGAATTAGTAGCTAAAGTATATTCCTTACTATCAAGAGTAAGCTTGCCATTAGCAATACGGTTAGCAACTCGCCCTACTATCGCGCCAAAATATAAAGAACGATTTGCCTGTTTATATGCTTCTAGATTATCAAAACCTAATACTATATCGTCTAATTTGCCTTGGCGATCAGGAACTTTTAATTCTGCAATAATTCCACCATAATTTGTTATCTTAGCAACTAATCCATTGGCATTAGTCAAGGTAAATAGTTGTACTGCTTGACCATTTTCAGTTTTCCCCCATTGATTAACAGAAATACTTGCATCCCTCTGATGCAAATCCTTGGTAAGTGATGCATCTGTATTTAAGGATACTGCTTTACTGTTAATTCTTCCCTCTTGACAAACATACAATACACTCACCAAGATAATACTAATTCCCAAACCTATCGAAACTGAGGCTAATCTCATATTTTTAATAAGCCTAGATTACATAGATTTAAATCTATTTAAAAATAAATGATGAAAAGATTATACCTTTTAAACTTCATTTGTATAGTTCTGCTTTTGAACTTAATATTTTCTAACATTTCTTTAGCTCAAATTACCAACCCTATTCCTGAAAAGATTGAAAAGTCAAAGCTTTCTGTAGGTATTCAAGAAGTTGTACAAATACCAGAGAGTGGTACAGGTCGCAGCCAAGAGAGAATAGCTAGGTTGAATTTTTTAGCTAATGCAGGAGACGGTAGTGACAGATTATTTGTCAATGATATGCGTGGGAAACTTTATGTAATTAATAATGCTAAAGTCTCAGTGTATATGGATTTAAAGAGATTAGTCTGCTCAGGCTTTAGTTATGATACATCTCAACAAGGTTTTGCTTATTTTGCCTTCCATCCAGAATTTAGACGAAATGGAATTTTTTATACTGTACACAGCGAAGAGAAAAATAACTCTCTCCCTAACTTTCCTGTAACAAAAAAAATTATTGATAGTACAGGTAATATCATTGAAAGTTCTCACCATGATGTAATTTTAGAATGGAATACTACTAATCCTTCTGCTAATACTTTTTCTGGAACTTTCAGAGAAATTATGCGGATTGAACAGCCATATCCAGATCATAACGTCGGGCAATTGGCCTTTAATCCTAATGCTAAATCTGGAGATGCTGATTATGGAATGTTGTATATTGCTACAGCAGATGGAGGAAGTGATGGTTTTCCTGTCAGCGATACAGATCCTTTAGATAATGGGCAAGATTTGAGTACACCTTTAGGAAAAATTCTGCGGATAAATCCTTTAGGTAAAGACAGTATTAACGGTAAGTATGGTATTCCGAAAGATAATCCTTTTGCACAGGATGGTAATCCCAAAATTTTAAGAGAAATTTGGGCTTATGGATTTCGTAATCCTCATCGTTTTAGTTGGGATACTGGCACAAAAAAGATGTTAATTGTTGATATTGGTCAGGCTTTGATTGAAGAAATCAATCTTGGAATTAAAGGTGCTAATTATGGCTGGGGAAATCGTGAAGGAACATGGTTGATAGATGAAAAGAATGAGAATCTTCTATTTCCTTTACCTAAAGATGATACCAAGTATGGTTATACCTATCCAGTCGCACAATATGATCATGATAAACCTGCTAGCTGGAAAGATTTTTATGCAGTTGCGATCGCTGGTGGTTATGTTTATCAAGGTAAAGCTATTCCTGAATTAGTAGGTCAATATATTTTTGCTGACTTTGCCAACGATGGACGTTTTTTTATATACCTGTAAATGAACTTGTAATTGGTAAACAGGCAAAAATTAAAGAGCTAAGACTCTTTGATGGTAAAAAAGAAAGTTCTTTTCTAGAAATAGTTGGTAGTAAGCGTTCTGATGTCAGATTTGGTGTAGACGAACGAGGTGAAATTTATGTAACCACTAAGAGCGATGGAAAGGTAAGAAAATTAGTGCGTTCTCCAGAATATCCTAAACTTGATAAAAAAGTCCTATTTAATATTGGATCTTAGTTTCCACCTTTTACCATTTAGTATTTTTAATAAAAGTTACCTCTTACGGTAGAGACTGCATAGCGTTGGGAGTGGGAACGAGTTTTGAAATATGCCACTAATCAATAGCTGACGCTACGCCCCCCACTTCATCAGCACCCCATCAACACAAGCGATACCCCACTACGGAAACTTCGTCACCAACTTCTTGATCACGATTTGTAAGGTAGGGTCATCATGACAGCATTGTTGGAGGAAGTCAAAACCAGGATTTTCCCCAACCAGAGAAGCCATCTTCAGTTTCTCCATTCGCAATAGTCTAACTTTGGATCTAATGGCGATATCTTCTCTACGAGACGCTCCGCGAACGGCGGTAAACAATGCCTCATTAGATTTTGCACCTGATAATTGACTACAGATATATTCCACTGCTTCTCAAACTTGCTGATGCTTGCCCTCATGCTGGCGTAATACTTGCTGTCTAGCAAATATTGAATTACCCACAATGGGGGGCATTCTCCAAGGTTTGCCCTATCCAACCATTCAAATATCTCACTTTGATTTAACGACACGGGCGTGGCGGAACAAGTACCTTCATGAGTCGCTTTGACTTCTACACCCGAAACTGAATTTTCAACTAACAACAAAGTGGGATTACCTGCTTCTACTTCCTCCTGAGTTTGATAAGCGATGGCTACGCCCGCCGCAGGCATCGCTGAACTTAAAGATTTTTCATTTTGTGCAACGGGCGCGGCGGAAAAAGTACCTTCATGACAGTCTTTCGGTTCAACGCCACAATCCTGCTTTTCAGCCAACAACGAAGCAGATTCACCCTGTACAGCATCCACAAGCGCCAGCGTCGTACAGTCTGTTACCGCAGGTAACTCTTCTTCCTTCTCTGACACGCTTTGAACAGACTGAGGCGAAGCGCCCTCCAAGGGCGCGTGAGCCGTCTCCTCCTCACGCGGATTTTGTGTAAGCGTGTCAGAGACACAGTTCACGAACTCAAATGATGAGTTCGTGAACTGTTCCTGAGTAGTTCGTGAGGTTTTCTGAAACTCTTTCTCGGACTGGGTTTCACCTAAAATAGATACTTTATACAAAGCACGCATTTCTTCACAGCCAGCATTCATCTCTGTATTTTCAGCATTTGATTCTCGTTTTTCAGCATCTAATTCTCGTTTCGCAGAATCCCCTTTTTCCCAAAATTCCTTTATCCGACTGCCATGTAAATTCTTGACAGTCCACCTCATAGTTTCCCGGCCATCTTCTATGGACTTGTCTGGCTTGAAAATGAACAACCCACTTTCAGAAAGAATTTTCTTCGCAGAGATAAAAGTACTGTAACCCATCGCAGTAGAAAGGGGCATCCACCGAGAACCATAGGGGTCAGCCGTCCAACACTCCTGCCATAGCTGATTGACTGAAGGCTTTTGTTGCGATGCCCAGAGCATATCTTGAATCGGAATAATCACATGAAGCCGCTTGTACGGTGACTGTACTTTAGCGGCAGCAGCCTTTTTGAGCTTGGGTTTTGTAATAGTTGCAGTCATTGTACAATCTCCTGTTATGTTGACGCACAGAATTTCCCCTACATCGATTGCAGGGTTTGGTACTTGTATTTAGTTGTCTAAAAAGTTATCGATACACTGGAAGCCTATTCAGGTTGCCAGAATCGCAACTCATCTCGGAAATACCTATCAGTCTTTTTCGATTGCTCCTTCCAGCAATCCCAAGCCACAACTACTTCCTCGCCTAAATCCTCTACAACTTCACCCCTCTCGACATACAAAGTGCGGTATGGGTCAGCATGGGCAATGATAGAACCCTTTCCGATAATTGGAGGATGAGAAGCAATTTCAAGAGATTTGATTAGTTCTATTTCCTCACTGGTCAATTCCGCCCAATAGTCCTGTTTGATTACCTCATACTCTTGGGCAACATCCCAATAGTCCTGCCAAGTACACCCAGGTTTAGCTAGCACTGCCTTAATGTCGCTAACTGCTTGGGGAAGCATTTCTAATTGCTCGGCTCGATATGCGATCGCAGACGCTGTAGGTTCACTACCTAAAATTAGTGCTGCTGCCTCTAACGCTTGGGTATTGTTCATGGCACTAGCGAGATTCTTCAAAGCCATGCCCATCAACCGTAGACATTCTTGGGCATTCTCTTTGGGCGGTTCGACTGCTAGCGATCGCAGGTCAATGGTTTTTTCTAGTGCAAGTTTTACCTGCTTGTTCAAAACTTTAGTTGCTTGCTGGGTCATGGTATTTCCCCATTGTTGAACCGGATGCTGTTGTACGGCGTTTTCCAGATCCTGAATGCGCTGCCTAAGCTGTTGATTTTCAGCCTCCAACTGCCGTAGCGATTCCATTTCATCCAATCGCTGCTGCAATTGAACGTTTTGCTCCCTTTGTTGTTTGTACAGATGTTGCAGAGATTGGATTTGCTCTTGCACTTGGGTTTCGGCATTGGCAGTGGCTTCTGAAAGCAAGCCAATCCTCAGTTCTTGCTCTAGGCGCTCTAACTCTTGTCTATGGCGTTCTTCAATAGCAGCGATCGCTTCCGTATATTCTGGTCGATAGTTCCGCCCTCTGGAAAATGGGACACTAGCGGCATCTAAATCAGCATTGTTGATCAATAACCTCTCGCCATCAGCAAAAGTGACAATCTGTTGCCAGTGATTTGGTGCGTCTGCCTCAATGGTTCCCTCATCTCCATACCTTGGATGTGACTGTTGCGAAACTGTGACTTTGGCGGATTTAGGAACCACTGGTTCTTGAATTTTGGGAACCATTGGTTCCTGAACAATATGTTTTTTGCGTGGAAGTTGAGGAACCACTTTTTGGGCGGCAGCAGCAAAGTCTGATTCACCAGGGGAAGGGTTCTCTTTGAGAGCGATCGCTACAGCTTGTTTTAGTTTCTCTGGTTCTTTAACTAAGCGAAGCAACGGACGAGCCTGACGCTCATTTTTGATGTGTCCGCCCAACTCGCCAACTGCATCTATGACCTTTTTGGCTCCTAGCAGTTGGTTGATTCGTCGGTATCCACCCCAGGCGCATAATTCACGCTGGCAGTATTCTTCAAAGTTTTTATATCCAGCTTGCAGGTAAAGTTGTTGTTCCCTCATCTGGAGGATTTCATCTACCGCTTGCCACTCGAACCTATCGATGGCGGTGAAGGTTTCCTGGATGCTGGTGTTGAGGTTGCTGTAATCGAGTGCTGATGAGGCTTTGGAACGGTCTATTGTCAGCATACTTCTCTCCTATAGCCGTAGATAGAAGAGGTATTTAAAAGCGCCTTATGTAACAGATAGATATAAGGATTAATGGTGTTGAAAACTGTGCATGAGGCTGAGAGATTTGGTATTGTTAAGTAATTCATAGCCTTAGACGTTGGTTATGTTTTGTCCCTGCTGATGGCCTGAGAAACTTATCAGTGGGGCTTTCAACTTTTGACTGTCGCTGATTATTCCTTTAAGTCTTTGGGTTGACCATTGTTCATCTGTGCTTGGTAAACCCTGGTGTTGTGGTAACCCTTTTACTCCAGTCCTTAAACCTCCTCCTTTATTTTTCTCTTTTTAGGTTACCACGGTTATCCAAAGGTTTACCATAGATTAGTGTTAAATGACAAACCCGCCTTACCTATTTGGTTGGGGCGGGTCTTCCTTTGCTACTTGTTGTATCTGTTTTAGTTTTTGCCTCAGGAGGCGATTCTCGTCCCTGAGGCGATTAATTCCCCCGATCGGGCTTGCTTTAGTTCCTTAATTTCCTCTTCCAGTCTTTGTAGGCGAGTGTTAATATCGCTTTCTATTTCCAACTCTCCACCTATAAATTGTGAAACTAACGCCAATAACGCCTGGGATTCAGTTTTTCCTGACTTCCTAGCTCTTTCGTTAAAGGCATCTTTTACAGTTTGTGTAACGCGCACGGCTAGACGTTTGTCTGCTTTTTCTTCTGTATTCATACTTCTATTGCTTATTAACTCCATCTGTTTACCAAGGTGGTAAACATGAGCATAGCATTGTCAACAAGAATATTCAGCTTTTTGGTAACCAATGGTTGACATTTGGTTACCAAAGGGTTACCATGTATTTAGGAACAAAACAAAAGACGACCGCTACTGTCTGCAAAACTTCTGCGATCGCCTTTTGACCCTTTACAGGAATCTATATTATGACGCAATCCGTTTGCACACATCAAGCACCTTCAAGCTTTAAGCTTAATCAAGTCACATTTGAAGATGCCCCCTTCAAAGACGAGCAAGCCCAAGCCCAAGCAGAACTATACAGCCACCTCGAATCCCAAGCTGAAGCTGTAGCGCCAACCAAAGACCCCCTAACATCTCGTGACCGCCGCATCATTGGCGAGATTATTCAAGTCGAACCGGAATCTGTTCGTACTATCTGGTTGGAAGGTGGGATTACATTATGGGTGCGGTTCGTAAATGGTGGCTGCTTGCCCTTTGACCGGGACTGGTTCGCAAAAAGAGTTGCAGAGGTTAAAGCGACACTTCCAGAAACTCCATTGGAACGCAACGAGCGATTGAGTGATGAATTAGAAAAAGCTTGCACTGTTTTTGGTCTATATTACGGAGAGATAGATTGGTTAGGATTCAGCACCAAACTCTACCAAGACGGGCGTTTTGTCGGCTTCGTCGGGTGCAATGAACAAGGTTGGTACGCAAGACCAAGACAGTATGGACTCAATCGTGTGGCTCCGAGTGCTGAACAAGTGATTGCGTCGTTGGGAGTCCGAGCAGCAGTAGCGGCGTAAGTTGCTGAAGGAGAAAGGGCGATTGCTTCCCAAGACAAATGCAATCGCCTCCAAAGCTCAATCGCTGCTTTAGAAATACCAATCATGACATAAAGTGCAGCAAGTAACCTCTTACTTCAAGTAGTTGACTATCAAGAAAAAATTCTCCTACCTCCGACAGATGCGAATGCAGAGGTCATGGAAATCCCTTGTACTGGAAGTGAGAAAAAGCGATTGCTCCCCCAAGAGAAATGCAATCGCCTCTACAACGAAATTTATGACAATTTAAATCATCATGGCACACAGACTATGATTACCACATTTCTTCAACAAACGGAGTTGGAAGAGTCTCTAGACAAAATACTGCTACCTCCAACCGACCCCAACGCAGAGGTGCAGGAGATTCCTCCCTACAAACTCGTATACGTCAATGGAGCTTGCCCCAAAACTTATCGAGTCTACACAGATGATTCCATGATTGGGGTGATATTTCAACACATCACGCACTGGTCGAATGCTGTAGATAAGATTCGATACGCCGAGCCGGTTGATGCAGCAGTTGGACTAGACCAATTTATGAAGGTGGCAGTGCAAGAAACGGGTGGGCAGGATAAACCCACCTGTGTGGCAAGGAGCAAACTTAAATCTTATCGAAATAGAACAACACAATTCATTGGATAAATCAATGGAACCGATAGAAATACTAAAACAATTCAACTCGTGCTACGTAAATATTCAGACTATTGCACAAAATGAAACTTGGCTTTTGTTAATTGCTGATAAAAAGATTGATCCAGAGGCAGCAACACACTTGGGTGATGTTCTGCACTATTTGGCTGAGGCAATGGGTTGTCTGGAAGAAGTCGTTGAAGTCAAGTTTAATCAGGAATCAAAATCATGAAACTCTATGCAACCAGCATTCCTCAAGCTTTGCCAATTTGGGCAACTGTTATATCAAACAAAGCAGGTTTGATTGAATTAGAAATCAATGATGAAGACCCTGTGTTTCACTCAATTATTGAGGAATTATCTACTGAAATTGAGCCAGGAATTATCGGTGTAAAGGCTAGTGATCTATGTCAAAGACTCAGTATTGAAATGGTTGATACTAACAACGAGAATTGACAACGAATATTTAGTAAACCCAAATACAATGAAATTCACCACTGTTTCTGTTAGCTACTCTAGGAAATTTAATCTCGGCGACTATGAATCCCTAGAACTAGGTTGTTCTTTATGGGCGCAAGTGGAAGATGGAGAAGATGCTGATGGAATAACTCAATTTCTCTATCAACAAGCCAAAGCTTCGGTAAAACAAGCGGCAATGCCTGTGCTAAAAGCCTCAGAGTTTCAGATAAATAAAGCTAAATCTAGCAAAAAAGTCTCTGGTGATGTCAACGAAAATGATTGGTAGAGTGAGAGGAGCCGGAGGATGCAAGAATTAATCAAAGCTTTAATCAAGGCAAAGGCAGAGTTTAATCCGATTCAAAAAGATGGTACTAATCCTCACTACAAGCGCAAATATGCAACACTAGATGCTGTCACTCCTGCGCTTGGTAAACATGGATTGGTAATAATTCAAACCACCGAAATTTTTGAATGTAAAACTGTGCTACGGACTCATATTTTCCATGAATCTGGAGAGAGTATCACCAGCACTTATCCTCTACCTGAAATTAGTGATTCTCAGAAGTTTGGTGCAGCATTAACTTATGCCCGTCGATATGCGGTTTGTGCAATTTTATCGGTGACTGCTGATGAAGATAATGATGCTGAAGGTGCAACTACTCCTCAAAAAACAGAACAACCACAGAATAATATTAGACCCCGCAGAGACAATCAACAGCCTAGAGTTCAGCCAACAAAACAAGCTATAACTCCGCCATCAATAAGCCCAAAAGATTTGCGAGTCAAAGAAGTTCGCACACTCTTGAATTATCCGTTGGATTTAGTCAAAGAGTGGCTGCATTCTCGAAATGTTACTAGTCCAAGTGAGCTTGATTCTGTTCAGATTGATGAACTAGTGAAGACTATGTGTTTGGCTTGGGCTGGGAATAAGTTTGGACATCCTAATCATGCTGTTAACTCTTATCAGAAACACGTAATCGATGCTGTATTACGAGGTGTTTCTGAGATGGAAGCGATTCAAACATGGATGGAAGGAGCGCTTGCACAATTGCCAGAACTGAATTGATAAGAGAAATCATACTTCAAACTAGGGGTAAGGAAAAGATGAATCTTTGGTCAAGAATGGATTTAATTGCATTAACAAATGAGCGCTTTCTAGGAGAGTTCTACGATTTTATTTCTTATTACGATGGCGGATGGATGATTAAGTTTTTCTATCTGATTAAAGTGAATGTTGCTTTCTGGTTTGGATGGGAGTCACAACCGGAATATGACGATTGGCATTGGGGACTGGGGTATTTTGGAGAGGAATACCGACAAGATTGGAATGCACCAATGGGAGCTTGCGATTGGCAAGAAATCTGTACTCCTATCAGTTTTCTCAAATGGCAATATGGTATTGGCGAAAACTCGAATTACTAATCAATAACAAGTTAATCATTAAAGGATTAAAAATGTCTAATCTTCCACCAATTAATTCAGTTGTCAAAGTCATTAAAACAGTTGCAGACCAAGACCCCAGATTAGGGCAAACAGGTACAGTAATTCAGTATTCAGGGCATGGCATGGTTTGTGTTCATTTCTCAGATATGCCAACTGGTCAAGGAATTTTTTTCAATTCACATCATTTACAAATCATAGAGTCATAGTCAAGATTATGCCGAGAAAATCCACTTACCCCACCTCTACTGACCAGTCATACCAATGCTTACAATACCTCCGACGCTGTGGAGGTAGCGCACGGTTGTGCAGTATTAAATTTAGCCTGGGAGTGATTCAAGGCTTGGTAAATCAAAGAAAGGTAAAGATTATGAATACAGGTGCAGGTTTCTATGTCCAGTTGGAGGATTCTAAATGAAAACACAGAAAGCGACTTATCAATCATCTTTGCCTTCAAACACTCGTAATAAATTAGTTCTTCGTCGGACTCGAAAAAGATTCAACCCCAGAATTCTTCTCGACCGCACCATAGAAACAACTGCAATTGTATCTTTACTTTTTACCGGATTTGCAGGAGTTGGAGCAATGGCTTGCTGGGGGCTGGAGATTATTGAGACTACTAATTCCAACATCATCATCTCTGGGTGGCAGCAACAGAAAAGTATTTGCTTGGGTGCAATGCTGGTAAGTTTTTCCGCATTCTTAGGGACTTCTTTAGTCGGAGCAAGCCTCAGTATTCAACGAGATAAATTTTAGGGGAAGAAACAACGATGGAAATTAAATTAACCACAGCAGAGATTCGGACTATTTTGCAGGGTTGTCAATATACATTGCGGCTTGTGGGGAGTAGTAAAGATTATCGCAGGCTTCAATCGTCCGAGTCCTTTTCTACATCAAATGATGTGGTGCTAAATGATGCTTTTAATATTTTGGGAGAAATAGTAGACGCAATTGATGACGTGGAACAATTTACCCAACAAGGAAAATCCAATTATGGAGCAGGAAATTAAAGATGCAATTGGTTTAGGCAGCCCTGAACTTGTGATAGAGTCAAAACCAAAACCTGAACCAAAACCAACCGTAACGATTTACGACTTCTCTTCTTTATTATCTAAAAACGAACCACCCAAAAGACAGAGATGAACACAAAGCAATTGATTCTTAAATCTGCCATTGGAGTTTTCGCATTTTCCACTATTTTGAGTGGCTGTGTTATGGTTTTCGGGCAAAAGAAAACCAATCACTTCAATATAACAATACCTGCAAGCGCAGTGAGGTTGGCTTTCTGTTTCAGCATGATGGGAACTGGATTGACCATGTTTATCAGTAGTCGGATTGAGGCAGCGCAATTTGAAGAATCACTAAAACCTAGACCTGTGCCTCTTCCATGCCGAGGTTGCAAGCATTTCCACGGGGTTGTCTACAACGGTGTGCTTCTCAATTGCGCTGTTCATCCCAAAGGCTCATCGGATGATAAATGCCCCGATTGGCAAACATTCAAAAAATCTAAACATGGAGTATGAAACGACCGATTTTCATCTTTGGCATCGGTGCAGCAGCAACAATTATCTGTGGTTATGTTGGCACTCAATATCTCGGTAAAAATATCATGTATGCCATTGGTGGGGCAATAGTCGGAACTGGGATCACAACATTCATTACTGACCGAATTGCAAGACAAATTGAGGCTAATCAAATTCTGTTAAGCCAACCTCAGCCCAACTCTTGGAGAGGCTACGCTAACGACTACGCTCAGGGCAAGCCTTTACCTATACCTACCAACTGTAAAGGGTGCAAATACTATCACGGTATCCCGTACAACGGTGTAACGCTCAATTGCGCTATTCATCCTCAAGGATGCTTTGGCGAACAATGCCCGGATTGGCAAGGCTTTCAGGAATCTATACAACTAGGTTCAACTGAAACAATTGTAAATATTTTTTTTCAGCCCGACGAAGACGAACCAACTGGACACGTCACTATATTCCGTTGTTTAGGCGACTGGCACGAGGAAGAATTAACAAAACCCTACGAAGAAGCTACTTCTGTTGTCTCAATTGCTAGCCCTTTAGCTTGTCCAATAACTTCGGATCTAAAAATGGATAAGTATTGCGAAAAATCTGGATTTATTCGCACTTCAATCGGGATGGAAAAAAAGATACTTAGTCGTGAAGACCTTGCACAAACTTAGTTGGCATTCTTATAAATTATAAAGGAGCAAAAAAAATGGCGTTAACTCTAGATAATCGCTCTCGAAACAAAGAATCGTCCTTAACTCAAGCATTACGGCAGATACAACAGCTAAACTCCAAGATTCAAGAGTTGGAGCAGCAGCATCAAGATTATGTGCAGAAGCAACAGAATTTGATTACTGCGATTGCCGAAATCTGTGTTTCTCCAATACAGGAAATACAGGCGCTGCGGATTCTGATCTGTCGGGGAGAAGCAGCTTGTCGGCAGTACTTGCGCTCGGTGTTGGTTAAACAGAGGAAGAATTCATAGAGTTCAGGCACTCATTGATTCCGGTTCAGTACCAGATATTTCCAAAACCCGACGTAACCAATATGAAGTTTCAAGAGAAGCAGATTGCTTTTGTTCAGCATCAGTCCAAATGTTTTCCCAATTGAATAGCCATCGAGTCAATATCCGACCTAAGTCAACCAACTCTGCTGCTCTATCAATGTCGTCTGCTTTCACCATATCTGGTACAGTCCACTCAATAAAGTATCGACTTTCTTTGACCAGAGTCAGCATCAATTCCTGCGACGAGCCTTGAGTCCATAAAGACTGAATTTGCTCAAGGTGTGCAGCTAGATGATGTAAACGGGTAGTCACATCATCTTGTATAAAAATTTGTTGTCTCGGTGTCAATTCGATCATAAATTTCCCAGGAATTCGATAATGATTTGAGCAACCCTTTCTCTAATATTAGAGTCCAATATCTCCATTGATCTATTTTGCGGGGGACGAAGATTGACAATTGATTCAAAAATCATCTTTTGAGTTACAGGCATAAAGCTTGCCGCCCAGATAGTTTCTTGCCGACTACCATCACCCAAAAGAGCCTGTTCGCAGTCATAGTGCAAATCACCACCACCAACTAGTACCCGACGTTTGATATCAACTGCGGTTTTGATGTAAAACCTATGCTCTTGAAGCATTTGTTCAAGTTGTTCCGGGGTAGCGCGTTCGCGTAAAAGCAAAATCATACAACTGAAAACCTCTGTAATATCATCAAAGCTAGCTAGAAGGGCGCTCTGTTTCTTGCAACCAACTTAAAATAGTTAGCGCTAACTCCCAAGATTCGCGCCGCTCCCAATTAGGTAAGTTATTCAGTATGCGTGCAAGGAATATTGCTGGGTTTTCTAATTCCCCGCTACGAGCCGCAACACCATCCCTAACGAGCGCCCCCAAAGTGGCAGCCTGATTCCCTTTATAGTCAGGCTGTCTCTTAATTTCATCAACAATCCAGTCCGGTACTGTGATTGTTTTAAATCCTGATTTCGGCATACATAACAGAGAAATAATATAAAGATAGTACGGCAGTTTGC
>NZ_JADEXU010000157.1 GCF_015206895.1 Nostoc sp. LEGE 12450 | reverse complement strand
CCACTTCCCCTCACTGCTGACTCAACTCAATAATATTTCCATCAGGATCCTGAGTGAATAGGGCAGGGCGACCAGAAGCGCTGGGTTGAATGGGATAATTATGATTGAGAAATTGCTCTTTGGCAGCATCCAAGTCAGTTACTGAGAAAGCGACGTGGGGATTGCGTCCCCATTTTTCGTTGGGGTTTTCGGTAGGGACAGTAGGTGCAACTATCAGGTGAATCTGATAATTGCCGACTTGATACCATGCACCAGCGTATTTTAGGGAACGATCTATTTTGGATAGTCCCAATACTTTGCCATAAAAGTGTTCAGAGCGTTCTAAGTCAGTCACAAGAATTGCTGTATGGAGACTTTGGGTAATCTGCATTGTCGGTAAGTGCGATCGCGTTTATCTAAATTTTGACGTACTTTGAACCCTTACGAAGTACTTATTCTCCACCCCTAGTAGAGCTTGTTATTACCAACATATTTTAAAGTTAGGTAAGGGTGTATTAGAGTCAGAGTATGCGGTTGAAAAATTTGACAGACCTAAATCCTGAAAGCAGTTGACTAATGGGGAGACGCTGAATTAGAAGATAGTCATTGTGCAAATGAGCGATCGCATGGATTTTTTTGAAAATAACTCAGCTTGTTTCTAGACAAAAGCAAATAATCAGGTAACTAAAATGGCGAAAGAAATAGAGCGGAAATTTTTAGTGAAAGGAGATAGCTGGAGAGGATTAGTTGAAGGTAGTGTATATCGTCAAGGATACATTGCCACACAAGACAAAGCGGCTGTACGCATACGTATAGTAGGGGAAAAGAGTTATTTGACTATTAAAGGCCCCAGTATAAAATATTCGAGATTAGAGTTTGAGTATCCTATTCCTGTTGAAGATGCTCAAGAAATGCTTGAGGCATTATGTGAACGTCCCTTTATAGAAAAAATCAGATATAAAATTCAATCGGGTGGTTTGATTTGGGAAATAGATGAGTTTGATGGTGTTAACAAAGGATTAATCTTGGCAGAAGTTGAACTGAATGATGAAAATCAACAAATTGAACTACCAAGTTGGATTGGACAAGAAGTTTCTGATGATTCCAGATATTTCAACAGCAATTTAGTAAAACACCCTTTTTCACAATGGTAATGGCGAAAATATTGGGTACATCCTAATTTGGACAGCAAACTGCCGGTCAATTTCTCGGCATCGACTACAATCAAAATCAGCCTTTTTAAGAAAGGGAAAGGTTAGCACCAAGGCAATACTTGTCGGGTTTTGGGAGAAAGGGACTCATGTTAAAAGAAAAAAACCTTATATATCGAGCCTTCCACCCCTTTTCTCCTACCCTTTAACCGAGCAGTATTGAGCGCCAAGGGAGTCTCCCCGATGAGCAGGCGGCATGGATTTAGAGGCACTTAGAACTTTTAATACCGAAAAATAAACTTTTAAAACATTCTCTAACGCATTCGACGCAGAATCTGTTGTTTTAATCATTGAGGAAAAAAATTATACTTGTTCTTTATTTTTTTTAGAAAGTTTTCGCCACAGACTTAACTCTCTGAATGAATAATATTAATAAATTTTAACAAGCTCTTGTCTTTTAGCACAATCTATGGAAATCTCATGAGTGTATACTACTTTAAATCGGTCGATTTAAAGTAGTATGGTCATAAAATCGTCTGAGTTAGCCAATAAACTCAAAATTTAGTGCCAAATAAACTTTTAGCCTCTATTACAAGGTGGCATATTTTTTCTTCCTCATAATGAGCGTTACCGTTATTCAGATTAGTGGCTCAGAGTAGTAAAGGCGCTGTGGAGTGGAGAAATGTTAATGAGTTAATTACCTTAAGTTATTTTTTTTAAGGTTGGGGTTTCTAATCTCAAAAAAGGTCTTTTATGAATAAAACTGTCAAGGAACACACAATCAATTTAGTGGCATTAAATATAGTTTTATTAAGCACGCTCGGTCTTTTCGGGAAAATCTTAAATCGGTGAAGGAGTCCAATTAGGTCGAGAAAAGGAACCCAAAACTCAGAAGCTAAACAAGCTACTTAACTATCCACAAGTGAAAAATTTTATTAAAAAACAATATTAGGGACAAATAGTAAGTGTATTTTAAATGCAAATGAAAGATGAGAATTTATTGCTTCGTCTTTCAGAAATTAGGACTTACTAAACTTAAGCTGTAACATTACTGGAGAGTCAACTTATGTTTTCTGGACAAATTGAAAGAGAATGTTTATATGGAGAAAATTGGACAATTTCACAAAAAACTAAATTACCAGATAATCTACAGTTATTAGTGGATCGAGAAGAAGTAGGATGTGATATCTGGGAATTGCAGAGGCAAGAGTCTGATGATAAGCCGATTTATCCAAATTTTAATCAGGCTTCTGCTGCGCCACTTCGAAAATAAACCACCAATTCAACATCAACGAAACACTTCCGATATAAGAATTCCGCCTTCTTTGCGCGTCTCATAGATCGTTATTCAATAAGTACTTAAGCGACTATTCTATATTTTGGTGCATCATAATGAGTTCTAAAGAGCATACTGCTCTGACCACTGATAGCAATTCGCTAACGCAACGAAGTACCGTTGTAACTTTAGCAAAGACGCGATCGCATTTCCGCAACCTCTCTTAGAAAAGCGGCTTGTCGTAAGATTAGCAGTGGCTAATGTCTACCACAATCAGCCGCTACTGGCTGAAATGGAGCGTAGCTTAAGCAGGTGGGATTTATGAGTCTTGTGCAACTCGTTTGTGAACCGCCTGTATTACGAGAAACAGTGTTGAACATTGCACTAGTATTTGCAGCCTTTCATGCTACCTGGGTTACTCTACTTTTTCTACTAGAATCTCCTTCGTATAATATCTCCAGCTACTTCATGCAAAATTGAGTTCATCCTGTAAATCTCCCCAATTTGTTTTACCTAGCAAGAGAAGGAATCAATAATTAATGGCACATCTGTTTGAATCATTCAAGATTCGTGAAGTTACCTTCCGTAACCGCATTGCTGTTTCACCCATGTGTCAATATTCCAGTACAAATGGATATGCTAATGATTGGCACGTTATTCATTTAGCTTCTCGTGCAGTAGGCGGTGCGGGTATAGTGTTCACAGAAGCAGCAGCTATAGAACCGCGTGGACGCATTAGCCCGCAAGATTTGGGAATCTGGTCAGATGCACATATAGAAACTTTAGCCAAAACTGTGGCATTGATTCATAACTTTGGCGCTGTTGCAGGGATTCAACTTGCTCATGCAGGTAGAAAGGCCAGCACTGCCAAACCCAGTAAGGGAGGAAAAACGCTAGATGAATCTCAGGAAGGTTGGCGACCCTTAGTTTCGAGTAGTGCGATCGCCTTTAGCCAAGATAGTCCAGTTCCAGAAGCCCTAAGTCTTGAGGGAATTCAGGAAGTTATTGATGCCTTTGTCCAAGGTACTAAACGTTCTCTACAAGCTGGTTTTAAGATAGTGGAAATCCATGCTGCTCACGGTTATCTACTCCACCAGTTTCTTTCACCCCTTGCTAACCAACGGCAAGATGATTATGGTGGCACCTTTGAAAACCGGACTCGTCTGCTCATAGAAGTTGTTCAAGCAGTTCGAGAGGTTTGGCCCCAGACAAATCCACTCTGGGTACGTATTTCTGCTACCGATTGGGTAGATGGGGGTTGGGACATTGAGCAAAGTATCGCTTTAAGTGACAAGCTTAAGTCTCTGGGAGTTGATCTCATCGATACTTCATCAGGGGGGATTATACCGGGTGTCAAGATACCAATTCAACCTGGTTATCAGACTCAGTTTGCCGAACGCATCCGTCGCGAAGCCAATATCCATACAGGAGCCGTAGGCTTAATTACAGCCCCTGAACACGCTGACGAGATTATTCGCACAGAAGTAGCCGATATAGTGCTGTTAGGACGTGAACTACTCCGCAATCCTTACTGGCCGCATCTGGCAGCTAAACAGTTAGGACACGATAAACTCTGGCCTGTTCAATACGATCGAGCTTGGCTATGATGTCGCCTGTACTTAATTTACTATTGGGCGGTAGGGGAAATTCATAAATTGCCCCTACCTGAAAATCAGGCCTTGAGACATTGTTAGCGTAAGTCCTGGATAATTAGAAATTAATTTACGAGCCTTCTTTAGCAAGTTGGGCTTTTGCCTGTTGCCACAAATTTTCTAGCTCATCCAAACTGTAATCAGAAAGGGGGCGAGCGACAACTGCCTCCATTTTTTCTAATCGCTGGACAAATCGCTGATTTGTACCTTGCAAACCAGCACTAGGGTCAAGATTATGCCAACGGGCTAGCTGAATAACTGCAAAGAGTAAATCGCCTAATTCTGCTTGTTGTCGCGCTGGTGTTTCCTCAGCTAAAGCCTGTTGAAATTCACCCAATTCTTCATGAAACTTATCCCAAACGCCCTGAATATTTTCCCATTCAAACCCAATAGCAGCAGCCTTTTGAGAAATCTTCATCGCTGCTGTCAACGGGGGAAGGGTGCGCCCATAACGACCGAGTTTAGCACTAAGTTTTTGCGCGTCTGGGGATGATTCGCCTTTTTCCTGCGCTTTGATTTGTTCCCAATTTTGCCGCACCTCATCCACACTGGCTACTGACACATCACCAAACACATGAGGATGACGGCGAATCAACTTTTGGGAAATCCCCTGAGTTATTTCTTTGAGAGAAAATTGTCCAGATTCGCTAGCGATTTGGGCTTGCAATACCACCTGTAATAATAAATCGCCTAATTCTTCTGCGATCGCCTTCTGATCCCCACTCTTAATTGCATCCACCACCTCATAAGCTTCTTCAATCACATAAGGCGTAAGCGTTTCGGCAGTTTGCGCCAAATCCCACGGACAACCACCATCAGGCGATCGCAACTTCGCCACCACCTCAATCAATTCTTGCAAAGCTGCCAAAGTCTCAACTTTGTCATTTGTCATTTCTCATTTGTCCTTTGTCGTTCTGCCGTTGCTCTTTCTGGTAACTGTAGCTCGACGAGTACCGCGACTTGTAACTTTTCGCTTCTTCATTTTGCCACTAGGAAGCAACCCCCGAATCCCCTGCTTTCGCACGCGCTTGTATGCCGAACCACTCCAATCGCTGAGAGAATGGCTCATCGCACCAAGTTCCAACCCTAAAAACAGGGCGATATATTCAGTATCATATTGCAGGAGCGATCGCCCCACAGTTCCACCTAAATCTTGCCAAGTAAAACTCAGATTCCATAATTTTTCGGCAATTGCCAAAACCAAAATTGCCAAGATAGCTAGCAAACACCCTAGATAAAGTATCCGCAGAATCGTGCCAATAATTGGCCCGTGGGATAAAAAAGAACGATGCCGCAGACTTTTTTGATAAGGTAGCCAAATCCAGCGCAAGAAACCCCAGCGTTGAAATTGCACAGAGTAAATATCCAAATCGGGGCCAAACATCAGCCCTCCAAATAGAAACCCGCCTGCAACCAACAAAGTCGCATTGCTACTGCGAGTCTGCCAGAAAGTAATACCCGCCACCAACGGCAGAGCATACATAGTAATGCGATCGTGCGTCCGACCAGAGGGCATCCTTAATCCTGTTAGCGATAGCGGGGCGTTTAGCCCGTGCTGAGTAACTTAATACTGAGCCAGTATAAGAGAAAAAAAGATTTTCCCAAAACTACTAGCGCAATGCAAAATCTTCTGCTATATTAGTTAAGGATTGGTCAAAAGGGCGGTTAGCTCAGTTGGTAGAGCGCCTGCCTTACAAGCAGGATGTCATCAGTTCGAGTCTGGTACTGCCCATTAATTTAATTAAGGCTAGAGATAGCTTAGTGTGACTTTAACCATAACTTTGCCGCAACGGCAAGCTTATGGGTTCTTGGCAACTTTTGGTGATCTCGCTTGGGGGAAGGCAGAGGGCAGAAGTCGGAAGGGTAGAAGTAATAAATTCAAGCTTTGAGTTTGTTTAAGCTAGCAACTAATATACTTTGCATTTCCTCAACCTCATTCAATAGGGGAGTGAAAAGTTTTTTGTCAGCTAAATCTACTTTTTTAGCAATGATTAATTGGGTATCAAGTTCTCTCAAAGAGCCTAATGCAATATGTAAAAACTGTATGTATTCTGGCTTTAAGCGCCTTCCATAGCCTTCCCTAACGGGACGCTACGCGAACAGCTATGGATGCTACAGATACAGAAGAACGTCGGATTTGGCTGGTTAAACCATACAATTCTGATTGAGGAAATAGGCGGGTAAATTTATAACAATTGATAGCAAGCTGAACTGCCCTTTGCCAGATAAACTGATTTCTATAACTCATATAATCAAGTGTAAATTTTCAAATTTTTCTCCTCAAATAGCCAACAAAAATCGTCGTTCCAGTAAGTCTATCTTGGCCCGACCATACATCTGCCGCTTTAACATTTTCAGTCGATTAATATGCCCTTCAACTGGGCCATTACTAACTGACATAGTTACACCTGCTTTCACAGCATTGTAGTCAGACTCTAAACTAACAGCAAAGGAGCGCAACAAAGAAACAGAGCTGTTTTTAGCTTTGTTGAACCAAGCATCGAGCTGCTCAGGCAGGCGTTGACGCACAACAGATGCAAACTGTTGAGATAGTTCAATGGCTGACTCCAAATCAGAATGGGCTGTTTGTAGTCGAGCGATCAGTTCACGCTCATTAGGCTGTGTTAATTCCGGTCGTCGTAGGACTAAAGCTGTGATGCGACTGGGGGTGAGAGGACGATGGGAAGAAGAGCTTACCCTGGGGGAAGTGTTTTTTCTTGAACCATGTCGCGGTTCAAATCCGGGCAAGGTCTTGAGATAACAAGTGAAGCGAAAGACTGTGGCATAACTACCGGTATAGCCGCAGGCGCGAATTTCTTCAAACAGTTTTTGGGTGTTGTAGTGGCCGCTATTCCAGCGGCTGAGGAGGTAATCATGATAAGGGTTGAGAAGACTGAGACCTTAGTCGCTACGTTGACGACGTTCGCTAAAAGTTGAGCTACGCAAATAATTAAATACGGTAGTTTTAGAAACTCCCAGTTCTTGAGCGATTGCTTGCCCTGCTTGCAACATAGCTCTGAGTCAGTGATTCTGGCAGGAGTAAATCATGAATACTAAACTGAAAACCAAATCAATAAACAACAATTCTCAAAGCGAGAGTTCAACTAGCTTACCGCAAATCAATATAGATGCAGCAGGTATTGATATTGGTGCTGTTAGGTATTGGGTGAGTGTACCTGAGGGTAGAGATGGAGAATGCATACGCAGTTTTGGTTGTTTTACGGCTGATTTGTATGCTTTAGCAGATTGGCTACAAAAATGTGGCATTAAAACTGTAGCAATGGAATCAACAGGAGTATATTGGATTCCAGTGTTCCAAATTCTAGAAACGCGCGGATTTGAGGTCAAACTGGTTAATGCACATCATGTGAAAACAGTACCTGGTCGTAAAAGTGATGTACTAGACTGTCAATGGTTGCAAAAATTACATACTTACGGTTTATTATCAGGCTCTTTTCGTCCAGAAGATTAAGTATGTGCCTTACGCAGTTACATTCGGCAAAGAGATAATTTGATTCGCAGTGGCAGTGTTCATATACAAAGAATGCAAAAAGCTTTGACTCAAATGAATGTGCAATTGCATCGAGTTATTAGTGATATTACAGGTTTGACTGGGATGGCAATTATTCGAGCAATTGTCCAAGGTGAGCGTGACCCTGAAGTTTTAGCTGCACTTAAACATCCATCTATCAGAAGCACTACTACCGAGATTGCTGCTGCTCTGACAGGAGATTACCGAGCTGAACATATATTTGTTTTACAGCAAGAGTTATACCTGTATGAGATTTATCGAACTCAAATAGAAGCGTGTGATGTTCAGATTGAAGAGTGCTTAAAAGCATTTACTGACAAAGTTAACGTATCTGAGTCGCCATTACCAAGACCGAAACGTGTCGGCAAGCCATCAACCAATGCCCCCAGTTTTGACTTGCGTACTCACCTTTACCGGATTAGTGGAGTAGATTTTACTCGCATTGACGGTATTGGAGTGCTGACAGTGCAAACCCTTTTATCTGAAATTGGTTTAGACCCTAGACGCTTTCCCTCCGTTAAGCACTTTACTTCTTGGCTTGGGTTGTGTCCAGGTAGCCAGATTACAGGAGGAAAAGTCAAGAGTAGTAAAACACGCCATGTAGTCAATCGTGCTGAGAATGCTTTACGGATGGCAGCTCAATCGTTGTCTAAGTCTCCTACTGCATTAGGGGCATTTTATCGGCGTACTCGATCTCGGTTAGGTCCAGCAAAGGCAATCACAGCCACAGCTCATAAACTGGCACGTATCTTTTATCACATTTGGTCAACAGGAGGCAAGTATAAAGATCCCGGAGCTAATTACTACGAACAGCACTTTAGCTTCTCACCCAGAATTAGGCATTACTGACCCAGAAGCAACAGCGCAAATCTTTTTTGGTTCACTGGTATCCTATGTGATGGTGCAGGAAATGCTCTATGGCAAAGAAATGATGCCATTGTCACGCGATCGCATTTTAGATAGTTTAATGAGTTTGGTACTCGCCCACACGGGCAAAGATTCCTAAAAGAATTGAAATTGAACTTAATTTTAAAGTGGCGCAGTCCGTTCAATAAAGAAAACTGGGAGCGCTGGGACAACCGTTTGGGTAGAAGAAAGTAAAGGGGATTTGCTTTAACAGCAGATTTATTAGTTACTTATTATTGGTATTAACAGTTATTATTCGGTTTACCGAACTGAGAAATGCGAGTAAACCGTAATATCTTTTTACTGCCTAATTTAGTTCGGCAATTATCCATAACTTGGTGATAATAACCGAATTTACAAGCTTGTTATTTATCAATACTATGGAAATCAAAGCAAGGATTTAAATCCAAAGTTGATTGAGCCAAAAACTACTACTGGTACAAGGGATAAATTAATATGTTATTTCGCTACAACTCTGCACAAGAATTGAACACTTTAGAAAGTTATATCAATGGTCTATTGGGAGACACTAAAGTCCCATCTACACGGTTTGAGAAAGGCTCTGTAAAAGTTCCGGCGGCTGAACTGCAAGAAACTGATGATGCAATTTATCTAAAGCTAGAACTGCCAGGGCTGGAAGCTAAAGACTTAGACATTCAAGTTACTGAAGATGCTGTTCACATTAGCGGTGAACGCAAGTCCGAAACCAAAACCCAAAACAATGGCACTACCAAGAGCGAATTCTACTATGGTAAATTCCAACGTGTAATTCCTCTATCTGCTCGGGTTCAAAATACTAATGTCACCGCAGATTATAAAAACGGTATTTTGAATTTGACACTGCCAAAATCCGAGAAAGAAAAGAATAAAGTTGTCAAGGTTAATCTAGAGCAACCTGCTGCTTAATTGATTTTGATGAAACTACTCTACGTCCAATAATTGATTGAGATAGATAGCTAAAAGCCCAGTTAGAAGATGACTGGGCTTTTTTATAAAAAAAAGTCGGGATTTGATTTTTGTTCGCGCATCGTGGCGTAGCCATATTTACTTGCGTGGGAAGGCAATAGGCAATAAGAAAGAAGGCTTTTTGAGTTGTACGAAGTTTTTTTACGCAATCAAATATGAGTCCTATATTAGGACTTACGCACGGGTAACGGAAAACGTAGACACGTTCGCGTAGCGTCTCGTAGAGAAGTGGCTTGCCGCAGGCTACCACAGAGGGCGCAGAGGTCACGGAGGAATGAGAGTTTTAGAGGGTTTTTGCGTAAGTCCCACTATATGTTGATGAAATACCCCGTTGACTATCTGTTATATCTGCCGTCTCTGTCATATCTGTCGTTTCTGTTATATCTGCCGTCTCTGTCATATCTGCCGTTTCTGTCATATCTGTCGTTTCTGTCATATCTGCCGTTTCTACGACCGCCAACTGAAAACTCAGCTCGACAACCATTTTTTACCCAAATACGATTTCTTCCATAGCCCCAATTTCCTCTACAACTGGCGTTAGACAATTGCCTGATAAGCCTCACTCTACCTCTTGCATTTATCGAACAAGTATTCCTTCGATTATTCTGGCTTGAACAAGTTATTATTTCCTGAGCTGAAGCTGGAGCAGCAACACTCAAAAGTGTACCTGTAGTAAGACTGGCAACCAGAAAGGTGATAGCAATTATGGGAAGGCGCATAATCATATAAAACCTTAGATTTCTTTCAGATTTCAGAGAGAAAAACTATATTTTATTGTAGCGAACTGCATTAATAGCCAATGAATAAAATCAGATTAAATGTAAAGAATATTTACACAATTAATCTCATTAAATACAACAGGCTCAAGACCAGCACGACTCAGAGTAAGCGCAGTTGCAGCACCGCCAATTCCACCACAGAGAATAATTACTTTTTTCATAAGTTACCTGTTTATCAACAGACTTTCCCTTATATTTTTCGTTTCGTTTTTTGGGAAAACTCCTCAGTTAACAGTAAACCTATAGCCATGACAAATTCAGATGCACTACCAGCAAGTGTACCTACTGTATTTGATGGTAAAGCATTACCAAAAAAGGAAATCAATGTTCCCAAAAACAACCAAGGCAATTTCAGTCGGAACCAAATACCAATGCCAATTAGTAGGACAAATATATTAACTACAATCGTGATAATTGGCGGACCACTCAAGTTGGGAACATGATAGCGTAGAATTCCCGCAAACTCTATTGGAACTAGTTCCAACCCTATATAATGGGTGGCAATATCTATCGCTGCAAGTCCGAATGCAACGATCGCAGATAAAACCCGCATTACTCCATTGGCCCAACCAGCTCCGGCGCGGTGAGCGAGTTCAACACCAATCACAATGAATAGCGGTACAACTAAATAATGTAAAAAAAAGCGCAGCATACTGAGAGTTTTCAAAAGCTCTCCTGCACCAATCAGACTTCCTATTGAAAGAATGAGATTGTCATAGCTAATGCTCAATAGCACTATAGGCAATACCATCATTGCGAAGCTAGTTGATTTCTGCCACAGACGAATTGCCCAGCCTATTAACACCCATTCTATCAAGGCAAGGCTTAGATGTGTTAAGGGATAAATTATTGACATAAGTAATGTATTCACATAGCTTCATATATTCAAAGCACAAATATTGAGTTCTGAAGCTGATAAAGATAATTTGTACCTGGAATAAAAGCTAGAGCCACTTATTCACAATATTTGTGGCTGTAATTACGCTTGAAACTGGTTATTTTGTTGAACATGTAATTTTTAATGCTAGTTAGAGAAAAGATTGCCTCCATCGCTGTACTTCAAAGCTACGATATCAACTAAAAAATGTATTTAATAGTACCCTTGAGGGTACTATTAAGTTGAGTTGTTATTTCATGGCAGCTTCAATTTCTTCTCTTTTCTCTACGAAAAGCTTCCTTACGAAACGCTATATATGCGCTTGAATGCCAGTCATCAGTGCGATCGCTTTTGTCTGAAGTAGAAGGCTCAGTTGGAATACTGCCTTCTCCCTTTTTTACGAGGCTTTGGGTTTGACAAACTTTAGGGCCATGCGATCGCTCTCTCCAATAGTAACGAAGCGTTCCCTATCCTTTTGACCTTGGCTCAAGGTTGGAGGTAGTGTCCAGACTCCGCCCGGATAGTCTTTAGTATCTTTTGAGTTGGCGTTAATTTCTGATTTACCCACCAATTTGAAGCCTGCTTTTTCCACCGCAGAAATTACCTCATCTTCAGACATATAGCCAGTTTTTATACTCTCTTGTAAAGAAATGCCTGGTTTGGCGCGGTGTTCTTCCACTCCCAGAATGCCCCCTGGTTTGAGTGCTTTGTAAGCCGCCGCGTAAACCTGCTCGGCATAGCCAGCACTAACCCAGTTGTGAATATTGCGGAAGGTAACAACTAAGTCTACAGAGTTGTCTGGGGCTAAGGTAAGTTCGTTTTGAGGATTGATTGGAACTACTTTAACCTTACCAAAAACCTCTGGATTAGCTGCTAGCTTCTGTTGAAAAGCCAAGGTGGGTTTACTGCTACTGGCAGAGTTTGTAACTATGAGTTGTCCCTTTGATCCTAGAAATGGGGCTAATATCTCGGTATACCACCCACTCCCTGGCCATAATTCAACCACAGTCATGTCGGGGCGTAAACCAAAGAATTTTAGAGTTTCGGCGGGGTGACGGTACTTGTCGCGATCGCGATTTGCAAGGGAGCGATGACTGCTAGTAAGTATGGTTTGGAGTGTTGTTGTAGCATCGAAAGTTGGGGATTTTCCGCTCTCGTTAGCTAGAACACTGGGGGGCATCACAGATGCCAACATAAATACAGCTAGAATCAGGGTTTTTAGCAAGCTTTGGCGGTATATAGGATTTTGTCTCATAAATAAATCTTTTTTCTCCTTTCCGTCAGCATAAAGGCAAATAGCCCCTTCTAGTCGTGTTATGCCTGATTCTCCAGGTTGTTTATCGAAACAGAATTCTGATCGAAGAGGAGCGATGGCGCGAAACGCCAGCCAGAGGCGATCGCACAAACAAATAACTCATAAAGGTTAGCTTTTTTCTGGTGGATCTACTTATAATGATTCCAGCATTTACCAATCACCCCCCATCACTTATGGCAATACTTCAACTGATTGAACCTGAAGTTAAAGATTTGGGTGGGTTTGTTGCCCGCCGCAGTTTGCCATATCTTCATCGTCAAATGGTTGGGCCGTTTATCTTCTTTGATCATGTTGGCCCGTCTGTTTTGCCACCCAACAAAGGTATCGATGTCCGACCACATCCTCATATCAATCTTGCCACCGTAACTTACCTATTTGATGGTGCTTTGATGCACCGCGATAGTTTAGGCACTGTGCAGGAAATTCAACAGGGTGCTGTAAACTGGATGACGGCGGGAAAAGGGATTGTACATTCGGAGCGATCGCCAGATAGCGATCGTCAAAAAGAAAGCACCGTTCATGGCATTCAAACCTGGGTCGCCTTACCTGTAGAATACGAAGAAATCGATCCAAGCTTCACTCACTATCCTGCCCAAAGCCTTCCTACCTGGGAAGAGAATGGCGCTATCATCAAACTCATTGCCGGACAAGCACTTGGGTACACCTCACCAGTCAAAGTTTTCTCACCTATTCTCTATTTAGATGTAATACTGTCTGCCAATGCTCACTTTACTATCCCCACTGGTTATTCAGAGAGGGCAGTATACAGTGTCACAGAAGGTTTGAGCATTAACGAGGAACCGCTAGAGCCATATCGCCTTGCCATCCTAGAACCAACAGATGAAATCAGGGTTTCTGCTGCTGCTCCTGCTCGGTGTATTGTTATTGGTGGTGAACCATTGGGTACACGCTACAAATGGTGGAATTTTGTTTCTAGCCGACCAGAGCGGATAGAGCAAGCAAAAGCCGACTGGCAAGATTGCCGCTTTGCTAACGTGTCAGAAGAAACAGAGTTTATTCCACTG
The DNA here is from genome assembly GCF_015206895.1 of Nostoc sp. LEGE 12450. GTDB lineage: Bacteria > Cyanobacteriota > Cyanobacteriia > Cyanobacteriales > Nostocaceae > Nostoc. Next base: position 6,933 of record NZ_JADEXU010000157.1, on the reverse strand, counting down.
CCAGAAGTGGTGACGGAGGCTAATCCCTTTTAGTACCAGTATGGTGTTGCGGGTAGGCGATCGCAAACCTTATTAAAAAAGTTGAATATATTAGTTAATTTGATGACAACTAGCTTCTCTTGGACTAAACAGTGGTATCCAATAACTCCCGTCAGCTATCTGGAACTCTCTGATCCGACCCCTATCACTTTGCTTAGAAAAAAGCTGGTAATCTGGAGAGACAAACATCAAAATTGGGTAGCAATGGATGATAGTTGCCCCCATAAATTGGCGCAGTTATCTTTAGGAAGTATCAATGAAAATGGAAACCTAATGTGTCGTCATCATGGTTGGTGTTTTGATGGGGCAGGAAAATGTACAAATATTCCGATGTTGAGTGACGAAAAGGCTTTAAAAGCTGCTTGTAATAGTGAGCGATCGCAAGTAACAACATACCCTACTCAAGTGCTACAAGGATTACTGTGGATCTGGGCAGATGATAGCCCTACTGCCTTTGAAGATAGCACTTCCAAGCAACCTGCCCTAATGCCAGAATCTCAACTTGATAGCTCGTTGACCGATTGGTTTATGTCAGAAGTTCCTGTTGGTTACACTGTCTCTGTTGAAAGTAGTTTTGATCCTTCTCACGCTCAATTTTTGCATAAAGGAATTGCTGGATTTTCTCCAGAAAGAGCTATACCTATACAATATTTTGAAGTATTTGGAGAAATGTCTGCTGAAGATGGTTTTACTTTAAAGCATTCTGGCTACAATATTTTTAACAAAGATATGGATGCGACTAGGAAGTTCACGCCACCCTGTTCTAATACAACAAGCTATAAATATTCTAACGGTAAATCTGCTTTATTTCAGTTGTATTTTGTGCCCACCAAATCAGGTTATTGTAAACAAATTGGTAAGTTTATTGCTGATATCCCTCCACAAAAAGGTAATTTCTGGTTTAAGCTTCTGCCCAAATATTTGCAAACTGGGTTAAAACATTCATCTAGCTATAAGTTGAATAACCAAGATTTATCAATGATGCACTCTCAAGCTGTTAATGAATCTGTGGTGGATAGAACTTGGCAAAAGTCATATTTTATGCCTTCAGTAGCTGACGTTGGCATCGTTACTTTTCGGAAATGGTTAGATGAATTTGCCGGTGATAGACCTGCATTGCAAGGATTAGCAGAAACACCTTTTCAAGAATTAAGCGATGAGCAATTATACGATATCTGGCACAGACATACAAAGCATTGCCCTAGTTGTCGACAATCTCTAGTTTTGATAGATAAAGTCAAAAGTTTTTGTCAAAATTTGACCCTAGGATTGACGATTTTAGCATTGTTACTAATCGTAATTAATCTACCCATAAACATAGTCATCACACCAGTTTTACTTGGCATACTAAGTTTAATTTGTGGCTATAAATTAGATTCAATTCGAGAACGCTTTCTCAGCAGTATTCCCAAAAAAGGTTTACCCGTGGTTGAATTATATGAAAATTAACATCAGAAGTTTCTAGTTGGGACTTTAGTCCTCATCATCAAGTTTCACGCCTTAGTCCATAACTTTTACCCAACAAAGTGCGCTACTTCCCTTAATTGGATGAAGTCGAACTAAGCTGTCGAAGAAACTCAATATTCAAATCTAACTTTTCTCCTAACCAGAGAGAATAAACCGCGTGGTCTGAGACAGCATCGCCTGTCTCAGGGTGGACGAGAATATCTAATCCCTCACGATTAAGCATTAACCAAGGAACGACTTTATCAAACTGATTCGGTAAGAAAGCAACTTGATACATCCCTTTTGGGTGGGGCCCAATAGGCTTGTCAAACCAGCGTCCGAGTTGCACGTCAAATTTAGCGCCCAATCCTTCACGTACACGCGCAGCGACATCCCGACTCGCAGCATCGAAGTAAACATGAGCATGAAAACTAGCGATCTCAATGGTATCTTCTTTCATAGATCCACTTTTTGCTCTCAACTCTAATTTTGGGTAGAGGACTTTTTCTTTTTCACTGAAAAAGCGATGTCTACGACGGGTGGTTCCTGAGCGCAGTCGAAGGGCTACGCCTACGCTCAATTTTAGCCTAATACCGTGCAGTTAAGGATAATCCGTAGCGATTTAACTCTATGGAAGTCATTAAGTAAGTTGGCACAATAAAATCAAACTATGTAAATAAAAATGAATTAGACTAAAATCTTTATAACTATTGCCTATTGCCTGTTGCCTGTTACCTATTGCCTTATTCCAAGACAATTATTTACGACCACTTACTTAATTAAGTTAATTAGATAGTTGAGAATAAACCAAATTCTGAATTTGGCTGGCTATAATTTATGCAATATTAGTAGTCTGTCAAGTTTAAATTGATGGTAAGCAAGTTCGTAGTAAGGACTTTAGTCCTTCTCTTCTAAACACTAAAACCCTTACTACAAACCCTCAAAACTAGTTGTAATTAGTTAACGCTTAGAGTACTGGTAGTTTCTTTGACAACTTCATCTTTTTTAACAGCAGCTGAAAGATGCACAACATGAACAGAACAAGAAGCATGGTGAAGAACGTAGTTACTCACACTACCGAGAAATAGTTCCATTAGCCCAGAATGACCCCGCCGTCCCATGACAATTAGGTCAGCGCCATAACTATGGGCTAAGTCACAAATAATCCTGCCAGGATTACCAACATTTTGTGTAAATTCTGTATTTACACCTGCTGTGTTAGCTTGGGCACAGAAAGATTGCAACATCTGGATTCCCAAATTTTTAAAGGTATCCCACTGCTTTTGGTATAACTCAAAGCTTTGACTAGTCAATCCTGGATAGTAGTCAAAATTAGACATCATAGGTACGTAAGGGCTACCCTCTTCTTCTGGAGATAGGACATGGACTAACATTAAGCTAGCTTGTGTTAACTTTGCTAAACTCAATGCTTCTTCAAAAACTTGTTGCCCTATTTCCGAGCGATCTAATGCAACTAAAATATTTTTAAACATCATAATAGACCTCCTATTTCATTGGTAATTGGTCTTTACTGTTTCAGATTTCCAAATGCTGGATTATCAAAAATGACTAATCCCTCAACTATGTTTAGCGACTTTTGAATTTTAAATATTCTTAAAGGTTTTCGCCCCATATTTATATATATAGCAAAAAAATTTGAGGAACTTGTGAGGAAAGCAATCATTTATCTTTGATTAACAGTGAGCATCCCGTTTTGGAAGATATATCTTTCTTTGGAATGCTTTAATATTTTGTTTATTTGACTAGATATGAGTTTTTAAATTAACCAAGTATACTTAAAATCAAGTATAAATTAAAGATTAACTTACTATATTATGGCTAACGTTTTTATAAGCTATCGACAAATTGATACTGAGCAAGCTGAAAAACTAGCTTCAGAAGTAGCTAGTGCTGGGCATCAAGTGTGGTTTGCTGAATGGAAAATCGATGTTGGTGATTCGATTGTTGAGCGCGTCAATGAAGGACTGGAAGGACTAAGTTATTTAGTATTGTGTTATTCTTCATCTGATCTGTCTCCGTGGGTAAATCGTGAATGGATGTCGGTTTTAGCACGGCAACTGAGTGGACACGGAATTAAAGTTTTACCAGTTTTGCTGACCGGAGGCAAACCACCTGCCATATTAGCTGATATCAAGTATGCTGACTTAATTAAAGACTGGTCTAAAGGTGTATCTGATTTGCTAAGGGCTGTCAAATGAAAAAAATACTTCAGCAGGTTCTTATAGCCCATGCAAAGGGAGAAGAGGAGTTTGCCGAAAAATTAGGGGAACCGATTCGAGAAGCTGGCTATGAAGTAGCGCATCAGGGAACGGTAATTGTAGGAGAATCTTTCGTTAAAGAAGCTTCTAAGGCTTTGAGTAGTGGTAGCCCGGTAGTACTTTGTGGAACTATCAAAGCATTGGGAACCAAATGGGCACGTCAGATTGTTAACGCTGCAAGAAGCAACTATCGAGTGCGAGTCTTTTGCGTACAAATGGATGAAGAAGCTGACGTAGAGACACTGGCATTTGATGAATGCATTGCTCAATATTGGCAAGATCCTACAAAAGCACAACAGGATTTAGTTACTGCTCTGAAGAAATATTATCCTTTGCAAGCACCTGCCGATTATGTAAAGGGGGGAAATGACGCAGAACAGCGTTATCGGGAACTTGCTTTGGAGTCCTGCGATATTATCGATTTGGCTAACTTACCAGAGTTTGATCGCCATATTGCCACCCAGCAGAAACTGTTACTACTACGTCGGCTTTACGTAGCACTCCGCGTCCAAGTAGAAATTGTCTTCAATGCTGAAGTTGATGAAGTAGAATTAGTGGCAATTGAAAAGCGCCGCATTGCGATGCAGCGTAGAAGGGCAGGCTGGAGTAGTCAAGAAAACGAAACGGAAGATACAGGTAAGCGGGTTCCTGTTGGAGAACGACTGGCCAAGGCTAGACGATTAGTCGTGCTGGGAGATCCAGGGGCAGGAAAGACTACTATGATTCGTTGGATTACCACAGCCTACTTGCTGCGGCTCAAACAAGATTCAGACTGGAAGGATTTGCCCGATGTATCTACACTTCCTGATGAGGATTGGCTACCAATTATTATCCGTTGTCGAGATTTGAATGATGTAAGCCTTAGTGGTTCACTAGACGATATTCTGCATTACACCTTGCGTAAAGCCGAGATGACCACGACTGAATGCACTGCTTTGCGTGACACTTTAAGACAAAAACTTCAACAAGGTACAGCACTGTTACTTATAGACGGCTTGGATGAGATCACAGATTCTCTTTTACGAGCTAAATTCTGCCAACAGATTGAAAAAATTTGTGATGCTTACAAACAAGCCCCCATAATCGTTACCTCGCGTATTGTTGGCTATCGAGAAATGGGCTACCGCATAGGGCGACAGTTTGAGCATGTTACAGTTGCTGAACTTACCAAAGATGATAAAGACGACTTTGCCAAGCGCTGGTGCGATATTACCGAATTACCAGACCGAAAAGATAAGGCAAAAACAGAATTGATTCAAGACATTCACAGTGCTGAACGCATTGAACGTCTCACTGGGAATCCAATGCTGCTCACTACAATGGCGTTGGTTAAGCGTAAAGTTGGTAAACTGCCGACTCGCCGACATAAGTTGTATGCACAAGCAGTAGATGTACTACTTAACTGGCGCTCTGAAGTAGACAAACCTATAGATGATGATGAAGCACTACCGCAATTAGAATATATTGCCTATGCCATGTGTCATAGAGGAGTACAGCAGCTTCGGAAAGATGAAGTGATAGAGTTATTTGAAAAGTTCCGAGAAGAATATCCCAATCTTCATGAGGTAAAAAAGCACACACCTAAAGAATTTCTGAGTTTATTGGAACATCGCACAGGCATTTTAGTAGAAGCGGGTGTTATTCCACATAATGGCAGAGACATTCCTGTATTTGAATTTCGTCACCTCACATTTCAAGAATACTTGGCAGGATTGGCACTTGTGCAAGGTCATTTCCCTAACCGCGATCGCTCTCTCAACCTTGCTGACTATGTAGCCCCACTTGCTGCCCAAATTAATGAAGTGCAATCTGATTATCCTGTTGTTTTTCGCAGTCAGCAAGAAGTAGTGGTAACTGAAAACTGGCGAGAGGCACTACGTCTTTGTGTAGCCTCCTGCAATGATGATGATGTGGACAGTGTTTTACAAGCTATCCTCAAACCACTTGAAACAGAAGATGCTCAGATTACGGCCCGTCCCCGTGCAGTGATGGCTGCCTTATGTCTAGCCGATGAACCTAATGTAAGTGATGAGGTTGCACAGGAGGTTTTACAAGAGTTTGTTAGGCAAATAGGTGAAGAAGATGGTGCAAGTTCAAATCCCAATACTACTGTAGATTCCGCTGCTATGGAACTATCTGCATCTCAATGGTCACAAGAGCTATGCAATTCTATGTTGGAGGAATTTTGCAGGCGAGACACAAAAAATAGAATATCAATAACAGATCAAGCCAACATTGGCGGTCTTTATGCAGTAGTTACTACGAACCAATCACCTGAAGAAGAAACTATCTTCCAACAATGGCTTACGAACCAACTTTCTCAAATAACATCGAATCAAGAAGTAGCTGCGATCGGTGCATCTCTAGTTGTAATGGAACTAGCTTTCAGAAACAAGATATCTGTTTCAGAATCTGTTTTAATATGCATAATAGATGGACTGCTAACTATGCTCAGTGGAAGCAATCCTGCTGCTCATGCATCTGCCTGGGCACTATTCTGGTTAGGCGGAGGAGGAAGAAAGAACATAAATGATTCTATCTGGCAACCAACAACACTACAATTAGACAGTATTATTAGTATTTTTCACAATCCGCTCTTAGATACTGGAGCAGTTTCATTCCTAACTCAAATTTTAGGTCAGATAGGATCTCCGCAGGCTGTAAAACCTCTCATTGCCAAGCTGGATGACGTAGATAAAGATTTACGACAAGCGGTAGTGAAAGCATTAGGTCAGATAGGATCTCCGCAGGCTGTAAAACCTCTTATTGCCAAGCTGGATGACGTAGATAAAGATTTACGACAAGCGGTAGTGAAAGCATTAGGTCAGATAGGATCTCCGCAGGCTGTAAAACCTCTTATTGCCAAGCTGGATGACGTAGATAAAGATTTGCGGCAAGCGGTAGTGAAAGCATTAGGTCAGATAGGATCTCCGCAGGTTGTAAAACCTCTTATTGCCAAGCTGGATGACGTAGATAAAGATTTGCGACAAGCGGCAGTGAAAGCATTAGGTCAAATAGGATCTCCGCAGGTTGTAAAACTTCCTAGCGTGGCAAAACTTACTAGAGAAGAGTGGAAATCCTGTAATCTTAACCTTGTAGGGAAATAATGGTGCAAGAACTTGGCAAGAAAAAGTCTAAAACCAGAGGCAACATCATTTGAAGTACTTGA
>NZ_JADEXU010000156.1 GCF_015206895.1 Nostoc sp. LEGE 12450 | reverse complement strand
CCCCTGCTCCCTCTCCTCTCCCCTTCTCCCTCAATTCTTGCCAGAAGTTAACTGCAATTATTCCAGATAGAGAAATCACCATAATTGCGATCGCCCAAAACCACGCTTCGTTCATTGCTCCCGCTTCCACAGCAAAATAAATCGCCATTGGAATTGTTTGCGTTTGTCCGGGAATATTACCAGCTAGCATCAATGTTGCGCCGAATTCTCCCAAAGCACGCGCAAAAGCGAGCATTGTGGCGGCTACAATGCCGGGTAGCGCTAGGGGTAAACTGATGCGCCAAAAGATTGTAGTTTCGGTTGCACCAAGGGTTCTAGCTACTCGCAGTAAGTTGCCATCTATTTGTTCAAAGGCTCCCAATGCAGTTTTATACATTAAAGGAAAAGAAACTACGGTTGCTGCGATCGCAGCACCATACCAAGTAAAAACGATGGTGAAGTCAAAAGACTCCATAAGTTTCCCTAGAGGGCCATTTTTGCCAAAAAATAGCAGCAGCAAAAAACCGACAACTGTAGGCGGTAAAATCAGTGGCGCAATAAAGATACCTTCAATCAACGATTTACCTTTGCCACCATATCCCAGCATCCAGTAAGCAGCAGCAATACCCAAGAAGAAGGTGATAAATGTAGCAAGTAATGAAGTTTTGAGTGATATCCAAAGAGGCGATAAATCCAATGGCATAGTTGCGTAGGGAAGAATTAGCTCGACTAATCCCTAATTTACCAACTTGAATCCAAATATGCTGGTAAAGTTGGTAATGTAAGTCAGCGTAAATAATTAAAGGTTCGTAGTGTACCTCCTTTAAGAGCTTTCTACACATAGCCTAGTTGGGAAATAATTTCAATACTTTTTACATTAATTAATGTAGTTTAGTTATTCTCACCGATTTACTGAAATTACATAAAAATATTCAATAAAATCCGAAAAACAAAATATTCATGTTGGAGAATATGTCAGGACTGATACAACTGGCATATACATTTTCTGTTACGTAGAGCCAAGAGCAAAGCCCAAGGAGACAGAAGTCTCAGGCTCTGCTAGAACCTTTACAAAACAAATATGACACTTGCGTAAGTCCTCAGAAAAATAGTAAGAGGATATTTTTATGGCTATCTACGGTACTTCTGGCAATGACAATCTAAACGGTACTGAATCCGCTGATATTTCGATTTTTGGCTATGGAGGCAACGATCAGATTAATGGCAAAGGCGGAGATGACATAATCGATGCTGGAGAGGGAGATGACTTGGTTCTTGGCGGTAATGGTAACGACACCATTCTGGGCCGTATTGGCAAAGATACTCTTTACGGAGAGAACGGCAATGATGTTATTTTTGGTGAAGCAGGTGATGACTTTATATGGGGTGGAGCAGGCACAGATATTTTACTTGGCGGAACAGGCGATGATACTTACCTTATTTCTGCATCAGGGGATACATCTGACACCATTACTGAGTATAGTAACCAGGGCACTGACACGGTTTTATCTTATGCAAACTACACTCTAGGGGCTAACCTAGAGAATTTGACATTATTGTACGCGAATACTGCTTACTATGGCGGCGGTAACAGCCTCAACAATAAGATTACAGGAAATGATTACTCAAACTATCTGAATGGTTTCGGAGGAAACGATTACCTCGAAGCCAAGGGCGGGAACGATTATATTTTCGGTGGTGATGGCGTTGACAACCTAATCGGTGGAAGTGGTAATGACTCACTTTATGGTGGAACGGGTGGTGATGTACTCTTCGGCGACGAAATCACCAATGGTAGCGGTACTCCCGGAGGTAATGACTACTTGAGTGGTGAAGATGGTAACGATCTCCTCTACGGAGGACGTGGCAATGACACACTCATTGGTGGTGCAGGCAATGATTTCTTCAGTGGCTATGGCGGTAGTAGCGGCGAAATAGATAGGTATACTGGCGGTACTGGGGCGGATACATTCAGCCTTGGTTTTAATGGATCTTTTAGCACCAACATTGATTATTTGGGCAGTGGATATGCCTTAATCACAGACTTCCAGCGATCGGAAGGTGACAAGATTAGAATTGGTAGTAGTATCAATAGCTACAGTCTTACAAAAAGCAACTTCAGTGGTGCGGCAGCTTTAGATACCCTCATTTACAGAAATGGCGATTTAATTGCTGTTGTGCAAGATACTACAAACGTATCTACCGCTTTAGACTTTATTGCCTAAGTGAATCTGACTTTTCACGTCATGTACGCCAAATCTAACCCCCTAGCGCCCTTCCCTCGTAAAGAAAGGAGAAAATTCAAAGCTTCTCCACTACAAGAAGAGAGGCTTTCTAGATGGTGTGAAAAGTCAGATCCCCAACTTCTGGTAATAAGTCGGGGATATTAGCGATCGCTAATTTTCACAAATTCAGATAGGATTCCATTAGGGCTACTGACTACAAACTTTCCCTCAATAAAAGAGTTTCTGAATTAATCCAGTTTCGTGCTGTAGGCACTAAAACCATAAGCTAAAGTTTCTTTTAAAGCATCTGATGGTTTAAGACTTCTGTTAATAGCATTAGCAAAAGGTACTGGAATACCCTTAATAGTTTCCGGCAAAATTGCATATTCTGCCGTTGGTTCCACAATGTATTCTGGGCACTTAGTTTGTATGCCAGCACTCATTAACATTTCATTTATTTCAGCAGCAGAATATTGCTTGAGATAAACTGGATTTCTCACAAATGGATTCAGCCTTCTGATAAAATTATGGATAATATGAGAAGGGCAAGACTTGTTGTGGAAAGAATGATTAAAAACAAAAATTCCACCAGGTTTTAGTACACGAGATATATCAGCTAATAAGCTTCTTAGCTGTGCATCTGGTATGTGCATAAAAACACAGTTAGAAATTACCAAATCTATAGAATTATCTTCTAAAGGCAATATTTCAGCAGAAGTACAAATCAAGTTAAATTCAGCTTCTGGGAAAAAATTATATTCTTGTTTAACCTTGATTAACCGCCGCAATAAAGGTTCAGAAATATCAATACCATAATATTTTTCGCACTTTAGATTTTTCGCTTTCGAGAGATGTAAAGGTGCGCGGCCATAACCAGAGCCAATCTCTAGAATAGAGCCAACAGTTTTATTCAATGGAAATTTGTTCCAAGTCCCTCCAGGTGTACCAGTTAGTAAAGTGTAATCTTGTTTGATGGGAGAGGTATCTGCAAGTTTTTCAATTTTTTGGGAACCATAATATGTTTTACCAATTGCGTCCCATGTTTTTTTATGTTGAGTATTATTCAATTGTTCATAGTCACTAGGAAAATAAATACCATCTCGTAATTCAAAATCATCTAAACTGAATTTTGTATTTGCTAATTGAGTCATTAGGATTATTCCTCATGAATAGTCAAGTCTGTTTTCTGTTATACTCTTAACTCAGCATTAACCGCAAGGCGTTTTTACTGAACTGCATACCAAAGAAAACCTCTATAGTAACAACCTGTCATCCGATCAGAACACAAGTTCGTATACATTAGTTGATGGACAGCAACAATCGGAGGCTGGGATGGTAGAAGGATCACAAAAAAAACGGGTAGTAGTTGTAGGTGCTGGTTGGGCTGGTTTAGGAGCAACCTACCATTTGGCAAAACAAGGTTATGATGTGACCCTTCTAGAAGCAGGCCCCTATCCAGGTGGATTGGTGGCAGGTTGGCAAACAGCCGCCGGAAAATCTGTTGAAGCTGGCATTCATGGTTTTTGGTATCCTTACAAAAATATTTTTTCCTTAATTAATCAATTAGAAATTAATCCTTTTACTACTTGGACTCGTTCTTCGCAATATTCGCCAGCAGGCTTGGAAGTTGAATCACCGATTTTTCAGGACTTACCAAGACTCCCATCCCCACTAGGAACTTTTCTATATACTCAGTTTAAACGATTGCCACTAATTGACCGTCTGAGCGCCCTGCCTTTACTGTATGCTGTTGTTGATTTTGACAATTCTGATGATGCTTGGCGGCGCTATGACTTTGTAACTGCTCGTGAATTGTTCAAAAACTTTAATGTTTCTGCACGACTTTACCGGGAGGCTTTTGAACCAATGTTATTAGTGGGCTTGTTTGCCCCTGGTGAACAATGTTCGGCCGCAGCAACTTTAGGAATGCTTTACTTTTTTATTCTGGCTCATCAACCTGATTTTGATGTAGTTTGGTGTCGGGGAACTGTTGGAGAAAAGATATTTCGTCCTTGGGTGGAACAGATTGAAAAAGCTGGTGCGCGAGTGCTACCCAAGCGCCGAGTTACAGACTTAATTGTTGATAGTAATCATCGGGCAAAGGGTGTGGTTTGTGGTGATGAAGTAATTGAAGCAGATGCCGTGATTTTTGCAGTTGGGATTACGGGAATGAAAAAAATTGTCTCAACTAGCCCTAGTTTACAAAGCCATGAAGAATTCCGTAATTTGAGCAATTTAGGAGCAATTGATGTTTTAGCAACGCGGCTATGGTTTGACCGCAAAATTGATATTCCCCGTCCTTCTAATGCTTGTTTCGGGTTTGACGCAAGTACTGGTTGGACGTTTTTTGATTTGAATGCCTTACATGATGAATATCGGGATGAGCCAGGAACGGTGATTGAAGCTGATTTTTATCACGCAAATCAGTTTCTCAGTTTGAGTGATGAGGAGATTTTAGCAATAGTTCAGGGTTATTTAGCAACTTGTGTGCCAGCCTTTCGTGAGGCAAAGATCGTTGATAGCAGTGTAATTCGCCTATCTCAGGCGGTGACTCACTTTGCACCTGGTAGCTATCGTTATATGTTGCCCGCGAAGACAAGCTTTGAGAATGTGTTTATGAGTGGGGATTGGATTGTGAACCGTCATGGTTCCTGGTCACAAGAAAAGGCTTATGTTACTGGTTTAGAGGCGGCGAATTTGGTGGTCTCTTATTTGGGAGAAGGTCAGCCAGCTGAGATTTTAGCTGTAGAAGAGGATGAAGCACATATCCAAGTGGCGCGATCGCTCAACCAAACTCTACGTGACTTGGGCAAATCTGTCCTACCTGACTTTTGGTTGCCGTAATCTTTAGGGGCGCGAAGAGTTAGTCATTAATTGTAATCTAAATTCGGTAAGCTAAAGAAAGCTATGCTATACCATTCTTCTAATGTAAATCAAATCACATAAGCTTATGGAGCCAGACTCTTTACAAACCGAGGTGATTCTGACGCACCCGCGTGAGTCACTCGGTAAAGTGCAACTTGATTGGACACCCCAACCTGGAAATTATCTCGATTTTGAAGGTAAAACTTATGCGGTTTTAGAACGCCGCCATAAATACCAACTTAAAGCTGGGCGCTACCGCTTACATAATATTGCTATTTACGTGCAGTCGGCTAAACGGCCATCTGAAAAAAGTTTGGTAGGTGGACGCTGGGTAGTTGGCGATGCCACCTGCTCTTACAATGCTCATTCAGAACTCATTCGCTGTGCAGTTAACCCAGAGGGCCCTTGCGAATCTTGCCGCTTTTATGAAAAGTTAGAAGTTAAGAGCTAGGAGAGACGCGACTAATCGCGTCTGTACAAGGAGTTAAAAGTTATTTTCCCTCAACTACCCGCACCAAAAACTTCTCCCACAGTTAAGCGGGTACCATTAACAAAATCCCATCCCGACTGGGGACGTTTCCCAGCTAGCTGAACCTCTCGCAACAGCAACAAACCTTCCCCAGTTTGGACGATCGCTCCAATGCCTTTGGTAATGTTCACTACAACTCCCGGTTTGTCTGATACATTTGACAAATCAGGCAATTTAGGAATTAATTCTTGCAATTCTGGTGGAATGCGATCGCCTACAGAACCAAGGGGAGCCGAAGCGGTGATTTTCAACAAGTTGTTACGAAAGGTAGCCGTGCAGTTGGGGTAAAAGCCTCTAATTTGATTGTGTAATTGGATCGCGCTTTTTGACCAATCCAAACCATAATCTTCTTTTTGAATCAGAGGTGCATAAGTCGCTGACAAATTATCTTGGGGTATTGGTTGAATTTCCTGGCGTTCCAACTTCAACAGAGTTTCCACTAACAAATCCCCACCGATCGCAGCTAGTCTTTCGGCTAAGTCTTGAGTATTATCCAGTAATCCAATGGGTGTAGTGGCTATTTCTAGCATTGGCCCGGTATCCATCCCCACATCCATTAACATGGTTGTGATCCCCGTTTCCTTCTCACCGTTATACAAACACCATTGAATCGGCGCTGCACCCCGATATTTAGGCAAAATCGAGCCATGCACATTAATGCAGCCTAACTTTGGCATCCTTAAGATTTTTGACGATAAAATCTGCCCATAAGCGACAACAACAAACACATCTGCGTCTAATTCTTTGAGCTTGGTTAAAGTTTCAGTATCTTTTTTTACTTTTTCTGGTTGCCATACTGGTAAGCTGTGGGCAGTGGCGATCGCCTTTACAGGTGAAGGAGTAAGTTTATTTCCCCGTTCCCGGCGTTTATCTGGTTGAGTGACAACTGCCAACACGTCAAATTTTGAATGATTCAATAACTTTTCCAACGTGGGTACAGCAAACTGTGGTGTACCAAAAAATACAATTTTCATTAATAATTATTTGTTAATCGTTAGTCATTAGTTAATGGTAAATAATATCGGCTGTTTGGTGGTACAATATTTTCGTATCGAGTGAAACCAAAAGGCTGTTTGATTAACTTACATAGTTAACTTGACAAGTGTAACAGCTAGTATAAGCTGCATTGCCTTTAGGAAACCCTCATCGTTTAGTGGTGTCTCGTCACGAGCCGCTAGAGCATCTACCAAGTTAGTTTTGTTGTGTTCCCGAACGTTTACCCCGAATTTGCATTAAATACAGTTGGGTTTGTAAAAAACTATTGCTTCTTCTAGCTATTTTGTAGTTGAGATTGCAATTTATAGATTTGGGTTGCTGACAGCAGTATTTTCTGAGTATGATTTATTATGCGTCTGCTTTCCCAGCTTTTCACATAACACCTCAACTTTACCATTATGAGGGTTTGCGCTGTTATATTTAGTGTGTAACCTGACTTGTTGATTGTGTACTAGCTACAACTAGTACGATCCCCAATAGTTTAAGTTATATCATTTTTTGTTGCCAGCGTTATCGCCTCAACTATAACTTGAATACGCCTTGACTAATATCTCTTTTGGTATTGTCAGGTATATCAACAGCAGGATTATATATCGTGTAGTAATTACTGAGTTCTCAGCGTATTTACTATACTCGCATACTTTTGCAAAAAAATATTCAGTACCTGAGTAAGAAAAGGTGTAGACAATGATACTTAATTTTTGTAAAACTCAGCAACCTTTGAAGGAAATATTTCGTCAAAGTTTTTAGTTTCTTGTTATACATATAATTACTGCCTGCCCCATTGCTGCATAGGTATTGCTTCTCACATAGCAACCGCCCCTCTAGAGAGTCTACAAATGCTTAAACCCCTTTTGCTGTCAGGATGGTTCCGCGCGCAACCATTTCTCAATTACGTTGTCGTTGTGATACTGATCGCACCCTTGCTTGGGGCATCGGCTCACTCGTTCCCTGTAAAATCCGAAGTAGCTAAACTAACTTCGAAGGCTGGAGATTCTGACTCTGTATCAAAGGAAATAGCTGTAGTTGGGGAACCTGAGATAGCTGAAATATCGAAAACAGATCAAATCGACTCTTTAACAGAAAAATTTGACTCTGTACCCACACAAAGTCCTGCTGTCCAGGAACCGCAAGTATTACCATCAGATAAAATTGAGTCTTTTGCTCAAGCAGATAGTTATGGGTTAAACAATGATTTAACTGTTCCTGATACTTTGGCAGCAGTTGAACTCGCACCATTAACAGATGTTCCTGTTAGTCAGCTTAATCTAGTACAAAAGCTCAAAGCTGCTAATATCAAGTCTTTGGAAGGACAAGAAAAATCTCTCTCTAGAGAAAAGTCTTTTACTAAATCATTGACAGCAACTCAAGTAGCGCCAACTCTTAGAGAGTCACAACCAACTACAGCAACAGAAATACCTGTTTCTGAACCACGTGATGAGTCTCAAGCTGAACAAATAGATCCCATAGGTAGTCCTCATCCTATTCCTTGGAAATGGATTACAGCGACTCAAGAAGCAATTGGTTCCAACGGTGGTTCTGGAGTTCGTCACTACCGTAGCGTACCCGTGGTTTCTCCAGATGGTAAATATGCTGTTTATAGCCGGGTGCAACTAGAAGTAAAACCCGAAATGTACAACAGCCGTGTTACTAGCGTTCTGTTTGTCCAAGATATGCACACGAAGAAGTTGTGGGTAATGGCTTCAACTACTCCAGTTAGCGATCCTTTATTAAAAGTAAAAGCTCTAAAGGGTTCTTCGTCAGAAGAGGCTAATCCGAACGGTCAAATTGGGGTATTAGTTCCAGTTAGCTGGTCGGAAAAAGGCGATCGCTTCTTAGCACGCAAGTTTGAAGGGATATTTAACACAGGCGATTCTACTGATAGTGCAGTGATTTGGGATCGGCAAAAAAATCACGCTAATATAGTTGCTCCTGCTAATGAGCAAGATGAGCATGAGAAAATCGCCGTCTTGTTAGGTTGGAGTAAAAAGCAACCAGATCATGTACTATTCCGTGCAGGTGAATTGGGTGATGAAAACTGGCCACTAATGCAAGTTGCTAATGATGGCAAGACTGTACCCACAACAGACGAAGATCAGCCGATTACTTTTGGCAAAAAAGTTACAGAGATTTGGGCAGGGCCACAAGTGGCTTACCGATAAGTTATAGAATAATTTATCTACTCCCGTTGTCAGCAGTGACGACAACGGGAGATTTTTTTATATCCCGATTCTCATTTTAATGAGTACTTTCTATACTCAAAACTCCTATATTGACACGTTTGGGTGGGTGTCAATATAGGAGTTTATTTAATCCAATACTTGAGACAACTCGTTACAATTGCAATAAAAATACTTAAGACTAAAACTATAAAGACTTATTTATCACCCCTTTCCCATTCAGGTATAGCCCCTTTCACCCTACGGATGGGCAAATTAGCAATTAAAGCTGTGGTTCGTTGGTTGCTTTCTAAGGAGAATTCCAAGCCCTCTGTCTCAATTTCGACATAGCGACAGACTACATCTAGGATTTCTTTCCGCATTTTTTCCAACGTTTGAGGATCTAAATCAGCGCGATCATGAGCAATCACCAATTGCAGGCGACGTTTAACTTGAGTTCGACTGCTATCAGGGCCGCGAGAAAAAAGTTTTTCTAGAAGTTCAATCATTACGAATAGGTCTGGCGCGGAGACTAGAAAAGTAAGTTAAACAATCTTTGTCCACAACAACCTTCGTAGACGGGCGAAGATGCTGTCTTGGGATGAGTCGATCTCCAGAAATTCGACACTTTCTCCTTCTAATCTACGAGCAATGTTCTCAAAGGCTGTGGCGGCTAAAGAAGGATTTTCCGCTAACACTAAGGGTTCGCCGCGATTGGTAGATACAATAACACGCTCGTCGTCAGGGATTACCCCGATCAGGGGAATGGCGAGAAGTTCCTGAACATCTTGCACTGACATCATATCATTTGCCTGCACCATTGCGGGTCTGATGCGGTTAATTATTAAATGAACACGCTTGATACCTTGTGCTTCAAGTAACCCCACTACCCGGTCGGCATCACGAACTGAGGAAATTTCTGGCGTGCTGACAACTAGCGCTTCTTTAGCCGGGCCGATCGCATTTTTAAACCCATTTTCAATACCGGCGGGGCTATCAATGATCACGTACTGATACTTTTGCGCTAGGGCATTGACCAGTAACTTCATCTGTTCCGGTGTGACTGCATCTTTGGAGCGATTTTGGGCTGCCGGTAGGAGTACAAGATTGGGTTGGCGTTTATCTTTCACCAAGGCTTGTTCTAAGCGGCACTCTCTGGCCAAGACTTCCACCGCAGTATAGACAATGCGGTTCTCCAGCCCTAGCAGCAAATCCAAATTTCTCAGACCAAAATCCGCATCAACCAAGGCAACTTGACGACCCATTTTGGCTAAAGCCATGCCCAGATTTGCTGAAACTGTGGTTTTACCCACTCCTCCTTTACCGGAGGTAATCACTATAATGCGAGTCATGATAGAAATGCGGTCAATGAGGGTTCAGGAAATATAAAACCGTAAATTGAAGTATAAAGTATGAAGTATCGTATCAAGTATGAAGAAATATCTGGTCTCCCTGATTCGGGCGAGGATGAATATTTTTTTATTGCGGTGTCTGGCGACAAGCCTCTTTGCATCTAGGCTCGGTGGAATGAAATCCACTTTGCTAGGGGAAAGGGATTAGAGTAGTGTATTCCATCTACATAAAAACCGCTATATTTCATCCTTCATATTCTTCATATTTTAAGTAAATATTCAGGGCTACTGATTGCTCTTAGTAAATTGGTTTCTAGAAAAATCACTAGCCCTAGCGATGCGAATGCCTTGGGGCATAATATGTGCCACTTCTGGAGAAAATTGCGTCGGTAATTTTTCTGGTGCCCTAGCTACAGCATCTGCGATCCGCAATTGGGTAGGTTCCATTTGCAAAGCCATTATCAGACACTCACGATTGCCTCCGGCCCCAGCATGAGCAATTCCACGTAAACGACCCCAGATGATAATATCTCCATCTGCAATTACAATACCACCTGGGTTTACATCTCCCAAGATAATTACTGTACCAGGATGACGAATTTCTACTCCAGAGCGGACTGTTGTTTCTAGATAGAGGGCATCTGCCTGGGGTGTAGCTGTAGCTTCTGACCCTGTATTCAGGGAAGTTACAAGCTGCAATTGTTCTACAGAATACCCAGATGTTACGGCTGCGATCGCAGTTTGCCGACGACTCGTTGAGACGGATATTAGCCGCAGTTGGACTTCACTTAAAGCCTCGGCGAGTTCTTGGAGTTGCCTGGCATCTACTAGGCGGTCTTGTGCCATTAGATGTACGGGTGTATTTGCTATTCGGAAGCGATCGCCTGCATTCAAACGTTGCCTGATTTGTTGCCAAATATCAGACCAACTCAGTTCTGAGGCAGATACTTGAGATTCCGGGGGCAAAATTAATAACAGTCGTCCCTCCTTACTTCTTAACTGGACTTGAGTATTATCATTTACGCGATACCCTGATATTGCTGACTCATTTGGATTTGAATCAGTCAAGATAAAATCTGATGCGACATCAGTCTTAGACTCTACATCTGGGTTAGCAGGATTTGGCTCTAAATCTGAGTTAACAGGATTAGACTCTAAGTCTGGGTTAGCAGCATTAGACTCTAGATCCCCAACGATAGTATTTGATTTTAAATAAAGGAGGACGGATCTTAACTCCGCATCAGGGGGGATAGGATCTGACTCTACATCAGAAACAGTAGGATTTACCTCTACCTCCGAAAGGATAGAGTTTAATTCTGCATTAGGAAGTGCAGAATTTGACTTTAGATTGGGAATTGCAGAATCAGAAGTCATGCAGTACTAGCCAAAAGACAAGGGACACTCCGAATCATTACCAATATTAGATCAGTTGGAAAATCTAACAACATGATCAGACCAGAAAGTGCGGAGTATAGATTACTCCCTTTCCGCCATAAGATTACTTGTATCTTCACTTTGCGTTCATTGCGATACCCTGTGGGTACTCCTTTAGAGAACTTTTAGAGTAGCCAATCCGCATCTACATAAAAAATTATCTTCTAGCAGAAAGGCAGTAGTTCGGAATTATCATCATCTTCACGCAACACTCAAGATTGTTTAGTCAACCTCTGATAAACTGTCCCCAAGGCATCAGCATCACCAACGTTACCTGGAAACAGCACCACAGGCAAATTAGGAAACTGGGGATGATCGGATGGGGTTAACACCATTGAACAACCAGCTAAAATTTGACCGAGTAAGCGGGCTGAAGTTAAGGTTAGCCCAGTACTCAAGACATCGTTTGAGGTAATGCCACCCTTGCTGATTAAGAATCCTATATCGGATGGTAAACCCCGCACAATATCCATCAATAAACTTGAAACTTTTGTCCCAAACTCCAATCGGGTGTTGACATCTTTAAAGCTCAGTTCCTGACGGCTAGTATAAACTACTGGTGTTTTACCCGCTTCGTGTGCCGCCTGTGTATTTTCTTTGATTTCAGTTAGCAGAACCGCAGATTGATTTGCATCATCAAGTAATCGCGCGACATTTACTTCAATTCCCACTGTTCCCTCTATTTGCAATAGCGCCTCTAACTGCTGAGTGGTCTTTTTCACATGGGAACCAACAATTACCGCACCTGGTTTGCCTTGACGCACGTATTGCGCCATGTTTTCGGCTGCAATGGGTTGGGGTGGTAAAGCGGCTAAAGCCGTTAAAATACTTGCGCCACTACGAAACAGAAAGCGTTTCCCTTGACTTGCTGCTGCTAATATATCTACTGCAAAGCGGTTGAGATCGTCTTGAGTTTCACCATCGACGACAGCGCATTGATTACCACTCAGTTGTAACAAGCGTTCTAAACTACCAGCGCGAATATCAGCTAGGAGAAACCTTTGTACAGCTTCAGCACTAATTCGTCCTTGAGTCTTTTCTTCAACATACTTGGGTAAGTAACTGTGATGGTAGCTGAAGACTGAATCACGGGCAAATTCGGTTTCATGGACTGGAGTGGGGACACCGCCAATCATCAAGTAATGCACGCTGTCGCGGGTGATACGCCCACCCTCAAAAAAGGCTGGGACAAGAAAATGAGCATCAAAAGGGCCGAGTTCTTGTGCGATCGCATCAGTTTCGATGGGATAATGCCCGCGCAAAGTAGAATCAGAACGGCTGACAATCAAAAAATCGTCAATTCCTTCAGCATTCAAAGCGATTTTCAGATTTTGGCAAACTTCTTTGGTGACAGATGTAGCTGACTCTGGCGTTAACGATCTAGTGTTAGTCAGTATAAAGAAAATCGGCGAATTGTCCTGTAACCCACTGCGTAAAGTATCCACATCCCAGTGCATTAGCAGCAAGCAGCTGTGGACTGTTTGAGAACCCGTAGGGTCATCATCCAGGACAATTATTTTTGGTTTGTTGCTCATTTTAGGTCAACGGGGCGATTGTTTTGTGGGAAAGTATTGGGCGACTAGAAGTCGCTACTATACAAGCAAAGTCCACCTCCGTAGACTAATGCAAAATCAATGGTTTTATAACCTGCGGAGGCAGGTTTTGTCTGTGTAGCCGCGACTTCTAGTCGCCCAAGGTTGACAAACATCCACTTAGCCTTTGTGCAATTTTCTGATTTCTGCTTGCACATCGATCGCAATTTGCAATGATTGATTTAGCAGTTGAGCATATTCGCCTGCTTGACTACTAACTTGTAAAGCTTGCAGACTGGCTAAATTATTGACAAATAACTCTTGGTTATTAGCAAGCAATTTTTTATTATCTCGCAAAATTCGTTCCGTTTTCAGAGCGCGGACTAAATCTTCTCTAATTAGTTGTAAGGCGGCGGTGACTTTATCTCGGTCATGGATACTGCTTTCTACGTTCCCTGATGCTGCCAATTGGTCATTAATATCTATAGCGTGAATCAAGTCATGATATTTATCAACTTCATCTAAAAGTATTGTCAGTCCTTCGGGACAGGTTAATTGTCGCCATAGCCATCGCCCCACTAATATCGGCATTGGCACTAAAATTAGTAAAAGAATTCCTAGTCGAATCGAAGAACCAATAGTTGGCAGAATAATAAAAGCGTAAACAAAGCCCACAATTATTGGGGTTAGCGCCAGCGTTACCAGCATTTCATTGATAAAAAACCCTAATCGCTTTTTGCTATCTCGCAGAACAGAAGGTCGAAAAACGTCTTCTGGATCGAACCCAGTCAAACGTCTTAGCTCCCCCTTACTAATTTCCAAGCCTATTAAGTCCGGCTGCACGGCTGCATACTCCTATGGAAACCCAAGTTGCGTATTCATTTTAATCGGGTTTACCGTAATGATTATGGTTATATTCAGGAAACCAGTTTTCATCTAAGATTTGTTCTAAAGAGCCAATCGGTATAGAAGGAAATATGTCAAGTGGAAGTTTAGAGCGTAGTTTACCGCCGTAGGCATCGCTTGCTTCAGTCCTTGCATCTTGATAACATTCATCAAATATTTCTAAGATGTAAGATTTTAAGCTATGACTATCTTTTAGAGCTTTTTTAATCTCTCTACGAAAAGTCCTGATTTCCCCTTTCCAATTTCCTAGATTACGTTCTCGCTCTTCATCCCAACACTTGAGTTTTAGTAGATGTTGAAGAAGCTTAATTAATAAATTTTCAATTGCTCGCTTCTCCCTTCTACCCATAGCCTCTAATTCTTCTAACAAATTATCTAAATCAACAGCAGAAAACTGTCCAGCGCGAAGTTGATTTATAGTTGTCCTCAGCCACAGATAATAATCTTCGTCGTATAAGGCTTGAGTTGCTGATTGGATTATTGGTTTTACCATAGACTAGCCGAACTCCTACTATTTTTTTAATTTAGCCAGATCGACTGAGGGTAAACGCCAACTCAGTGTGACTTGCACTTGTCCATCGGGCAAAGCTGATATTTCCCATGCCCCATCTGGAATTTCAGAGGCGTAGGCGTAGCCCGCACTTCTCTACGAGACGCTGCGCGTAGCTTGCTTCCACGTTCGCGTAGCGTCCCGTAGGGAAGTGGTACGGCTGCGCTCAGTGACCACCGCAGGCATCGCATTCATCATCTTATGCCATAGCCCACCTTTTGGGCGTTCACAAGTCGTATGGTTGACGATTGAGCCTTCTCGGGCTGCTAACGCTACATACTCAGTATCCATCATGCTGAGGTTATGAATTTCAGTTAGGTTGCAATAGCGGAAATATTCCTTAAGTCTAAACTAAAGCTTACTGAAAGAATGAGGTTTTAATTTATTAATTCATTGAGAATATACGAGTTCCCATTCATCAACCTCCAAATTCTCAGCCCTATAAATCTATAATTAAAAAGGGAAAAGAAAATGGCTAAAGCTAAAGCTAATAAAGATAAATCAACAGACATTTTGGCATTAATTGAAGCAGAACATCGTCAAGTTGAAAAGCTTTTTGCAGAAGTAGAAAAAGCTAAGGGTGAAAAATTAGTTGAACAATTCAATCAAATTTATGTAGCGTTGATATTACATGCCAGAACCGAAGAATTAGTTTTCTACCCAGCTTTGCGAGAATACGAAGAAACTGAACAATATGTTGAAGAAGCTGAAGAAGAGCATGAAGAAGTTTCAGTTATTTTAGAAGAGATTAAGGCGCTTAAACCTACCGATCCTGAGTTTAAAGAAAAAATGAGCGAATTGAAGGAAACATTTGAGCATCATACAGAAGAAGAAGAAAGCGAAATTTTTAATGCTGTGCGCGAATGTATGAGTGATAAAGAACTAACTGAATTGGGACAGGAGTTTCAGGAAACCAAAGCTAAGTTGGTGTCAAATGTAGAAGCTGCATTAGCAATGTAGGAACCTAATTTCTTCTCAGTATTTTTATAAACAGTTAGCCCTAATTCAAAGGTAATTGGTGTATTAAGCAAAATATTCCTTTATCAGAGAGGAGAAAAATGACTGCTACAAATGGTAAGCGAAAAATTCGTTATGCTGTTGTTGGTTTAGGTTGGTTTGCCCAAGAAGCCGCCTTACCTTCCTTTGACCACGCCGAAAACTCAGAATTAGTGGCACTGGTTTCAGATGACCCCACTAAAAGCGAAGAACTGAGCAAAAAGTATGGAATAGAGCAAACCTACTCCTATGAGGAGTATGAGGACTGTTTGGCAAGCGGCGAGATTGATGCAGTTTATATTGCGTTGCCCAATCACTTGCATTGTGACTACACTGTGCGGGCTGCTAATCAGGCAATTCATGTATTGTGTGAAAAGCCAATGGCAGTGACAGAAGAAGAGTGTGAGGCAATGATTAAAGCTGCCAATGATAATAATGTCAAGCTGATGATTGCCTATCGCTTACATTTAGAAGAAGCCAATTTACAAGCAGTCGAAATTATCCGCTCGAAGCAAATTGGTGAACCACGTATTTTCAACTCGGTTTTTAGTCAACAAGTAGAAGAAGGCAATATTCGTTTACGAAATGTAACCGGTGGTGGCACGCTTTATGATATAGGCATTTACTGCATTAATGCTGTACGTTATCTATTTCAAGATGAACCAATTGAAGTATTTGCTGTAGCTGCCAATAAGGGAGAACAACGTTTCAGTGAAGTGGAAGAAATGACTAGTGTCACTTTGCGTTTTCCCAACGAGCGATTGGCAACATTTACCTGTAGTTTTGGAGGGGCAAATGTTTCAACCTATCAGGTTGTAGGTACTAAAGGAGATTTACGAGTAGAACCTGCCTATCCTTGGCAGGGAGAAATCAAGCATTATTTGACAATTAATGGTGAAACTCAAAAGCGTACCTTTGAGGATCATGACCAACTAGCAGCTGAATTTACCTACTTCTCTGATTGTATTCTGCAAGATAAAGACCCTGAGCCATCTGGGACAGAAGGGTTGATTGATGTTTCGATCATTCAAGCGCTTTATCAGTCAATTGAGATGGGTAAACCTGTGCAGATACAAACTAGCCATCGCCATCAACGTCCCACATCGACTCAAGCTATTGAACTTCCTCCTGCTGAGAAGAAGCCAGATTTAATTCACGCTGCTTCCCCTTCTGGTGAGTAGTAAGTAATAACAGATACATTGTTAGGAGCGTAAAGCTAGCTCTACGCTCCTAACGGTCTATCTTGAATCGAAGTTATATTGCAGCGATCGCTCGCTATATAATTGTAGGGGCACAATATAATATCGCACCCCTACACATCTGGTCTATTCAATTCAAAATATTGTATCTTCCTAAATATTAAGGATAAAGGCCTCTGTCAGTCAGGGCCTGGGCAACTCTACCCACCCCTAAAGTGTAAGCTGCTAATCTTAAAGAAATTTGCCGCTTATTAGATTGCTGAATCACCTTGCGGTAGGCTTGCACCATCAAATGCTCCATTTCGCGGTTAACTCGCTCCTCATCCCAAAATACGTAAGAAAGACCCTGCACCCACTCCAAATAACTGACTACCACACCACCAGCATTCGCCAAGATGTCTGGTAGCACTGTCACACCCCGCGCCTCTAACGCCAAGTTAGCTTCAAGAGTAACCGGCCCGTTAGCTGCTTCTGCGACAATTTGCGCTTGCACCTGATTCACATTTTCTCCAGTTATCTGGTTTTCTAAAGCCGCTGGTATTAAGACATCGCAGGGTAAAGTTAATAAATCTGCATTACTTATTGGTACAGATTGCGGGAAACCTACAATACTCTTGCGATTTTCGGCAGCGTAGATTTTCAACGCGGGAATATCAAGACCAGCTTCGGAAAATATTCCCCCAGCACCTGTTGAAACAGCGATAATTTTCGCGCCTGCTTGATGGAGTAATTCAGCTGCGGCACCACCAACATTACCAAAACCCTGAATAGCTACTCGCACTCCTACTAAGGATTTACCTTGATCTGCTAGCGCCTCACGCACAATAATCATTGTGCCACGTCCAGTTGCCATTTCTCGCCCCAGAGAACCACCAATGGAAAGCGGTTTGCCAGTCACAACCCCTGGTACAGCATGACCAACATTTACAGAGTAAGTGTCCATCATCCAAGCCATTTCACGGGCAGAAGTACCCATGTCTGGCGCAGGAATATCTACAGAAGGCCCAATATCTTTAATCAACTCGCTGATATAACGGCGGCTGATTCGCTCTAATTCGCCAACACTGTAACGTTTTGGATCTATAGGAATGCCACCCTTCCCACCACCATAAGGAATACCTAACAAGGCACATTTCCAGGTCATCAACATTGCCAAAGCCGATACTTCGCGCAATGTCACAGCTGGATGGTAACGAATTCCGCCTTTGTAGGGGCCTAAAACATCGGAGTGCTGTACCCGGTGTCCAGCAAGAACCTGTATTTCTCCGTCATCTAGTTTCACTGGAATGGAAACTGTGACAACCTTACGCGGGTGGCTGAGGATTTCCAGCAAACCTTGATTTAAATTTAATTCTTTAGCTGCCGCTTCTAAGTAGCTACAGGCTTGGTCAAATGGGCATATATGCGCTGGAGAAGCAGGTTCTAGCGGTAGTAGTGATTTTGAAATCATAAAATTTTCTCCTAATCACGGTATCTTTACGAACCGGATATCATTCTGTAACTAGCTTATCCTTTTTTTGAGAAAAATAGGAATTTTGTAGTTTTTGTTACAGTTTTTTGTTTTATATTGTGCTGTAGGTACAAAGTACTATGGCGACTTAGATAACGCGATCGCGACATTCTGTCCACCAAAGCCAAAACTCAAGCATAAAACCTGCCTAATTTTTTTGCTTAGACGTGCTGCTGTAACGATTTCTAAATCAAATTCTGGCTGCTGCAATCCTACACAAGGCGGTAATATTTGATGCTTTAATGCCATGAGAGAAAAAGCTACGCCTAATGCTCCCGATGCTCCTAGTGTATGACCTGTGCTTCCTTTAGTAGAGCTAACTGCCACGCCTTGGGGAAACAAGCGCTGGATTACCATACTCTCCATCTGGTCATTTAGCTGGGTTGCTGTGCCATGAGCATGAATGTAATCAATATCGCCTGGTGAGAGACAACTACGTTCTAGACATTGTTTGATAGCTGCGATCGCACTTTTCCCTTCAGGTTCCGGTGAATTACTATGATATGCGTCGTTAGTTAAGCCGAAACCGAGAATTTCACCATAAACTTTTGCTTGACGCTGTTTTGCCAACTCTGCGGATTCCAAGACAAACACAGCTGCACCTTCGCCCAAAACTAAGCCTTCTCGCTGCAAATCAAAGGGATAAGCCCCAGTTTTCGCCAAAGCACCCATCTGCTGAAATCCAGCTAAAGTTAGGGGTGTAATCGGTGCTTCCACTGCGCCTGCGATCGCCTGTTGGCATTGCCCAGTTTGTATAAGTAAAGCTGCTTGGGCGATAGACCAAATTCCAGTTGCACAAGCTGCCATCGGTGCCAAAACCATACCTGTTGCACCGATTTGTCTTGCAGCTGCGATCGCATTGATATGAGGTAATATATCTAACCAATTTCCAAAATCAGAAACGGGCAAATTTTCCGCATCTTTATACATTTGCCGCGCCAGCCTCTCCCAAGATGCTTGATAAGAGCGACTCGATCCAATGACGACAGCACAATCAGCTAAAGGTGGCACTAACCCAGCATCTCGCAAAGCAGAAGTAACAACCATTTGAGTTAACATTGCCAACTCAGATGGTTGTTGAGCAATCAAACCTAGAGGAAGTGATTTTATTTCTGGAAATGGCTGATGTAACCTAATTCCAGATTTACCTGCTATCAGATTTTTCCAACTATCCTCTAAAGTTCCACCCAAGGCGGAAACAAGACCAATACCAGTGACAAGAACTTTCACCAAATTTAGGAGTTAGGAGTTAAAAGTTAGGAGTTAGTAGTTATTCTCCCCTTGCTCTCTTCCTCCTACTGCCCTGCTATTTTCAGATTTTCAGCCCCTTGGGTGACTTTAGCAGAGTCAATGCGATCGCCTTGCTGAATTTTATTGACTACATCCAAGCCTTGAGTGACATTGCCAAACACGGCGTAGTTACCATCCAAGAAGGCTAGATCCGCCAAAGCAAAGTAAAACTGAGCAGAAGCCGAATCTGGTGCTTGCGATCGCGCCATTGCTACTGCACCCTGTTTATGAGGCAATATAACGGGTTGGGCAGTAGCATCAAATGGTTT
Organism: Nostoc sp. LEGE 12450; assembly: GCF_015206895.1. GTDB lineage: Bacteria > Cyanobacteriota > Cyanobacteriia > Cyanobacteriales > Nostocaceae > Nostoc. The sequence continues at coordinate 632 of NZ_JADEXU010000156.1, read as the reverse complement.
GTTGTAAAGCGGAGTATCCGAACCCTTTGGCTTAACTTCTAAAGGTATATAGCGAGCATTTCCCGTTTTTGGGTCAATATAGCTACCCGTTCCCAGCTGATCTGCTGGAACTTTCGGGTCTTTGCTTTGAGGATCGCCCCCTTGAACTACAAACGGTTGGGGTTCGCGTACAACTCTATGGAAAGCTAAACCATCGTAAACGCCCTTTTGAACTAAATCTACGAAGTTACCAGCTGTAATGGGGGCATCAGTGCCGTCTACTTCGATAGTAATGGGCGAACCTTTAACCGTCATTACCACAGTCGCCTTGCCTTCAAGACGTGGTAAACCAGTGATTCCAGGAATACTCTCACTACTAGTTTGAGATACAGATGTTGCTTCAGCAGTCGTCTGGGTAGTCGAGGTAGCTGTCGAGGTTGGAGAAGAGGTATTAGAAGCTACCTGCTGTGTTGAACATCCTCCAAGCATCACAGCACTGATAAGCACAAGAGAAAGCAAAAATTGTGAAATTTTTAACCGCATTGCCAGTTACTGATTTAACCAGAGTATCTTATCGTTTCAAGGGGGAATGGGGAATGGGAAATGGGGAATGGGGAAAAGTTACAGTAAGTCTTTCCCCTCTGCTCCTCTGC
>NZ_JADEXU010000155.1 GCF_015206895.1 Nostoc sp. LEGE 12450 | reverse complement strand
CGAAAGCGAATTGACCAAACACGGGGGATATCGCAAGGTTAAAGATTTATTTGCAGCAAAGCGAGTGGTTGAAACTTTACCTGAAGATTTGAGGGGCAAGATCACTAAACCATCTCAAACCCGATCCCTACTCCGTCTAGTAAAAACACCTGACAAGCTTCAAGAAGCTGTTGCGATCGCAGCCAAAGAAAAACTCTTCCCCACTGCCGCAGACTTCGCTAAAGCAGTACAACTTGTCGCACCAACAACTAAACGCTCCACAAAAAGCGAAAACCCCAAAACGCAATTGTGTAATTCTGTCACTGTTTCACAACAGTCACATCCCAAATATGGTGAATCAGGAGTGATTGAGGCAGACGCACCAAATCGTTGGCAACAGATTGTTACCTTTGCTGATGGTGAGAGGCTGCTTATCAACAATACTGATTTGGATGCCCCCAGCGTTCCCTTTCCCAGAGAACGCACTTACCCCCCAGAATATACGGAAGCGATCGTCCAAATCAAAGAGCAGCACCAGCAGGAACTAGAGCGCCTAGAGCAAGAACTGAGGATTGGCTTGCAAACAGAGGCCACAGCTAGAGCCGAAGAACAAGTACAAGAACAACTCTCATCCTTGCAACGACTGTTCAAGCAGCAGAAAGAGCAAAACATCCAGTTGCAGCAACGCCTAGATGAGATGGAATCGCTACGGCAGTTAGAGGCTGATAACCAACAACTCCAGCAGCGCATTCAGGAGTTAGAACACGCCGTACAACAGCATCCGGTTCAACAGTGGGGAAATACCATGACCCAGCAAGCGACCAAAGCCTTGAACAAGCAGGTGAAGCAAGCACTGGAGAAAACTATTGATCTGCGATCGCTAGCCCAGGAACCCCCCAAAGAGAACGCCCAAGAATGTCTGCGGCTGATGGGCATGGCATTGAAAAACCTTGCCAGTGCTATGAACAATACCCAGGCACTTGAAGCTGCGGCGATAATTCTGGGAAGTGAACCTACACCAACTGCGATCGCATATCGAGCCGAGCAACTAGAAATGCTTCCCCAAGCGGTTAGTGAGATTAGGGCGGTGCTAGCTAAACCGGGGTGTAGTTGGCAGGACTATTGGGCAGTGGCGCAAGAGTACGAGGTAATTAAACAGGACTACTGGGCGGAATTGACCAGTGAGGAAACAAATTTAATTACCGCACTCCAGAAAGCATCCTCTCAATCGGTCATCATCGGCGTTGGTTCTATCGTTGCTCACGCTGATCCATACCGCACTTTGTATGTCGAGAGGGGTGAAGTCGTAGAGGATTTAGGCGAGGAACTGGTGGTTGCCTGGGATTGCTGGAAGGAGCAATCAAAAAAGGCTGATAGGTATTTCCGAGATGAATTGCGATTCTGGCAACCTCAATAAGCTTCCAGGTATCGGTGACTTTTTAGACAACCCAATACAAGTACCAAGCCCCGCATCACAGTGGGGGAAATTTCCGTGCGTCAATATAAATAGGAGATTATACGATGACTGCAACTATTACAAGACCCAAGCCCAAAAAGGCTGCTGCCGCTAAACCACAATCACCATACAAAAGACTTCATGTGATTATTCCCATACAAGATATGCTATGGGCTTCGCAGCAAAAGCCTTCTGTTACGCAATTGTGGCAAGAATGCTGGACGGCTGACCCTTATGGTTCCCGATGGATGCCGCTAACAAGTGCTTTGGGGTACAGTACTTTTATCTCTGCGAAGAAAATTCTAGCTGAAAGCGGGTTGTTTATTTTTAAGCCGGACAAGTCGATTCAAGATGGCCGAGAAACAGCTAGCTGGATGGTGAAAAATTTGCATGGCAGTCGGATGAAGGAGTTTTGGGAGAAAGCCAATGCTGAAAAACAAGAACCCTCTGCTGAAAAACGAGAAGCAAATGCTGGGTATTCAGAGAAAGATTCTGCCTCTGGAGAAATACGTGCTTTGTGTGAAGCATCTATTTCAGGTGAAAATCAGTCAGAGCAAGGGTTCTGTGACCCCTCACGAACTACTCAGGAACATCTCACCAACTCATCAAATGAGTTGGTGAGATGTTTTTCTGACACGCTAAATGAGATTTTGCCCTGTGAGGAGACGGCGAGTGCGCCCTTGGGGGGCGCTTCGCCTCAGACTGTTGAAAGCGTGTCAGAGAAAGAGAAAGACTTGCCTACGGCAATAGACTGCACGACGCTAACGCTTGTGGATGCTGCACAGGGTGAATCTGCTTCGTTATTGGCTGAAAATCAGGACTGTGGTGAGGAAATGAGAGACTGTTCTAAAGGCACTTGTTCCGCCGTGCCCGTCGCTCAAAATGAAAAGTCTTTAAATTCTGCGATGCCTGCGGCGGGCGTAGCCATAGCTAATCAAACTCAGGGGCAGGTAGAACAAGGTTATTCTGCTACGTTATTGGCTGAAAATTCAGTTTCATGTGTAGGAGTCAAAGCAGTTGATGAGGGTGAAAGTTCTGCCGCGCCCGTGCCAAATCCCGAAAAGTGGTCACATGAGGCGATTGTTGCGCGGTCAAATGTGCGACCGGAGCGGATGCAGAAACTCAAGGTGGCAGAGAATTCGGGGCAGAATCCGGGGTTTGATTTCTTGCAAGAGTGCTGGGATGATCCGGCTTTGCAAATTGTGATCAAGAAGTTGCTGGTGAAGTTTCCGCAGTGGGGGATTGTTCGTGTAGATGGAGTGTTGCTAAAGTGGAATGAGTAGCGATGCTTGCGGCAGGTGGTTCTTGACACAGCCGAAGGGGTGCGATCACAGTAGACCCCAGGTTATGTATTAGATTACTAGCAATCGCTCCCATCTGATGCTTGCATGATTTATTGGTGGTAGATAATATTAGCAAAAATGTATTCAGGTTCATCTATAAGTTTAGACATATAACCCACCTAATTCAATCGTTACGGAATCGCTAAATTCTTAAATAACGGAGTAAAATTCTCTAGCTTCAGGTTCTGGGCTGACTAGTTCTAATACTTGACTGCGAACTGTTTTTTCTATGCCTTTAAGGTCTGTCAGCTTACTTTTGTCTGCTTCTTCATACATCAGTGTTGGCAATTCTTGTAAGCAGGCTTTGATCCGTTCTTGTTTCTCTTGATTCATTGTCAGCGACCGCACAGGGCAGGGCAAACGCATCTAAATTACTCTTGATCGCAACGAAGGTTAAGAACCAACGAAAAAATCAGGATTTCGCGCTTGATTATTTTTTAAGCCCCAAAGCGATCGCCTAAAATTTTCGCAATAAGTAAGACTTAATAACGTTAGTTTTGGCTCTATTCTCAATAGAGTTTGCTTATTGACATGATGCGGCCGCCCTGCCGCACAGGGTTACTTCCCTTTACATTTTCCCAGAAATGGTAAATCTTCCAAAACTGGATGCTCCCCGTCAAAATATATACGATAATTTGAATGATACTAGCTTTTATGCTCCAGGTGCTACTACAGAGGTAAGATTTGGTCGGGATCGCGATCGCAAAGCAGTCACAGGTGTTGGTGTTTTAGTAGAACTTAATAAAAGTAATCCTAACAGTTATGAATATGGTTTTACTTTTCTGGAAACACCACAACGGAATAATTCCTAAAAAAACGTACAAACTGGTAGTGTAACAATGTAACTTTTTCATAAAAACTTGAAATTTATGCCTAAACGCTTTTCTCTCAAAACCTCTCAACGCGGAAAAAAACTCATCAAGGAAGCCTGGAAGAGGCTAATTGTGATACATGGAACAACGATTACAAGTGCTTCAGATATGAATAAAATATTTCTTAGAGAAGCAAGTAAGATTTTACAACCAGATAAAAACTGGGATAATGTTTCAGAAGACCATTTTGCTGTAACATCAGCTACTTTGAAACGCTTTCGGGAAGCAAAGGAGCGTATTACTGCTTCTACTTTTAAGACTTTTTGTCAAGTGTTGGACTTGAACTGGGAAGATATAGCAGAAAATGAAGCAGAAGCTAATAGGGATTTGAGCGAAGCACCTCCTCCTGTTAATTTTTATGGTCGTACCCAAGAGTTAGTTTAACTTCAGCAATCGCTTGCTTCTCCAAGAGGGTTGTCAATTAGTCCTTATTCCTAGAATGGGGGGGAATTGGGAAAAGCGCCTTAGTTCGCCATTTAGTAGATAGAATTACTGACAAATATAATCGCTTAATCTGGCTTTCTCTGGAATCAGCGCCACCATTTCAAAAAATATTGAACAGACTGGTGCAATTTTTATCTAAAGGTGAGCAAGAAGAAGGCGATATTTACCAACTCATGCAGTATTTACATCATCAAAAATGTTTAATAGTGCTGGATGTTTGGGAGGAAATTATAGACAATCATAGCAAAAATTATACAAAGTCTAATGTATTTATAGAGAGAGTTGCTAAAGAATCCCACAAAAGTTATTTATTATTAATTAGTAGAATAAAGCCTGAAAATATTACAATATTAGAAGGAAAATTTGTTTATTTCAAAAAAATATTACTTCTCATAAAAAAAGACGTAAAAGAATTTTTAAATGCAGAAGGTTTTTTTTGCACAGGTATTCAATTAGATAAATTTAGTGAGCGTTATAACAATCTGTGGATACTTAAAAGAATTATACAAAGGATTAATAATGTCTTTAATGGTGATATATCAAAATTTATAAATAATGGTGAAATTACAACTGTTATTGATGAATTTAGAAGTTACGCATTGTCAAAAAGTTGATATTATGCAGTCAAGCCTAATTTCTGTGATAAGTGTTCTAAAATAAAGTTACGAGCTACTTGAAGAGATAAATTTCTTTGGAGTTCATACCAGTTTTCAATTAACTCTTCTGCCCGCATTAATTCTAGTTGTGTAAAAGCTCGAATAGCGCTAAAAAAATGAGTTTTTATTGCCTCACTTGTTCTAACCATAAATTGAGCAATACCACACACTTGTTTAATCGCTCTGTGGTAACATTCAATTCCCCAATGTATTGAATGTAATTCTTTGAATTCTGCTCTAGAAATTGAAGAGAGTGCATCTTTTTCAGGGGTGTACATAATGTAATATCTGTAAGTTTCGTTTTTGAAACTTCTCCGAAATACCTTTACCTGACCAAAATTTTTGAGATACACTATTAAACCAGATTCGGGGATTTCTAAATTTTGAACTTGGGTAAAATTTTTACCATCAACCGAGCATGAACGATTTTTAGCCACACCAGTTAAAAACCCTAGTCCCTTGTTTTTCAGTAACTTCAAGTTTTCTTTGCTGGAATACCAAGCGTCAGTAGTCACTCTTTTAGGCTTTAAACCCCAATCCATTACTTCAATAATCATTTCTCGTAAATAATCATTTTTAGTCTTGTGGTCTTGTTTGTTATAAATGCGGTAATTTACAGGCACAGATTTACCTGACACATCCGTGTAATACAAAGTGATCAATTGAATTCCCTTGACGGCACGATGATGTCTACCTGAATAGTAATAGCCGATTAACTCTGTTATTTTGGGGTCACTATGTGGCTTGTCTATTACCGTATCATCCCCGCTTAAAGTCCCTCCTACTAAATTGATGTTCGCCTTGATTTCTTCAAATAAATCTTTGGGTTCGTACCGCTCACGGAGTAAAAATCTATTGACACTATCATGAGACATATCTTCCATGATTTCTGACAATCTTGTGCAGCCTGGATATTTCGATTCTGCCAGCAGAAACAACGTATAAGTATCCAAGTCACATTTAGCGGTTGATGGTTTTGTAATCGCTCTAATCGTCCGAACCCTAAACACAGATAGGTAAATTATCTGTTTTTCATGCCTCTGATAACAAGCATTCGCTCGTTTTTTCTGAATTTTCTTTATACACTTTTCGTCTTTACTGTCAATACGTAAGTTCTAGAATTAACCACTGGTTCTTTATCAGTAATTTAAAAGACTTTCACAAGCAGAAATAAATCTGAGCTATTGGGTAGGTATCAGACGCAATACAGCTTTATGAAATCAATTAGTACAAGATAGCAAGCTTTTACTTATCAGCAGTTATTTGAAACTCTAAATAATTTAATTTTAAGGCATTCTTTCATGGCTAAAATCACAGAATAAGTTTTAGTAATTTATATACTAGAACCAATTATTTTATAATATATTAATGAGCGATTTATTGCAGAAAATTACGTACAAATTAACCAAGTTTTTCAAAATGGGATCATTAATGGTTGTGATTCTAACGGGTTCCTCTAATAGTGATTTTTCTTTTCCAAATCCTGAAAATAACTTCTTTTTTTCTAGAAGCGCAAAGTTTGCTAGAGAAGTATTTTCTCAAGATTTGTCAAGTAAGCTTGGGATTTCGACAGAATCGAAGTTGTTCAATAGATTGTTCAGCTTCATCACACTAAACAGGGATAAAAAACAAGAGCAAAGTGCAAAAAGACTAAAGCGTAAAGGGCTACTAAAGAATTCTACCGAGATTACACACTACACGAAAACCAATAGAGTTGTAGCGGTTGCCGCGCGTGACGTCGTCGCGAAACGCGGAGCGGCAGCTCTCAGGATTGTCGTCCCAGGAACCGCCCCGCAGCACGGCACATCCTTGTTTTTGATAAAAATTATTATTGTCATCAAACCAAGCACTTCCATTATTAGGTGCGCCTTCATAATTATCGTGCCAATCATCGAGACACCATTCCCAGACGTTTCCATGCATCTCGTATAATCCAAAGGTGTTAGCTGCGTTAAAACTGCCCAGAAGCGTAGTCTCCTGTCTGTAAATTCCTTCTACACCTCTGCCATAAACTTTTGTGGCATCGTAGTTTGCCAGTTGTGATGTAATTGTCTCGCCAAAGTGAAATGGAGTAGTTGTTCTTGCTCTACACGCATACTCCCATTCGGCTTCACTGGGAAGTCGATACTGTCTTTTTGTATGGACAGCAAGGCGTGAGCAAAACTCAACCGCATCATACCAAGATACTTGCTCTACAGGTCGTTGATCTCCTTTGAATTTCGATGGGTCAGCTTCTAGCTCTTTGTTCACCTGGGGTAATGCTGCTACGGCTTTCCACTGTGCTTGAGTGACTGGATACTTACCTATGCAAAAATTCTGAATGTTTACTGAATGCTGAGGACTTTCTGAATCCATGCGCTCTAATTCATTCTCTGGTGAACCCATCATGAAGCTGCCGCCAGGAATCAGAACCATATCTAGCGTAATTCCGTTGCCCAGGTCTTCTACATAGTATTGGGCTGTCTTCTGTGTTCGGTTTATAACTATTTTTGCCATCTAGCTAACTGTTTGTCTCTAATGTATAAATTTAGATTTACTATTGTCCACAACTTTTTCCATAAAACAGTCTAAAAATTCTTCCGTAATACCTGACAATTTACGGCGTTGGCATAAAGAATATAATTCTTCTACTGCCGAGTATGAAAAAAACCTTGTGTTCAACGAAATAAATTGCTCTTTATTTGCTTCCTGCAACACCTTTCCCCTTTCATCATCTGCTGTAACTATAATGTAGCGAGTTGGAAGTAGAGGAATCTTATTTTGAAAATTCTTCATCCGAGTTAAACCACTTTGAATCCCTATGGAATCTTCTATTTCAATAACTCCAGGCATTATTATTTCATTTTTAAACCAGATGCAATCAATTGGTAATGCACATTCAACAGCTTCCTTATAAGGAATAAAAAGTGTTTTATTTTTAAGAGAAGCAAGAACATCTTCATATTCGTTAAGTTTCTTATTTTGATAAATTATTGCTTGGCTATTTTGATTAATCCAAGTCTTATAACCTAATTGTTTTCCAATCATGAATAAGGCAATTTGAATCTGTGCATGTCGCATTTTAGATTCAGAGTTTAGTTCTTTATTACCTTGCTTAGGAAGAGTTAGTGACTCATAAATAGCACTTTGAGAAGGAATTTCTGATATAACCTGTTCCGTTTTAGTTTCAACAATTTCGCCTAAGTTATGAGGTTCATTAGGCAACCATAAAAGGTATTTATGCCCTTTACGGACATTTATATTGAAAGTATTGTTTTCAATACGTCCTGGATAGCAATAATAAAATTGTGGAGTATGGGCTAGCAAAGACTCTAAAACAGATCGTGTATTATAGCTACCACCAAACAATCTGTCTACATTGATAGGTAAGTTTGGTTTAAGAGCATTAGCAATACGCCATATCATTTGCGAAGATATAGATTCTTCGCTAGCCATAATTTCGCTTTTTCCATTAGATGGTGTCCAGCGTTTGATTCGTATTGGCCCTTCCGGGAAATCAATCCCAACAATTCGGATAAGTCCTTTATTTTTCTGATGAATATAGTTATAAGTTAAATTTTTAGGAAGCTCATCTATAAAATAGACAAGGTTACTTGCGGTAATTTTAGACATAATTAAATATTTCAGAACAATTTATTTTCACATTTAGAAAAATAGTTTTCTTCGTTGTGCAAAAGATTACTAAGAATAAAATCTTGTAATGTATTTGCTAGACCATAAGCAGCTAAAAATGGTACGCCGTTTCCAATAGTTTTAAACATATTGGATAATGACATTGTTGATGGAAGTATAAATTCTTTAGGTAAAGATTGAATAGCTAGTGCTTCTGATACACTTATTCTTCTAATTTTATAAGGATGCAAATGAACTTCATTATTACCATAAGCCGCAGTGGGAGAATACCGCCATCTATGTAGTCTTTTAAAAGATTTTCTGGAGTCATCCCCTTCTGCTACTGTCTTAAAACGGGTTATTCCCGCACGTGGTTTGAAACAATGAATAGAATTAGGGTGTTCATAAACTTGATTTTTCTCAAACCAAAATTCCACAGTTAGCTCTTTTTCAATCCCTACAGGTATATCTAATACAGAATTTTCCTTAAAATCTGTAACAGATGGCCAAGGCTTTAAAAAAATATCTTTCAAAGAGTATTTAAGATGTTGCGACCAAGGAAAATATTTATTTATTTCAGCTTCATTTTTACCAACTATTCCTGAATATTGTAAAAATGAAACATTAAACCCAATAAGTATAATTCTCTCTCTATTTTGTGGCACACCATATTCAAGAGAATTTATAAGCCTCTCAGTTAACAAATAACCTGAGTTAAAAAGTTGGATTTTTAAAATTTCATAAAATTTGCGATGCTGCTTTGTTCTCCATAAACCTTTTACATTTTCAAAAAGAAAAAAATCAGGAAGTGTTTGGCATATTAAATTTACATAACAACCTGATAATTGCCCATTTTCTCCTTCTTCTCCTTTATTTTTACCACCCACTGAAAAATCAGGGCAAGGTGGCCCTCCAAGAAATCCAACAATTCCAAACGTTTCGCGTGCTTTCTTTACATAACTATTCAATATTTCAAGCCTATTACCAATACTAATGTCTTTGATATCAGAGGTATCATAACCAAAAAAGGGTTCTTCTAATCCCATTTTTTGCCGAGAAAATTTATAAGCTTCCATAAAAGGAGGATGAAATTCATTCACAAATATAATTTTAAAAAGGTCTAAAGCTTCAAACCCTAAATCGAGAAACCCTGCACCAGAAAAAAAAGAAAATATCCCTACTTTTTGCTTTATATCCATTAATCTACTTATTAATCTATTTGTATTATTTTAATATATATTATCTTGTATTGATTTTAAAATAAAATAGATATTAAAGAAGACAGAAGTTATAAGGGAATTTAGACCCATGTTGAATTGAAGCAACTCAATTGAAGAATAAGTGGGAATTTTAAACCCTTGCTCCCTCTAGTCGCCAGACTATTCGGACATTTATGAGAAGCAATTGATCTTTTGTCATAAATACCCTTCTGCCTTTCTAAATGCAGCAGAATTCATGAGTCAGAATTCAAAAGTGTAACAGGCTTTATACCTTTATATTTGGCTTTGAAACTTTGAAACTTTGAAACTCAGCTTGTGTACTTTACTTTCATTAAAATCTGCTGCTATAACTATATATCAAGAATATCTAGTAGCAAAAGCAATACGAAAGCCTTGATTAAGGGACTTGCTACCCGCAAAAGCATAGTTGCGAGATGATGCTCGGCATTTCACCGGAGAGGAGTTCCACGAACCACCACGTTGTAAATAATAACTATTATCACTGTTATTTAAGAAAAGACTCCCATCAGTAGGTGTGCCTTCATAGTTTTCATGCCATTGATCAGCACACCACTCCCAGACATTACCGTGTATATCGTATATTCCAAAGGCATTAGCTACACTGAAGTTTTCGACAGAGGTAGTCTCCCTACGATAAATTCCTTTTATTCCAGAACCGTAAGTGTAGTTAGCATCATAGTTTGCCAAATCAGGTACAATTGTCTCACCGAAGTGGAATGGAGTAGTTGTACCTGCTCGGCAGGTATATTCCCATTCAGCTTCGCTTGGTAGACGGTAAGGTTTACCAGTATGTTGCGAGAGACGAGTGCAAAACTCAATAGCATCGTACCAAGAAACGTTTTCAACAGGTCGATTTGCACCTTGAAAAGTAGATGGAAAAGGATCAAGTTCTTGGTTAATTTGTGGAAAATATGATACTGCTTGCCACTGCGCTTGTGTTACTGGGTATTTGCCTATGAAGAAGGTTTGAACAGTTACTTGATGTTGAGGACTTTCATTACTTGAACGTTCTGGTTCATCTTCGGGAGATCCCATAATAAAACTGCCTTCAGGGATAGATACCATTTCTAACTGAACCCCATTAACTAAGTCTTCGATAAAACAATCAGCTTGGTGAAGGCGACGGTGAATGCTTAAATGAAGACGAGCTACCCACTGTTCTATTACATTTTTAACATTTTTTTTTGTAATTTTTTCATCTAACACCCCTGATAGAATTTTCCATAAATTAGGCCCAATCTTATTTGCTAAGTAAGATGGGGAAGCATCTACACCTGACATTAATTTTGCCATCTTTTCATAAGTTTCACTTGATAATGCTCCCTTTAAAACTAGCAGTTGAACACTATTTAAATGTTCTTCTGTTTTAGTGAAAACTATCTCATCCACAATTTGGAGAAGATTATCTGAATTAATTTGAGCAGATTGATTAATTTCTATACGCGCAACTTCAAATTCAAAAGGGTGTAGGTTGATATTTGGAGTTCCTTTTGTCTCAGCCTCAATCGTGACAGTTGCGACTTCAAATTCAAAAGTATTTATTTGTGGTAAACCTTCAATCCTAGTAACTTTCTGTCTAGAAGGTTTCAAAGCCTCCGCGAAAAACTCTGGCAGCAACCTTTGCGGGAATATCAGCTCCTTCTCGTCTACCTGATAGGAACGATTTAGTTCATCTGGAGTGACAAACTCTGGTGTTCTTAAAATTCGCTGTACCAGCCTTGCGTAGTCTAGCAAATTTGGCTCTTGCTCTAACTGGGATGATAGTTCTTCGGTAATGCGGACTAATCGTGCTAATTCTGCCCGAATGCCAGACTCAGAGAGAATTTTAGTATTTCTCTCACTACTGGTTTCTATAAGGCGTTGGGCAATCTCTCGTACTGCTTGTTTGCACTGGTTATCGCCCAAATATACCATTGCCGCCCAGCGTTGAGCTTCTATTTCTTGTTGCCGTCTTCCCGGATTAAGCCGACTTAAATAGCTAACATAACTGTATAAGACCTGGGCTACTTCCTGCATTCGCCGCTTGCCAAAGCGTGGGTTTTGCTGCATTTGCTCTAGCAGATATTCCCGCACATGGGTTTCCATTGCGTAAAGTTCATAACCAACTTGACTGCACAAGTCAGACAACAACAGGTCAACCTCTGCGACCCAAGGAACTTGCTCACCGCGTAAAAACTCATTGCGTAAGTAATTTACTAATTCTGGAGTCAGCACCAAAGGTAATGCCGCATGATATGCCAATAGCCGATAGGACTCATCAAAACGCCGCACAAATCTATCTAATGCTTGTTTCGCCTGTTCTCGCAATTGTTCTGCATTAGCTAAATCTGTCATGAAAAAGGTGAATGTAGGTGTTGTCCGCGCACAATATCAATAGCATTACTTAAGCCATTATTATCCATCTGATACATTTGCACCAAATTAGCAATGATTTCTGCTGAACTACCAATCCAACGTTCTTCTGGCATCGGATTTAGCCAAGCAATCAAAGAAGTGTGTTGCTTTAGTTGAAATAAAAAACTCGTAGTCGCCCGAATTCGTTTTAACTCCCGATACCCCCGTGCTGCCCCAGCATCACTGACAATCAATATACTACTTTGATTATCGCAGACCGCTAATACTGTTTGTAAAGCAATTGGTTCTGTCAGGTAAAGGGCTTTATAACCGTTGGCAGCAGGCACGTTATGGAAATAAAATACATCTACTTTCTCCGGTTGCAGAGAACTTTCATACATTGCCGTTTCCACTAAATCACGAGTGAAGCGATGAAACGGGTTCATTGAGCCATTTTGGTCAAGCAGCAGTAAAAGATGGGCATTGTTCCTTTCTTGCCTGCGGTAGACTGGAGCTAAATAAAATCCCTGGCGACTTGCTTGCTCAGTAGTGGCATCAATATCTAAAACATTTAATGGCCCATCCCCAACAGGTCTGCGGAGATATCGCCAGATGTAGATCATCGAGCGGCGATTCATAGGATAATATGCTTGTAATGCAGATGTGTCCTCGGTTTCCGCAGGTTCAAAGGGCGCTCGAATCGGTAGTGATGATAATTCCGATTCAGGTTTTACCTCTGTTACAGCATCTTGGGGCGGTAGTGGTAAGGAAATTTCTGGGGGTTCCTCCACCGATTCTTGATGAGTTTCGGGCTTTGGTTCTTTCTGAAACTTTTTTTCAGGTTGTTTGGCAGTTGAATCGACTTGTAGAGACTTCCAGATGGGGTCAAACTGGCTTTGTTGCGATGGAGAGTGACACCATAAAATTTTTAATGTCTGCCCTAGTCCTTCTGGAGTTTCACCAAATCCCCCTTCAACCGCTTCTTTTGCTGCCAAAAGTTCTCCCACACCAAGTTGAAAACCACTTTGGCGTAGGCGAATAAAAACGCGAGTAATTAAATCTTGAGGATTAAAGGAACTCATGAGGCTTTAGCATATTTCTTCCAGTCTTGCTGAAGCTTAAATAATAACTCTCGGTAGGGAAGTAAATTGTCTTTTTTCAATTGCGCTGCATTGTATGGTTTTGGCTCAAAGGTATGGAGTGCTTTTAGCCAATCAAGAAATTCACTTGTTCCCGGTTTTTTAAATAGTCCACCTTCATTCCACACAGATAAAAATCGATCAATTGCATTCTCTACTAAAGCGCTAGGCGGGGGTGTTTCCTCACGAATTTTATAATGCTTTTCAATAATTTCTTGCAACTGCTTCTTATCATTAGGAAAGTCTACATAGTAATATAGGCAACGCCGCAAAAACGGCGTAGGTAAATTACCTTTTTCTTTATTACTGGTTATGATGACAATTGGCCTACAGTCAATACCACTATCTTTAGCATCTTTACGTGGGTAAGTAGCGCGAATTGTTTCCCCAGTTTCCTTTATCTTGAATTCCCAAGGCTCATCTAATACAGTCAGCAAATCATTAGGAAAATCCAAATCTGCTTTATCAATTTCATCAATTAAAACAACTGCTGGACAAGTTTTGAGTTTAAATGCCTTTCCTAACGCTCCAAATTTACGGTAGTGCTTGGAATTAGCAGGATTACGATTTTGCCTTTCTTCATCTTCATCTTCGTCTGTTTCTGCTCCATCTAGTGGCGGTTGTTGAACTACTTTCTGTGTTTGCACATCATGCAGTCTTAGAATCGCATTGTATTCATAGAGTCCATCCTGAGCTTTTGTAGTAGAACGCACATCCCAACGGTAGAGGGGTAATCCTAATTCATAGGCAACAGCCGAAGCTAGGCGAGTTTTACCACATCCCGCATCTCCTTCTAATAATAATGGTCGCCTAAGATAGATTGCTAAATTGACGGCTTTTTTTAATTCGGAAGAAATCACGTAGGGTTCTGGATGCGTTGGTGAATCCTGATGTGGATTCTCAAGTTGGGGATTGGAATTACCTGTAAATTCTAATCGTTGATTTGCTAACATATCTTAAACTCCCTTTCCAAAATGGAACATATAGTATCTGGTGTCCCTTCACTTTCTCGATAAATTTGCTCTGCTAATTGTAAACTTTCTACATTAGATAATCCTCGAAAACTAATTAGCCATTTTTTTATATCTTCAACAGTCCAATCTGGTAGAGGAAGTTCAATAATTTTGTGATGGTCAATTTTATTATTTTTACAAAAATAATCTGGAAAAGAAGAACGTTTTGGAAACACTGAACTTTTAGCAATTAGAGCGACAATAAATCTAATTTTGCTATAATTTTGGAAAACTGGTTCAAGTTCGCATATTATAACTTTCCAAAATTCTTCCATAAACCAATCTAAGAATATTTTTTGCTCAATGACATTATCCCAATTTTCAATTTTAATAAATACGGTGCTAGCACCTCTAAGTGATGAGCAAAGCGTTCTGATACTGTCGCTTAAATGAACTTCTGAATTCTGGCTTAAATGACTTGCTAACCTTTTAGAAAACTCAGCTTCACTAAATTCTGAAATAGGCGAACCTAAGTCTACTGGGTAAGGTCGGAAATCTCCGATAATTTCGTCTCCTACTTTACAATGACTAATAATCAAATCTAAAATTTCATTAATACAATAACTTCCCTTCTGTTTTGTACATCTTTGCAAAAATATAAGAATTGCACCACTTTCATCACCAAATTTAGCATTGACTGATTGAGCAATTCTTTTGGCTTCGGAAAAATTAATTTTTTGAAAGCTTTTGTCTAAACTTAAATGACGTATATTAGAGCTTTTATCTTGAGTATCTAGCTCTTTCAGTTTTACATCTAACTCTTCAATTTTCTGTAAAATATTCTCAGCCTGATTATTCAGTTTCAATTCATCAACAGCACTAAGGGTTCCTTGTAGCTGAGATTCTATTGCTGCTAATTCATTATTTTTCTGAGCTAATTGCTTACTATAAAACTCTCTCCTAGTATTTGCCACAATCATTTTTATAACAGATTAATAATATATATTTAACGTAATATTAGGTTTCCCAATAATTTTATGACTGCTTTAGTTTTCCTTCTAATTCTTCTATCTTTTTCAGGATTGCCTCCGCTTGATTATTTAATTTCAATTCATCAACAGCACTAAGAGTTCCTTGTAGCTGAGATTCTATCGCCGCTAATTCATTATTTTTCTGAGCTAGTTGCTTAAGATAAAAATCTCTTCTTGAATTTGGTAATGCTTTATTGGTAGTCCTATCTTGGTTATTACTATTCTGTTCAATGGGCGGTTGTTCAATGTTATATATACTTGCGTCTGCTTCTACCCTAGAATTATCAGCCGCTTGCAACTGTTGTTCAATTGCATCCAACTTGCCACCAAGCTCATTCAGTGTGCGTTCTTCTGTCTGAAGCTGGTGTTCATATTGAAACTTGCGGGATACATCGGTTTCAATAACCAACGCTGTTCGTAGATTTGCAACTTTTTGGCTTTGAAGGGTGTAAGCTTTTTCAAGTGAGTCTCTTTCAGAGAGCGATCGCTGGCGTTGATTCTGCGATTGGACTGAATTACCTGATACCACCGTCTGCTGCCCAAGGTGAATGTTGTAGATGTCACCGCCAATTTGCCCAGCATTCACTGTGCCAGCGTTGATTAACCCGCCGCCAAACTGGGAATTACGTAAGTCGTTGCTGACTTGCTTTGTATCTTCTGAATCGGGCATGAGTCGGCTTGAGCAGGTTTAAGCGTTGTTGTTGTGAATATTACCACCTATTCGTTCTGAATTAACAGTGTTGACGTTGACCGTGCTACCTGTTTATGACTTGCGATCGCTTGCTTTGCTTCTATCTGATACTTAATTTACAGACTAACAATTACCTTGAATCGCGCTTGAAATCCATTTGTGCGAAGTGGTCTTGCAGCAGTTTGTGGATGAAGCGGTAGCGGCCGCCGACACGCTGGAGTAACATACGCTCGGTACAGTAATTGAGGAAACGGGTGTAGTTCCAGGGGATGTAGCCGTTGAAGTACAGAACGAGACGTAAAGAGAAGTGTTGGATACAGGCTTCACCACAGAATAGTCCTGTAATTACCCCAAACATTACCCCTATATGCAGTCCAAAAATTAGCCATCCAATTACCCCAAATAATAGGGTTAATAAAACAGCATTGATACTAGATTTCCAAATGCCTTGATTAGGAATTAATTTTGTTTCTATAAACGAACCAGACTGCTCTCCAGCAAGACCAAAAACTAGTCCAAAAAACAACCCCAAAACTAATCCTAAAACCAACCCAAAAACCAATCCTCCAATTACCCCAATAATCAACCCAATAATCAGCCCTGTAATTAGTCCTGTAATTAGTCCAATGAGCTTTCCCCCTAGCCCTCCAACTACTCCTAAAACTAATCCTGCAAGCATTCCTCCAGCCAATGCTCCAACTAGCCCAAAAACTAGCCCAAAAAATAAAATCAAATCTAGCAATTCATAATTAAAATTAAACCAAGCGATATTTTCTATAAGTGTAATTTCTTGCAAATTACGTACATAAATAGAATTAAAGAATATTTCCAATATTAGTACTCTTATTACTCCCCAAAGTGGAATACCAATTACTCCTCCAATCAGTCCAAATAATGGAATTCCACTTAATCCAGCAATCAATCCAAATATTAATCCAAATATAAATTTATATAACTTTTTACTGTTTTTACTAACTAACCAATATGGCTGTATTTGTTCAATCAATAATTCAGTTTTTGAATCTTTTTTAAGTTGTTGAGCTAGCCAATAGAGCCAAAATATAGTTTGTTCTTTTTTCGGAAAGCTCAACTTTGCGTCTGTTTTAATTTTAACTTCACGCTCCAACATTCTTGATACATAGGTATTCAGTAAATATTCTAAGCGTACTTCCGTATTTAAAAAATACTGCCATTTTTCAAGAGATATATCTTCCATAGCTAGTACAGTAATGCTTAATAATAAAGGTGTTTTAACTAGCTCTAGTAAATCGGATTCGTTGCTAATAATTGCCCATAAGTCTATTCGCTTAATATTAAAAAGGTAATTATAAATTTGGTTATTATTAAAAGGCTGTAAACAAACAGCACCATTGAGTTGAAGCTGAGTAGAGTAATTATTGTATTCTTCACTTCTACTACATATAACCATATAAGATGGACGCTCTTGGCTTAGTAAAAGCTGATTAATTCTTTGAACACAGATTTCTTGGCGCTGTGGTTTTAGTTCATCGAGAGCATCTAGAAAGAGTAATAGCTGATGGTTTTCTACCCACTGTTTACCAAGTTTGGTTGAGACACCGTATTTCAAGTTAAGTTCAGTCAGTAACCAATCAGTTAAAGTTTGGCGGTTATCTTTCCAAGAGGATAAATTAAATAAAACTGGAACAGGATAATCAGGCTGTTCTTCTGCTCGTTGAATTAAAGCTTGTGCTAGTTCTAATTGTGTCGTTGTTTTCCCAGAACCTGGATTACCCAGGATTAAAAGTTTACCTGCTATTTCTTGAGAATCAAAAATATCTAAAATTGTTGTGCTATCTGAGAGAACTTCAGCAGGCTTTAAACCAATTTTTATTTCTGTATCCCAAGGTCGCTTTACTTGTTGCGGTTGTAACTCCTTTCCTAAATTAATCAGTAGAGTATTATGTAGAGACTGGCTTAACCGCGCTGTAACTTCTTGTTTGACTGTGGCTAATAGTAAACGCTCATTCTTTGGTCTAGCAGGATTGCCTACTGGTGTTACTGTTGGCTGTCCCAAGAAGATATTCCAAATATCTCCGCCAACTCGTCCAGCATTCACTGTCTCAGCATTAATTAATCCACCGCCAAACTGTGAATTGCGTAAGTCGTTGTTGGAGACTTGCTTTGGGTCTTCAGAATCCGGCATGGGTTTGCCTTGAGCGTTCTTAAGCGTCGTTGTTCTGAATGTTACCACCTATCTGGTCTGCATCAACAGTGTTGGCATCTACATTACCTCCAGCAAATTGGGAATAACGTTGATCGTAGTTAGAAACTTTCTTCGGATTTTCTGCCAATGCTTTTTGAACTGACCCTTGCTGTTCCACTATGTCAAATAGGCGGTTAATTTGTGCTTCCTGTTTGGAAATTAGGGTATCCTTATCCTCCAGTCTTGCTTGGTATTGCGCCTCTAATGCCTTAGCCGCAAATTCATAGCTCTGGATGAACTCGCTGTGGATTTTCGCTTTATCTGCATTAGGGGCAACAGCTACTCGGACTACAAGAATGCCGTCGCCTTTTTTCTCAATGCTTTGGACATCCAATTGTGCGCCTTGGTTTTCGACTTCTAGCTTTTTGAAGGAGTAGACGAAAGCATCCCAGTCGATGCCGTTACGGAAGATTAGGTCAACTGTTTCTAGGGATTTTTGGAACAGTTTGGTGAATTCTCCAGGGGCAAAGTTACCATTGCTAGGGCGGCGTTCTTTTTGACCTTGGCGGCGGTAGATGTAGTCACAGATTACGTCAGTGAGGCTTGTAGCACTGTTTATATTCCAATCTTCTATGCAAGCTCCTGTAAGAGTTGCTCTTGTAAGATTCGTATATAATAACTCAGCCCTAGTAAGGTTTGCCCCCCTTAAGTCTGTATTACTTAAGTTGACATTAAATAGTTTTGCTTCACTAATATCCTTATTGCTCAAGTTTGTTTGAGTTAAAGCTATTTGAATCAATTTTATATATTTGAAATCTATCTCACTGAAATCTACGCCACTAAGGTCTATACCACTTAGATTTGCCTTTAAAAAATTTGCTTCTTTAAGATTTGAATTATTAAATTTTGCTTGTGCAAGGTTTGCTTTATAAAAACTAGTATTGATTAAATTTGCTTTATGGAATCTGGCTCTTGTAATAATCGAAGTACTGAGATTTATACCTCTAAGTATTTTATTCTCGAAATTGCCTTCGATAAAAATTTCATTATCATCATCAATATTAGATGGAATATAATCTATTTCTTCAAAGTATGCGACTTCTAAAATATCTGATTTCCCAAGTGTCACTTTTCTTAATTCTGAAAACTTAAGATTTGCTTTTTCAAAGTAAGCATCAGTAAGGTTGACTTCAGTAAAATCAGCATTTCTCAGGTCTGAAAGGCTAAAGTCAGCCTCACTTAAATCGGCTCCACTAAAGTTAATACTACAAAGGTCTGGTTTTATTTCTGGATTATTCTTCCGCCATTCATTCCAAACCTCCACCCCTTGCCTCAGTATCGCTAGATGTTCCTCATTCGCCATTTTGTGCTAACCCCTCCGCTTAACTGTAGCCAACAAACTACTCCGCCTCTTGCCACCCATCAATTGATGCCAACAGAATATTCACTAAAGGATGGTCGATTAGCTCTTTAAATGCTTCAGTTCCTCCAGCCTTCAATGCCGCAATTACTCGCACTTTCAATGTTGGGTTATTTTCAATCTCGTCTACAGCCTTAGCCACAACCGTCATCTTCTCTGATGTGGTAGCAGTGGGGTATGACTGGCTCAGTTGGTTGAGAAGCTGCTGAATGTCTGCTGCGGCTTCTGCGAGATTCTGGCGTTGTTCAATGGAGTAGTTGGTGATGTTGCCGCCGATTTGGTTGGCGTTTACGGTATCAGCATTGACTAGACCACCTGCAAACTGAGCGTTTTGTAAGTTAAAACTAGAACTTTTATTACTTACCCTTTGTTGGTTATTTTCACCCTGAACATTATTAATATCGCCATCAACTGAACCACCAACTGAAAAACCACCGGGATTATTAGTCATAAAACCTACCTGCTCAACGTTTGAATAAAAGCTAGGGCGTTGTAGTGCTGTCACTACCATATTCTGTAAATCAGCAATTCTACCATCCTTCTCAGCGATAAGTGCTTTAACTTCTTGTTCTGCCAGAGCTTTTAGCTGATTATAAATAGCGAAATACTCCGCACTCAGTTGCGATTTATCGGCTGCGATCGCTGTTTTGGCACGGAGCAGAAATTTGTCCTCACCACGTACTTCCATCCCAACAATCCGCAAATCCGCTTCGGGGTTCTTTTCTGCCAACTGCTTGAAGGAGATAGCGATCGCTCTGGGATCAACTCCTTGGTTATGGTACAAGTCAAGGGTATCGAAGATGGGTTTGATAAAATCTCCAAACTCACCCAAAGCAAATACTTCTTGCCTGTTGTCGGGTTTACGGTGGGGGTCTGGGTTATCTGGCGTGGGCAGACGCATATAAACGTATTCACAGCGTACTCCATCAAATTTGGTGTCAGTGGTAATGTTCCAATCTTCAATGTATGTTCCGGTGAGAGTTGCGCCTGCAAAGTTTCTGCCTTCAAGCGGAAGGCCCAACTGGAATCTTGGGAAGCCCTTTCTTACGTAATGCCTGACTGGAGGGAACGGAAGGCTCAACTGGAAGCT